>NZ_JBYISM010000012.1:0-214319 GCF_057708605.1 Nocardia sp. bgisy118 | reverse complement strand
TCGCGCGCCAGGACAGCTTGGCCGGGCGCCTCGGAGGCACGCGCGCTCATGCCAATGTCATGTCACTTCAGCCGACTCCAGACCAGCCACTGCTCGCGGTAGGCGTGCTGTTGCTCGACAGTCGAAACCTTCGACGCGGGCGCAGGCGAAAATATGTACCGGTAGCCGCGACCTCGCGACACACCTGCGATTGCAGTACGAAAAACGTTACGAAGGCCGCACCGGTAGCGGGCCCACAACTCGAACCCACCACCCATCTGACTGCTCATCGGGGTCGGCCAATACTCCGGCCGTGCGCCGACAACCAGAAATCGAAAACCACTGCGCTCCGGGAGTTTTCGCACCGCCGCGAACCCATCGAACACATCGTCGCTATCAGCGACCCATTCCCCGCCCGCCCCATCGGTCAACGTGACTCGCCACCGACCTGTTTCAAGGGCTCTCGCTGTCACCGGCCAGCGCTGGATGCGTCCGTCGGGCGAACGCACCGCCACCAGATCGCGGCATTCGCCGCGCAACTCATCAGACGTCACAAGTCCCCCTGACCACCGCCATTTCAACAGCTACCGCGAGACTGGGGGCAGGAGCCGCCCGCTGAGGACGGGACGGTCGTCGAGGTAATACCGAGGCACCCCGACGCCGAGGTTCTCTGCAAGCCTGTAGAACATTCCGCGGGACCCCAAGGGGCAGTATTCGTGTTCTTCGGGTCGGGCGCCGAGGGCCTGCATCTCGGTGTCGAAGCGGTGAGAGTCGCTGCCTGTCCGTGCGAAACGTCCGTGCTGTCGAGTCTGGTGATGAGGCGGCCGTCCTCGGCGTACTGGAACACCACTCCCGGTTTCCCGGTGGCGTGCAGCTCCAGTGCCGCGGTTCCGATCGAGGCGCGCAGCACCAGTCCTCGGTCATCGAGGGATTTCCGACTGCCGTGCTCCTCAGCCCAGGCCCAGCTTCGGTAATGCCCTGCGCTGACCACATATCCGCCGTGTACGTAGAGAAGGTTGCCCAGCTCGTGGTGGAAGTCATCCGGCCCGCGTATCGACACGGTGTTTGGTCGACGCCCATCCGCTCCAATAGCTCTCGGGCGTTGATCTGACGCGCGAAGGTGAGGCTGACCAGCGGCAGATCCGCGTCGTACATCCACCCCAGGCCACCGGTCGTGGTGTTCACGATGCCCCCGGTTCGTTGATCGCGATCAAGGTCGGGAAACACAGTCCATGATCATGAAACCAGGCGTCGTCATCAGCTGAAGCAGTCACAGCGGCTGACACTGCCACGAGCCACCGACATCCATGACCGGGCCCGCGCGAGACCGTCGTCTAGAAGCGACGGCCACTCCGGCGGATAAGCCGGTTCCATGCGCCGGGCTGTTGCGGGACTCGATGGAAGTCCAACGTCTGGAAATGCCGCTGTGCGCGCGGTCATGAACGTCCGCTTCTGCCTGCGGGTTCAGGCGGTCATCGCAACGCTTGGTTGAGTGCTTCTGATGGTGTCTTGAAGCCGAGGGTTTGTCGAGGTCGTTGGTTGAGTTCGTCGGCGATGGCATCGAGGTCGGTTTGGGTGTAGTCGCGCATGTCGACGGTGCGGGGAAGGTATTGGCGGACGAGACCATTGATCCGCCCGGCTGGGGCGAGCCCACATGTGGCGAGGCGGCAGAATGTACATGCCAACGAGGGTGGGCCGCAGTGTGTCCGAAGGGGGCTCACGAATCCAACTCGGCCACAGCATGATCCGACATCGCCGGACATGCCTACCAGTGCCGAACCATGCGACTGCGGTTGCGTCTCAGCGGAACGCGGCGATATTGCGAGCGACCCAGTCCGCGAACGGGCGCGGGGCACGACCGAGGACCTGCTGCACGTGCGGGCTGATCCGCAGTTCGGAGGGGCTCGGTGAGCCGATGATGTCCAGGGTGTCATCAGCGAGTTCAGCTGGTACGAAACGGATCATCTCGGCCTTGGCCTCCTCGCGGGTGAGGTCGTGGAACCGCACTGGCGAGCCGAGCGTGGCGGCGATGGTCTCCGCCTGCTGGCGCGGGGTGATCACCTCCGGCCCGGTCAACTCGTACACGCCACCGGTGTGCCGGTCGTCGAGTAGGCAGGCCGCCGCGACCTCGGCGATGTCGGCCGGGTCTACGATCGGCACCCCGATGTCTCCGAAGGGCGCGGCGACCACCTGTCGCGTGCGGACCGATTCCGTCCAGGCAAAGGCGTTGGAGGCGAAGCCACCCGGGCGCAGGATGGCCCAGTCCATGCCGGACTCTCGCGCCGCGTCCTCCACCGCGCGCATGGCGACCCGCGTTGTCCCGAGCGGCCTGGTCACCACGCCCTGCGAGGACAGCAGGACGATCCGGCGGATGCCGCTGTCGGCGGCCAGTCCGATGATGCCGGCTGGCTTGGCCCCGGGGGCATGCAGGTCGCCGGACAGCAGCAGGAACAGCGCTTTCGCCTCTGCCAGTACTGGTTTGAGGCCCGTCGGCTCAGCGAGGTCGACAGTCACGTGCCGCACGCCGTCCGGTACGGCCACCGTGTTCCGTGACACCGCCGTCACCTGTTCACCAGCCTCGGCCAGCGCCCGCGTCAACGGTCGGCCGATGTTTCCGGTAGCCCCGGCCACCACAATCATGTTCAGCTCCTTTGTCGGATGTGCACTGTGGACATGACGCTAGGAGCCGGGCTGACAATTGGTAAGGACATACCTTTGAGTAAGCTCATGACATGGTGGGAGGTGCGCAGCCAGCACAGGCCGAGGCGGGCAAGCGGTATGAGGTGTTTCACACCGACTGCCCCGCGCGTGATGTGCTCGACCACATCACCAGTAGGTGGGGCGTCTGGGTGCTGATCTCCCTGCGCGGCAACGACCTTCGGTTCTACGAGCTGCGCGAGAGCATCCGCGGCATCAGCGAGAAGATGCTCGCCCAAACCCTGCGCGCGCTGGTACGGGACGGCCTGGTCTGGCGCGAGGTCGAGCCGACGACCCCGCCCCAGGTCACCTACAGCCTCACCCAGTTCGGCCGAGACATCGGCGAACCGCTCGAGGAGCTGTTCGACCGGATCGGCCGCAGCCGTCCTTGACTCTCGCGGGCATAGGTGCCCGGTCGATGCTGGTGTACACGCGCGTACGAATACGGCTCGGCGAGCGTTCGCGAACGCACGCACATGCCGCGATCCGCGCGATCCTGAGGGCAGGGCGCCAGCCGCCGAACACACTCAACTGCCGCCCACAGCGCTGAGCGAAGCGGCCACGTCGTGGTAGGCGGCGGGCCAGACCGGTTGCGGCTCAGAACATCCGGTAGTGCCGATCAGCGGATCTCGACCACCACTTTGCCCAGGGCGCGTCCCGCACCGACGTGGGCCAGCGCGTTCGCGGTCTCGTCGAGGGGGAAACTGCGGTCGATGTGGATACCGATACGTCCCGCGACACACGACTCCGCGAGGGGTGTGAAGTGCGCGGGCCCTTCCTTCACCGCGAGGACCCCGAGCCCGCGGCCGGTCACCATTCCGGCGACCACTCCGACCGTCGTCAACCGCAGCAACGCGCGCGTGGTGCCGCCCACGCAGCGGTACCGGCCGCCACGCGCGACCGACCTGCGATAAGCGAAGACCGACCGGTGGGCGACGAGGTCGAGTACCCGGTCGTACGGTCCGGTTCGGGTGAAGTCCTCAGCGCGATAGTCGATGACCTCGTCGGCGCCGAGCGTGCGCATGAACGCCAGTTTGGCGGCGTTGTCCACCCCGGTCACATGCGCCCCGGCACTCTTGGCCAACTGGATCGCAAACGCTCCGGAACCGCCGCCCGCTCCGTTGATCAACACCGACATACCGGCTGCGATGCCGGCCGTGCCCTGCAGTGCGATCGCCCCCGCCTGTGGCAGCGTCGACGCCTCGGCGAAGCTCAGCGACACCGGTTTGTGAGCCAGCGCCGATTCAGGAACCACCGCATATTCCGCGAACCCGCCCTTGAGCATGAGATTGTCGCCGTAGACCTCGTCACCCGGTGCAAACAGTGTGACCTCGGAGCCGACGACTTCGACCCGTCCGGCGATATCGGATCCGAGAACCGGGCGTCTGGGTGCCCGGAGCCCGCCGATGCGCGAATACAGCGGCGTCCCCCGCAGTGTCTCCCAGTCGGAGAGGTTGATCGACGTCGCGTGCACTTGGACGAGCACCTGTTTCGGCCCTGGGGAAGGCGCTGGGACCTCCACGACCGACAGCACCTCGGGGCCGCCGTAGCGGTCGTACACGACGGCCCTCATGCGATTCCAGCACCGAGGATCGAGCGACAGCCTGACACACGACAAACTCTAGTCGGCGGGCCGCCCCGCGACCGGCGAACTGTGCGTCGGCATTCGGCGCGACTCGCCGAACCCTCTCCCGCAAACCAGCAACGTCCTGTATTACCGCGTGACGCGCGGGTCCGACAGGCCACGCGAAACACCCCAAAGATTAACGGGCCGAGGCTATCTCGACATCCACCAACGCACTGAAATGCCGATGACCAGATCTGCGGCTCGATGTAATCCGTTGGTGGACACTGCAGTTCGCACTACGGTCTACCAGCTATGGACGTCCCAGTACCTGATTGCGCCACAGCCCGGATCGACTGCGTAACAATCGACTCCGCAGACCCAACTCGACTTGTCGACTTCTGGGGAACACTGCTCGGCTACGTTCGCCTGGAGAACTTCACCGCCTCCATCCGCATCGGCCCGTCGGACGGTCGTGGCCCGGTGCTGCTCTTTACTCCTCAGCAACCGGCACCAACGTCGAAGAATCGGCTCCATTTCGATTTGCGCCCACACGATCGCGAGGCGTGGACAGGGCTCTCGCGCTCGGCGCGACCCGAGCCCAGTGGGGTTCGACGATCGAATCATGGACAGTGCTTGCGGACCCGGAGGGCAACGAATTCTGCGTTCTGCAGTCGGAGCGTGACTACGCCGCCTTCGCAGCTCGCCGACGAGGCGAAGCCACCGTCGCCCCGACGGATGACTGACGCGCAGCCGGCGCGCCTGGCGCTGAAACGCAGCATAATCAGCGTAAGGCGTTTTGTGTCAAGCGGTTCCACTAAGTATGCCGATGTGCGGACCTTCATGAACGGGAGTGCTGGATTTGTGGCTCTTCACAGTCGAGGGTGTAGTCGGGGGTCCGCTGCCCCGCCGCAAGGGAGGCGGAGTGATGCTCCTCGGTCGGCGGTTGATGTCGCTGACGAACACAAAGTCTCGTGAAAACGCGTCACAAACTGCCGTGACACGTGCGGGCCGGTTAGTCTTCTGACCGGGTGAGCTATGGAGCGTAGGGGAAGGCGGGGCCACCGAACATGACGAGTAACCTTCAAACGACGCGAGATCAACGAGCGGGCACCACCAACCTGGCGGTCGGTGTAATCAAGGCGATGCGACCTCGGCAATGGATCAAAAACGTGCTGGTGGTCGCTGCACCGTTGGCGACGCTCGGTGGCCACGTGCATTACGACTACCGCGACGTCCTCTACAAGGCCGGCATCGCATTCGTCGTGTTCTGTTTGGCGGCGTCATCGATCTATCTGATCAACGACGTACGCGATGTGGACGCAGACCGGCAACACCCGACCAAGCGGTTGCGGCCTATCGCGGCTGGCGTTGTCGCGCCCACGCTGGCGTACGCGATCGCTGTCGGGCTGATTGGTACTTCGTTGGCTATGGCACTGGTCACCGTGCCAGCGCTCGCACTGGTGATTGCGGTCTATCTCGTGATCCAGCTCAGTTACTGCTTCGGCCTCAAACACCAGGCGGTACTCGATATCGGCATCGTCTCCTCGGCCTATCTCATCCGCGCGGTCGCCGGCGGTGTGGCGACCGGTATCCCGCTGTCTCAGTGGTTCCTGCTGGTGATGGCGTTCGCGTCGCTGTTCATGGTGGCAGGCAAGCGCTACGCCGAACTCCAGCTCGCCGAACGCACCGGCGCCAAGATCCGCAAATCGTTGGAGAGCTACACCGGCACCTACCTGCGATTTGTATGGACGATGTCGGCTACTGCCGTCGTCGTGTTCTACGGGCTGTGGGCGTTCGAACGCGACGGGCATTCCGGGCAATGGTTCGCGGTATCGATGATCCCGATCACCCTCGCGGTCTTGCGGTACGCCGTAGACGTCGACAGCGGGACTGCCGGCACACCTGAAGACATCGTCCTGCGCGACAGGGTGCTGCAGCTTCTTGGTGCTATCTGGATCGCGACCATCTGCCTCGCAATATCGGTTGCTTGAATACGTTCGCTTGGCCCCGTTGGCTTCGCAGATGATGGTGTAGAAAGCGCCAGGCGCGTCGCTGGCTCGGCAAGACCGTGGTCTTCCGACGATCGAGGTTCACACGCCGCCGATCCGGAAGACTCGACCTTGTCTGACGGACGCTACCTGCTTCGCCTGCCCCGACCTGACCACGTTCTGCCGCGTCGACGAACTCGGCTTGCAGGTCGTCGGGCAGCGACTCGACACCGATCGCGCGGTGCTGGCCTGCCGGGTCGTCGACCCCGACCAGTGGTGTCGCCGATGCGGTTGCGAGGGATCACCACGCGACAGCGTGACCCGGCAGCTGGGCGCACGAGCCGCTGGCGTGGCGACCCACGACGCTGCTCGTCACGGTCCGCCGCTACCGATGCTCCGGGTGCGGACACGTGTGGCGCCAGGACACCAGGCGCGCGGCCGAGCCGCGGGCCAAACTCTCGCGCCGCGGCCTGCGGTGGGCATTGGAGGCGATCGTGTGCCAGCACCTGACTCGAAATGCCTCCTGGGCGCTGACTGAATCGGCCGACCCGGTTGGTGGTGGAACTGAGAGAGGAATTCTGAGCTGTTCTTCGTGCTGCTCAGGCGACATGGAGTACGTAGTGCGCACATCTTGCCGGGGTGAGATATCGGTTACACACTCCTCAAATGCCCGCATATTGAGACGGAGACGCAATGTCGTCTCTCCCCTGCCACAGCCCCATGATTCGGCGCGACGAGAGCGGGGATCGTGGTTGATCGGCTAGGCAGTGGTGGAACAGCTACCGCCGGTCCGCGGAACCTGGACACCGAGTCCAGCGCGGACGGAGGTCCCCAGAACGGTCTTCAACCACATTGCCATCACCAAGTCGGTATAAGCATCCTGAAATGCCGATGAGCGGTCGAATCGGCCCTTTGATCCCTGGGTTCACGCAGCAGAACTGGCACTGACAGGGGCGTGGGTCGGTGTGTCCGAGAATAGGCTTCGGGCAAAGATGAGCAGGACCATTGCACCCGAGCGTCAGTGCGTCAGGGTATGTGGTTGACCAGGGAGTTAGCGATGCGCTGGGCATCGTCGCAGGAGTTGAATCCGTCGGTGCCGCCCTGAGGGTTCCAGATTCGTGACGCCAAGAGCAAAATGTCACCACCGAAAGACGCTGGTACCGCGATGTAGCACCCGAGCTTGTGAGTGTCTTGCGCCGCACGGAATTGCTGAGATTTACGGCCGGCCACCGTGACCGAACTGAAGTCGACGTACTTACCGGTCTGGCGCAGCTCACCTACCGGCATGCCGTAGGCCGTGACGTAGAACTCGAGCGCGTTGTCGGCGGTCTTCCATTTGCAGGACTTCTCGGTGGGGAAACCGGGATTCGAGATCGGTTGCTCGCTGGCGACGTTCAAGCCCGCACTCGCGAGCGCGGAATCGGGAGTGTCACAAGGGTTCCAGCTGCCGGCGGGCCGATCCGTGTCCGTGCCCGGCGCCGCCGTCGTGGACTCGGACGCGACGGTCGTCGCCGGGGCTGGAACCGATGTCGGCGCCGCTGTGGTCGCGGTGACTGCATTGGCCGAGGTGACCGTGTTGTTCGGGGTGCTCGGCGCGGACGTGCTGTCATTCGAGGCGGGACCACATCCGGCAAGCAGCAGTGCGGCACCGAGTGCCATCGCTGCGACGCTGATCGATCGCGTTGTCGTACGACTCATGAATGCATATTCGCGCCTCGGAACAGGTTGTTACACAGGATCATTGCAGAGCTGAAGACATCAGAAAGTCAGCGGTCCACGTGTTCCGCCGCCAAAAGGTGCTGATCATCTCCGATTAGCCGGCTATCTGCGCGCCGCTTACGGGTCGAGCCGAGCAGATCGGACCGCGGCCTGCCGAACGCACGCAAATGCCGATTTCAGGATGGGTCGAGCTGTCCCTGGCCGGCTTCTACCGTGTGCGGTTGCGCTGTGGCCCAGGCGCGGAACGCGACCACCCACTCCCGCCCTGGGGACGGGATAGCGGGCGGGGATTTCGGGTGCCGATCCGACGCGTCAGGTGAGCCGGTCCGGTCCGGCCTCCTCGGGTGCCTCGGGGCTCTCGAGCGACGCCGTGATCGCCGCTCCGGGGGCTGCACTGACCTTGTGGCCGTTGGCTATGGCCCAGGCTCTGATCGCGCTGCTCGCGGCGCTGTCTTCTGGGCTCACCTGCGGCGTCCAGCGGCCATCCCGCACGCTTTCAGCGCTCATCCCGTGTGCGGTGAGAAGCCGCGAGAGCTGTTCGAACTCGGTCGGTGTCACGAAGGCCAGGTAGTAGTCTTGCCCGGATTCCAGCGACGCCAGGACAGTACCGAGGGCGAAGGCGTGCTCACCGATCTGTTCGAGGAACGCTTCGATGTAACCGACGCGATCGTCGGCTGGCACGACGAAGGTGGCGGCCCAATCCCAGGGCAGCGCTGTGGGATAGGAGCTCAGCGATGTCAACTGCTCGCGGACAGACTGGAGATCGGCCTCGCGGGAGATGACCGCCATATCCGCGGTCCCGTTTGGAAATTCGGCGTCGCGAAACGATTCGGCGCCCTCAGGGGTGAGGTGTGCCCGTCGTTGGGCCATGATGGCCCGCACGCGGAACTCGGCATCGGGTTGCCGGCGGGCCCAGTCATGGGAGTAGGCCGCGTCCTGCGAGGTCTGGCGCACTATGCGGTCCGGTTCGGGCGGGGCGGGCCAGAACTGTAGGAGGTAACGGTCCAGTACTGGCTCATCGTCGAGCCTGACGTCCTTCTCTCGTGCCTGGTCCATGCCCTGCGCGCAGTACCGCACCCGGTAGTCGAGCCCTTCTTTCAAGTCCAGTTCCCAGGAGTCCTCGCCTGCCCACTGCACCAGGAAGCTTCGATCCGAGAGCGGGTAGAAGGAGACCTCCACGACGTCTTCCCATGCCGGATCCAGCGGGGGAGCCTGGCCGCGCACTTCGACGGTGAAGCCGACGTCGCCGGTGTGCAACCCGGTGTGCAGGAAAAGCGCGCCGGGTACCGCGGCGCCGCACAGTCCTGAGTTCTGTCCGGCGAACGCCTCGTGCATGCGCGGGCCGTAGCCCCCAAAGGCACTCTCGACATAGATCTGGCTGTAGGAGACACCTACCTCGCCATCGAGCCTGAACACTTCTCACACCATCCCAACCGGCGAGAGCCCACCATCGCCGGGCCGCGAGGCCCCAAATAGCGAGGGGGCGTTCATCTCAGCAGGGTCGGTGCCGACCAGCTCGAGGGCGAAAGGGCCGTCAGGAGTGTGGTGCGGTCTGGTTCGGGAACGGGTCATGCACGGCAGCGTAGAGAAGCCCACTGACACGGGGCTCCCGAACTTCGCGGCATGAACATTCTGAAGCGGTTCACAGAATGCGGCATTTGCTCGGTGCGCATCGGCGACCGCCGACCGGGCGGCCTCGCAAGGGTTCTCAGAGCAGCTCAGGCAGGATCGGCTCAACGCATACAACGCCTTTGCGGACGCTGCTGTCGAGTATCGAAGCGCGGAGAACGACCGATGGTTTCGCCTCCAGGAGGGCGATGACGGAGCTACTCGATCGGCCGAACAGACTGCTCATTCGAAGCGAACCGTGGCCCGAAGTACGCTCCTTCGCATCGGCTTGCCGACGAACGACACGCGATTGCGAGAGCTCGGCAGCGAAGCCATTCAGGTATGCAGGTCGATCTCGCGCGCGAATAGTCCCGAACAGCGGGAAGAGCGCGGTGATCAAGCCAAGGCTCTGATCGATACATTCGTCGAGCGCGCCGCGGCTCAGGTTCAGTCTCCGTCAACCCAACGGCGAGTACCGGATACATCGACTGGTGGGCGCGGGCCCGAGACGTGGTGGCCTTCCTCCGGGTGGATGCGGCGCGCCCAGCGGTTTCCCCGGCCGCCCAAGCCCTGATCGAGAAGCTGTCGGCAGCCAGCCACGAGTCCGCCAGATCTGGGTCGAGCACGACATCAAGGCTCCGGAGCACGGCAGCCACCGATACCGGCATCCGCTGATCGGCGAGCTCGAATTGACCTACGAGACACTCCAACTGCCCGGCCATCCCGACCTCGCCTTGGTCGTGCACACCGCAGAGGAGGGTTCCCCCGCCCAGGAAGCCCTCCGCATCCTGATGCAGTAGTCCCCTCCATCGCCGCACCGACACACTGGGCCGCGTGGCCCACCCCGATGCCCGCACCCTTACCCTCGATACGATCGCGGCGGCCCATCCGCTCGACCAGGTGACCAGGAGGAGCAGATGAACGCCACCGTGCTACGGACCGGCCTCGGCATGGCGGCCGCCGCGCTGCTGCTGGCGGGCTGCACCGATATCGAACGGGCCCTCAACAAGGGCGGCGACACACCGTGCAACGAGTACGTCACCCAGGATCCCGACACCAAGCGCATGACGATCACGAAGTTCGTCAAGCAGCAGACCGGGGACGACCGCGAGCCCGCGGGCACCGTCGTCGACGCCACCATCATCTCCGTCGACCTGCTCTGCGCGACCCAGCGCAATGCCGAGACGCCGATCAAGAACGCCGACGTGGCGGGCATCTTCCTCAACAAGTAATCCGCACGCGATGCCGTCACGCACGGTGTGCCCGCCGGTCGGCTCCGGCCCGGAAAGCGCTGTCAGAAGCGAACTGTCACCCCCGGCGCCACTACCGACTTGTCCGGTTCACCGCCGAAGAAGGTTGCACCCGCACCGGCGGCACCCGTCGCTGGTGTGATCGGCGTCGGCCAGATCCGATAGGCAGGCCCGAGACTCAGGTCGGGACCGTCGGGACGGAAGAACGGATCGAGTGTCCCACCCTTGGGAATGGTGCCCGGACTGGTTCCGATGAACGCTTGGTCGGGTCCGGGACCGATCCCTTTGACGCCAGGCGGCACCTTCCCCGGATTGATGTTCTTGAAGAATTCGAAGCCCTGTCCAGAAGCCTTGTCGAGATCGGGGATCGAGGTCGTCACCACGACGTCGACATCGCTCGTGGTCGGCCCGGATCCCTCCGGCCACGTTCCGGTCGCTTGGGCCTCGGCACGGCTGCCGACCACGTCGATGGCTTCGGGACGCTGACCGAAGCTCTGCTTGAAGTCCTGGGCGACCCCAGCCCCCTGCCCCTGCCGTACGCCGGGCACTACGGGAGTGGGCAGGATTCTCTGCATCGCGGTGCCCTCCAACCGACCCGCGATCTTGGAGCCCGCGCGTTCGCCTGCTTCGTGCACCGTGCGCAAGGCGCCACCCGCGCGCGAGGCCGCTCCCGCTGTTGCCCGGCCGACGGTCGACTCGGCTACCTTCGTACCGGCACGGCGCGCCGCCTGTCCCGCCGCGGATTGGCCGATTCGCGCGGCCGCCGATCGCACGACTTGCGCGGTCGCCGAGGACGCGACTCGGGAGGCGACTCCCTGCGCCGCGGCCGTTTTCGCGATCGCACCGACCGCGGCTCCCGCACCGGCGAAGACGCCGCCGATCGCGCCGCCGATGACCGCGGAGCGCAGCACGTGCGATTCGCGATTGTCGATATGCGCTTCGAGCGCTTCACCCAAACCGCTGCCCGCCGCGCCGCCGACGATGCCGCCGATGACGGCCGCGGCCGCGGTCCCCACCACCGGACCCGCCAGTCCCGCCGTGGCGACGGTGACGACCGTGCCGACCACGACGGCGGTGGCGATCCCCACCCATTGGCCAAGGCTCAGGTGGCCGGTCGGATCGGTCAGCTTGATGGGGTTGTCGCGAACGTAGACATAGAGATTCGGCCCGTCGACCACACCGGCGGGATCGGGACTCGTCCAGCGGCCGAGCCAGGGGGCGTAGTACCGCGCGCCGTGGTAGTAGAGGCCGGATTCGCTGTCGCGTTCCTTGCCGGTGAATCGATAGCGTTTGGGCGTCTCGGTCTGCGCGCGCACCGCTTGATACGAGGTGCTGCCGTACGGGTAGTACTCCTCGTAGCTGATGACCTGTGCGGTGTCGTCGAGTTCGAGCACCGCGGAACCGAGCAGGTTCGCCAATTGATAGCGCACGAGTTGCGCCGGTCCGTCGTCGGTGCCCTCCGTGCGGGTTTCGACGACGGCGACGCGTTGGTTGTCGTCGACGATGTGCAGGGTTTCGCGTGCCAGCGTCACCGTGCCGCCGGCGCCGAACTCCCGATGAATCTCGAAGCCGCCCCAGTAGATTCGCTCGGACTTGCGCCGCCCGTCGGCGTGCCGGGAGACCTTGCGCACCCGCGCCCCCGCCGAATCGTAGGAGTAGTGGGTGATTTCACCGCCGACCTGCCGGGCGGTCTCACACAGGTCATCGCGCGGATCCCAGCGCATCGTCGCAAGCTCGGGCATCGCGGTGATGTTGCCGTTCGCGTCGTAGTGGAACGGCTGCGGTGTGGTCGCTTGATCGCGCGCCTTGGTGGCCGAGAGCCGGTTGCTCACCCGATCGGGCTCGAGCAAGCTCGGTTCGGTGTAGAGATAGTCGCGGGTCCAGCCACCGCGGGCGGGATCGTCGGTCCGGTGCGCCATGCGCAGCATATTGCCGACGGTGTCGTACCAGTACCGCTGGACGTATCGGCCGAGGGCCGTGCCGTCGGCCGGATGGTCGATGCCCACCCGCGGCGCGTCGTCGGCATCCGGCGGGACCGGGATGCCTTGCCCCGTATGCTCGCGGCCGCTCGCTTCGATCAGTCGATAGGTCGCGTCGTAGACGTAGTCCGCGCGAGGATCCACCATGCGATTGCGGAAGAAGACCGTCTGCTGGGCGTCGTCGCGCAGCGTGGTGATGTTCCCGGCCGGGTCGTAGGTGTAGTCGAGATCCTGTAGCCGGGTGTCGGCGCGCAGGGTGGTCAGGCGGGTCAGCCGGAAGGTGGCCGTGTCGTATTCGTAGCCGGTGCTCGCGCCGTTGCCGTAGTCCACGAGGGTGCGCTGGCCGCGGGCGTTGTAGTCGAGGTTGGCGACGAAGGTCGTGCGCTCCTGAGCGCCGCGCAGTGCGACCTCGATCCGCTCCAGCAGATTGGCTTCGTTGTAGCCCGTGTACACCACGCTGCCGTCGGGAGTGGTGACCGCGATCGGTCGATCCAGCGCGTCGTAGCGGGTATGTCCGCGATAGACGTGCTCCTCTACGGATACCTCGGCGCTCCAGTCGACGACCTCCCGCTCGTCGACCGTGAATTGCCTGCCGACGTCCACGAGATTGCCCTTGAAATCGTACTGTCCGTGGATGTCCACGCCCGCTTGGTCGAACCGCTGGAACACCTGACCGCGCAGGTTGTGCGCAACCGCGTCGGGATGGTCCTCCCCGTATTCGATACGCAGGTACAGCGATTCGTCCGTCCGCTCCGGTTCCCGCAGCCACGTCCGCACCGGCCGCCGGAGGCGATCGAACTCGGTGCGGAATCGAAACCCGCGCGCCGTCCACTCGTAGGCGGTTCCGTCCAGCGCGTCGGACAATGTCAGTCTGCCGCCGGTGTCCATGCCCGCGTGGCCGACCCGGTGGCCGAGCATGTCGTAGTCATAGCGCATGACGATGCGATCGGCGGCGTCCCGGACTTCCCGCTCGTTGCCCTCGATATCGCGGACGGTCCTGGTGGCGTATGGCTCGTCGATCAATTCGCCACCGCGTCGGAAGCGATTGTGCGCCAACGACAGAAAGGTCCGTCCCAGCGTGTCGAACCACGCGTGCAACGGCGTCGCCGCGTGCTCGGTGGTGAGCCGGGCGGCACGCCGCTGCTCGGGTCCTAGCTCGCCTTCGATCCTCCGCTGATACCAGGTGCGCCGGTCGGGCAGGCTGTCGAGGTAGGGCCGGACCAGTCCACCGATATCCGGATCGTCGGCCGGATCGAGCAGCACGGTGTCGTTGCCGTCCCAGCTGTCCTGCCGCCAGGGGTCGAACACGGTCTTCGCGTAGCTGCCATCGGGATGGACAGCGGCGACGATCCGCTCCAGCGGGTCGTAGAACAGCACCGAGCTGACGCCGGCGATCGTGGCGAATTCGAAACGATGACTCGCCGTGAAGAACGGCTCATAGCTGCGAACCGGTTTGCCCTTGTTGTTGAAGATCGTCCAGCCGCTGCCGACCCATCGGGCACGCACCGCGGCGTCTTCGATCAGTCCCGGCTCGGCTTGCGCTTTCTGCTGGACAACGCGACCGAACCCGTCGGAGTAGGACAGGTGATGCTGGATGCGCGATGTGTCGCCGTCGGCGATTTCGTCGCTGTGCGTTTCCCTGGTCAGCGTCGCTGTCGCGGTCGGCAGCGGCCGGGCGTGATCTCTAGTGCGCCAGTGTGCCAGTTCGTCGTAGAGGATGCGGCTGGTCGCCGAGCCCAGGAGCCGCGCGGGATCGGCGAGCGGGTCGTCGAAGTAGTCCTGCACATCGCGGGGATCCGGGTCGGGGTCGAAACCGGACAGCGAATCACCGAGGCTCTCCTCGCGTTTGCCCATCACCGCTGTGCCTGCCAACCGCCCGAGCGCGTCGAAGGCGGCCGCGCGGCGATTGCGGTTGCTGTCGGTGATCAGACGTGGCGCGAGGACTCGATAGTCGTTGCCGTTGCCGAGTACGCGGTCGGCCGCATCGCGTTCGCCGACCGTGATCTGGTTGCCCAGCGGGTCGCGAGTGCCGGTGACCAGCAGGTCGTAGCCGTCGTAGCCGACTGTCGTGTCCGCGCCGAACGGATCGCGGAATCGGTGCGGGAGAAAGAAATGCGCGCGGGCAAAGGCCAGCTCGGCTGCGGCCGAGGTCTTGTCCGGCGAGTAGAAGACCCGTCCCGAGGGGATCCACCAGGCGTCCTCGATCCGGCGATAACCCGCCTCGCCGAGGATGGTCGGATCGACTCGGTCGCCGTACACGGCGTCCAGCAGACCCGGCGTGAACGCCTTGCGGTAGCTCTCGAACGGCAGGGCCATCGACTCGACAACACCCACGGGCAGCGGCCCGGAAAGATCGTCGCGGCGGAACACGGCGCGGGTCTGCTCGACGAGGCGGCGAGTGGGAACCCGCGGTGCGTCGGGATCGAGATCGACCTCGTAGGGCACCGTGATTTCGATGCCATCGAGCCCGGCGCGCAGCTCGGCGAACTCGAAAAGGCGTGCGGCGGGCGACAGTCCGAGCACCTCGAAGACACGGGCCTCGGCACGAAGCGGAACGCGGTGCGCATCAACGAGTTCGACGCTGTTGGTGTAGTCGTGCTCGGTGTACACGAGGTGGCGCCGTCGCTGTTGTGCACGGTCGGAATCCGTCAGCGCGAGGTCGGGGTCCGGGCGGAGTCGGCCGTAGCCGATCGCCGCGGACCGCAGGATGTTCCCGAACTCGTCGACGGCGAGGACCACCTCGTGCGAGACGCGCGGGTCGGACCGCCGCTCGTGGTGGGCCGTCAGCGTCTCGCGCGGCGACACAAGGAAGACCGCGTTGCGCAACCCGGCGGCGTCGGGTTCGGCCTGCGCCGGTTGCAGCATGGTGACCGTGTAGTTGTGCTCGGTCACCTGGTACGGAAGCCCCTGTGCGGCACTGCCGTCGTGCGCGTACACCTCGTGCCGCACCGGCTTGCCACGCAACGCGCGAACCGCTTGCCGCGCCTCGTCCACTGTGAGATCGCCGGACAGGGTGGAGTCTGCCAACGGGTGGTCATCCGGATGGTATTCGTCCGCGAACTGACGCGAGATACCGCGATCGTCGAGCATCGCGCCGGTGTGGAACCACGTCTTCGTCACCACGGGCGCGACGACCGTCCGCTCGTCCCAGTTCTGCGAGTCGGCCGATGACGCACCGTCTCCCAGCGCGGCGAGGTCTTCGGTGTCGAACTGTTCGACCATGCCGAAGCCGCGGAACTCCCGCTCGACGCCGTCGAAGAAACCGTGGTGGTAGGCGTACCGGGTGCGGAAACGGTTGCGGCCCACGGCATCCACGGTCTCCACCTGATGCACCACCTGCACCGGGAACGGTAGCCGCGTCGCCCACGGACGACCGGCTTCGGCGTCGGCGACGGCGAATCGGGTCGAAGGTGCGTAGCTCACGCGGGTGCGCGCCCCGAGGTTGTTGCGCATGTCCACCAGCAGATGCGGTTTCCGCCCGCCCATCAGGTCCAGGTAACGCAGCTGCCGTCCCGATTCGCTCGGCAGCGGCGAGGACCAGACCAGGCAGGCTGTGCCGTTCCCGAGCAGGTCGACGACGCTCACCGCCACCTTGCTGTCCGTCCGCGGGAACGCGACGCCGAGATCGTGTGCGTTGCTCCACCTGTTGCCGCTGCGATTGAGGTAGAGACGGGTGCTGTCGGCGTGCAGATAGACGACGTCGATGACGCCGGAGCCGTCGACGTCGGCCAACCGGATGCGTCCGGGGTCGAAGGCGTCGGGCTTGTCGAACCAGGGTGCGTTGTCCATCGACACTTTCGCGCCGAACCGTCCGTAGCCCAGGTTCGGCCAGTAACAGATCTCGCCGTTGCGAATGCGCACCAGATCGGACAGCCCGTCGCCGGACATGTCCGCCAGCTGGATCGACTGGGTGCTGTCGTCGAATACGACCCAGGGTCCGCGCTCCTCGTCCCTGGCCGTCGTGACCCGTTGCGCGACATCGTATCCCGCCGTCCCCAACGCGGCATGCCAGCTGAGCACTCGGTCGTCGGTGATCAGCACATCGGCATGGCCGTCGCCGGTGAGGTCGACCATGCGCAGGTTGGGATCGGCCCAGTCGATGTTCGGCCGGCGATCAAAGGGGTGGAACGCCGCCCAACCGCCGTTCGATCGTTCGCTGAAACCCGAAGTCTCGCCGAAGAACTCGACCAGCTCGAGGTTTCCGTCCCCGTCCAGATCCAGAAACTGCTGACGGCCGTTGCCCAGCGCGGCACCGGCCGGACGCGACACTGTGCGCAGCGGACCGAACCGGCCGTCGCCGCGATTGGGTTTGTAATACCAGGCGTGCGCCTGCTCGGTCAGGATGCCCGACAAGCCTTCGCCGTCGAGGTCGACCCATCGGTAGTGGGAACCGGCCAGCCCGATCGGCAGGTTGGCCGCGCTCTCCGCGTCGAGTGTGCGGAGGCGGGCGTCGACGTGTGCTTCGCTGTAGGTGAATTGCACCGGCGGCAGCGCCCGCGACACATAGCCGCCGTCCGCTGCTCGCCGAAAACCTCTGCGGCACACCGAATCGATGACCGATACCACGGATTCGCCCCGGCTCGCATCACCTCGATAGGTCAACTCGATCGCCGACACCAGACAGTCTGCGCCGACGCCGGGCTCGTCGATGTGATGGAACATCAGCACGCGTTGGCACAGCCGATAGGTGCGCACTTCGAATCCGGCGCGGTAGCTGGAGAAAGGGTCCAGGCGACATGTCCACGGCCGGTGTTCGGCGGAGGTCGGCTCGGCCGGATCGTGGTCGCCGTAATCCAGCACGACCTCGAACAACCAGTCAGTCGCAGCCGGTTCCGGACGCACCAGGCGCGAGGTTCGATTGCCGTAGCGGATGCGTTTGAGGTACCGCTGCGCCGACCGATCGGCGGCGTCTCGATTGCGTTCGTGGGCGGCGGCGAGATCCACGCCGTAGGCGTCCTCGGCCTTGTACTCGTAGCGAATGACGTCGCCGACGTCGTTGTAGCTCTCGCAGATCAGCCAGCTGAACACTTTCGCCGGGTCGCGGGGGTCGGCGATTCGACTGTCGGCGTCCCTCCCATAGACGGTTGTCACATTCTCCCGGTCGATGGATCGCCAATGCGATTGCCCCGTCTCGGCGTCCACCCACCGCTCGATGCGCGCGAACAACCCCTCCACGCGCGGACGGTATTCGTACACGGAGAATTCCCGCCCCGACTCGACATTACGGCGGTGGACCCGCCGCCACTCCCCCTCGCGCTGCTCGAGTCGTGGCACGAGATCTTCCGCGCCGGACAGGATGTAGGTGTCGGCCGCGATGTCCGGGCCTGAGCAGCGGTCCGGTTCGGACACACCGTTCTGGTATCGGGGCATCCCCCGGTCCGTTCTGAGGGTGATCGACGGCAAGCTCAGCCGCCATCCCAACCCGAACGGGCCGTTCCCGATTCCGGAGTCGTAGCTCAGCGTCAACGCGGGACCGAAACCCCGCCGCCCGGGGCTCATGTCCAACGGAATACTCGCCGAGGCCGTTCCCGTCGCGGCGTTGACGGTGAAGGTCTCACCGATCCCCCTGATGGCTCCGCCGCCTTTCGGCAGCGAGATCGCGGGCGGACGAGCCTCCGCGCCGCCGCCGGACCAGCCATCCGAGGAGGGCGTTCCTTCGTCGTTTCGCGAATCCAGCCGGTCGTCACGCGCGGTGCGGCCGGTCGCTGTGGCGTCCATCAGTTCACCCCGCAGCAGCACTCGATGTCGCGGCAACCGCACCGTCTGTCACCACCGCACGACCGCGCCTGCTCCGCGCAGTAGCCGAGGACCAGGTACGTCTCGCAGATCTCGCCCACTGAGTCCGGGAACTCGAAGACACCCAACGGCTCGGCGCGGTCGTCGTCGAGCGGACCCAGCCGGGTGCCGTCCAATTCGACTACGCCCCAGAACAGTCCGGGGAACTCGCTGCTCGCCACACAGTGCACGTCGATCCACTCGCAGGCGCACCGGTCGTAGCGCGCCGGGCGGAACCGGACGACGAAGGAGGCGCCCGGTTCCGCGCACGGCGCCTCGACGAACAACTGGATCGAGTCCACCCACCGCACCTCGCGCAGCGGCACGAACGGGAACATGGCCCCGGACAACCGCAGCTCGAGCCGCCGGTTCCACGGCCCGCCCTGCTCGCGCGGCACGCGCAGGCCGGACCAGGCGTCGGCCAGGTCGCGGCGGACGTCGAACAAGCGCTGACCGTCACCGGGCAGCCTGCACCTGGCCGCGTCCAGCGCCGCGGTGCGCAACACCGCCCCGCCCTCCCATGCGGTGAAGTTGACATGCAGCACGAGATCGCTCAGCGCCGCGGCGAAGTCGAAAGCGTTGGTCTCCGGGGGCAATTCGATGCGCCAGCGGCTGATCGCACCGGCGAACTCGAACGGCAGGTACCGCTCGTCGCGGAAGTTCAGCTCGAACATGCCGGAATCGTTCTGGCCGGAGGAGGTCGCGATCGCCTCGGTGGCGGTGTACGAGCGCACCATCCGGCTGTCGTTCGCCGCGGCCGAATAGCCGTTCGGTGGTGCCGCACAGCAGCATCCGAGGCGAACCGGCTCGTGGCAGCAGGCGGCGGGCGGGTCGATCAGTCGCGGATCGACCCGCGTCCAGCTGCTCAGCAGCGTCAATCGGCAGTTCACCCCGGTGTACGGGCCGACGACGCACGGGATGGTCACCGAGACGTTCTTGATCCGGCGCATGTAGTGGCCCGGATAGTCGAGGTCGAACATCCATTCCGGTATCTCGATCTCGGCGCTGCCGGTGGCCTGAAGCTGAAGGAAGGCGAGCGGGAAGCACAGGCGAAGCGAAATATGTTTGGTGAGTTCGTATTCCCGGCAGTTCTCGTCCAGATAGGCCTTGTCCATCCGCGCTACGGCCACGTGCAGCCGTTCACCCGCCAGCAGGCCCTCGCGCAGGTTGTCGAAATCGTCGACACCGAGGAAGGTCCGATTGGTGTAGCCCCGCTCGTAGTTGAACGCTCGCTCGGCCTTGCGGGCCGCGCTGCGAGCCAGCCCGTACATCCGGTAGTACTGCGCCGCGGTCTCCTGCTGGAGATACAGGTACAGCTCCCAGTTGGTGAATTTGTCGCGCAGGAAGTCTTGCACGCGCTCGACGTGCTCGAGTTGCCGCTGGTGGTTGCTCAGTTCCGACAGCGCCACGTCGCGGCGGCGTTCGGCGCCCAGGATCTGCCGCTCGATCTGCTCGAGCTCGATGGTGATGGTGTCGACCTGGTGCCGCCACTCGGCGAGCCTGCGGTCCCAGACGCCTTCTTGGTTGCTGAGATTGGCTCCGCTGGTGGCGTTCTCGCTCAGCGCGTTCATGATCCGCGCCGCGGTCGAGAAGCCCGCGGCGAGCTTGTTGCCGATCGGGATCTGGTTGAACTGCAACGGCGAGCCCGCGATACCGGCGACGCCGATCCAGAAGTCCGGCGTCATCCCGATGCCCTGCGCGATCGCCTCGAGCACATTGCCCGCGATGCGGGAGCCGAGGGACACCCCGGTGAGCGATTCGTAGCCGATCTCGCCCGCGTTCAGGCCGTTGGCGATCAGATTCTGGTGGTAGCGCAGCCGCGCCTGTGCGCCTTCCTTGGTCTTGCCGAGCGCCTGGACCTGCCAATCGGCGTCGCGCCACTGGTTCTGGCGCTGCTGCACGCTGAGCTCGAGCAGTTGACGTTCCTGCGCCGAGCGCAGCGCCGCCAGGTATTCGGCGTCGCCCTTCTCGTAGGCGCTCAGCAATTGCGCCCCGAGCGCGCGGACCTCACCGGCCAGTTCCCGCGCCTGCCGTACCAGGACGGTGAAACGGTAGGCGTCGCAACAGGATCCGCAGCCGTCGCCGCCGCATGGGCAGCCACCGTCGTGCCAGCCGTCGCGCCGCGGGTCCGCGCCGAAGAACGGCCGGTCGAGTCCGGCTCGCCCGGTGGGCAGGCGGCGTCCGTCCTGGCAGTGCCGCAGCAGCGCCAGCCGGTCGCCGGTGCGTTGGTAGAGCGCCATCAACCGCGGGTTGAGCGGCGCTTCCCTGGGCACGAACGACGACACCGTGCGCTCGTACCACTCGTCGTCACCCGGCACCGTCTGCGGGCGGGCGCCCAGGATCCGGTCGATCTGCATCAGCACCACGTCGGCGCGCCGCATCGACTCCGGCGTGCTCCGGCACAGCAGCGTGTCGGCCCAGTCGAGCATCGTCTCGAGATAGCGCAGCAGCAGCGCACGTTCGCGCGCCCGCCGCGCGTCGACGGCGGTGGTGGAACAGCAGACCTCGTCGGCGCGCGGGCGGCGGTCGGTATCCGTTCCCTCGGGATCGATCGTTCCGGTCACGACGACGTCGCCGTCGTCGTCCGGCTCGTCGTCCGTCGGCGGCGGGATGCGGCGGCACTCGGTCCACGCGTTGTCGGTGACGCCGGGGCGCTGCACCAGCTCGTACCACTTCAACGCGGCCTCGTACCGGCAATGGCTGCGCAGTGCCGCGCCGACGGTCAGCGCGACCGAGAACAGCGACAGCGGTTCCAGCGGCGCGCCGGGGCAGACGTAGGCGAAGAACGGGTAGGCGTCCAGGCCGCCGATGGAGAGCTGCGGTGCGGGCGGCGCCGCGATGAGCGGCAGGGTCGTGGCGGTATCGGTGGCGAGGTCGTAGCGGAAGCCGGGCGGCGTCGGATCGGCGTCGTAGCCGGTGGGGCGCAGGCCGCCGACAATCGCGAAGCGCAGTGAATCCAGTGTGCGGCCGGTGAATTCGAGCTGCGCCTGTGCCGCCGACTGGACCCGGACCGGTCGGCCCGACCACCGCTGCGGTTCGAATCGTCCGCCTCGCTTGCGCGACCAGCACAGATGGACCACCGGCACGGCGGGCCAGTGCAGCAGCGCGGGCAGCTTGTCCGGGCGGTGCCAGTCCGAGATCTCGTCGGTCGTATCTCGCCCGGTATCGGCGGATTGCGCTGTCGGTTCGTACACCAGCCCGTGTTCGAGCCAGAAGTAGTACTCGTCCACCTGCGGCTCGTGCTCGCCGCCGCAACCGCAGCAGGCATCGGGGTCGCCGTCGCACGGCGTGAATCCGGCGGCGGCCGGTGGCATGCCCGCGGCGGCGACCCGGACGAAGCGGGCGCCCATGCGGGCGGCCGTCCGAATCCACAGCGGCAGGCGGTCGCGGTCGGCGGACGCCAGTTCCCCGGCGGTCGCCGCGTGCACCTCCACGTGGACGTCGCCGTTGCCGTCGCCGTCCTCGTTGTCGCCGTTGCCTGGCTCGCCGTCGTCACCGTCGTCGTCGGTGTTGCGGATGCGCTGCAGCGGCGCGAGCCAGGACGCCTGGGCGTCGGCCCGCGGCGTCCCGAGCAGATCCATGCCCTCCGGGACCGGCCCCGGCACCAGCGCCTGGATCACCGACGGTTCGGCGTCCTGCAACACCGTCAGCCCGGGGTGTTCCTGCGGTCGCCGATCGGGCCACCACTCCAGCCCGCCCGGCACCGCGATGGTCAGTCGGCTGCGGCGAAGGCGGTCCTCCAGGAAGGCGAAAGCCTCGACTCGGCGTGCCTTTTCGAGCTCGTCCCATTCGATCCAGTTCTCCCGGTATACATCCCGCTCGGCGCAGCGCTGCCAGGTGCGGAAGGTCTCGTAGCGGGCCTCCCACAGCTGGGCGAACGCGGCAGAGACCGGGAACCCCGGTTCCAGCCCGAGCCGGGCGCGCTGCACGAACGCCTGCGCGCTGCCGATCGCGTCCTCGATCCGGCTGACGCGCGCGCACGTCCCGGTCGCCACGTCCTGGAGCAGCAGGTCGCCGAGGTCGGTGGCGCGGGTCGCGTACCGACCGGGATCGAACGGCAGCGGCACCCGACGCATGCCGCACAGCCAGGCCGCCAGGGCGTCTCTGGCCCGGACACGCAGCTCGTCGTTCAGCGTCCGGACGTCGAGATAGCGGCGCGGCGCGGCGTTGTCGAAGGAGGCGTTTTCGAAGGACCCGTCCCGGACGAACCGGGTCAGGTTCTCGTTCCCGGCATCGGGTCCGACCTCGGGACGATCCGCCACCCACCGGTACGGTTGCGCCGCATCGATGTGCAGCACGCGGAAGCAGCGTTCGAGCCGGTCCAGCCACATCTCGCCGCGCCACGCGCGAATCGCCCACGCCTCGTTCTCCAAGTCGGGCACCTGGACGACATAGTCGGCGTAGGTCAGCACGAGCGACGCGTGCCGCACGTCGACCCCGAGATGCCGCACCAGCTGCGCCGGATCGTCGGGCTGCCGCTCGGAGGCCTCGTGGAATACGCGCCACGCGGGCTTCTCCCTGGCCTCCCAGGTCTCGCGGCGCAGTGCGGTGTAGTCGTAGAGCCGCTCCCACCAGTCGAACAGCGCGGCCTGACGCGCGGCGCTCGGTGCGGCCCGCTGGTCGCCTGCGGGTGGCCGGAACGGGTCGGCGACGGGCAGCAGATCGGGATCGAACCACGCGCGGTGTGTTCCGAACGACGTCGCGCCGGTCCGCGGATAACTCTGCCCGGCAAAGCCTTCCGCGTGGTCGAGCAGGTAGCCGAGCTCCGACTGCGGTTCTCTCGGCAGGGTCGCCGCCGACAGTCGCAGCCGGTGCGCGACCAGGGCCGCCTTGAATGCTCGCTGGTAGGTGCGCCGGATGTCGCGCAGGCTGGAGGTGTAGCGGGCGCGCAGGTAGGCGGCCGCCGGATCCCCGACGTCGACGCAGTCGTCCAGCGGCGCGTCGACGTGCGTGCGATACAGCCGCCGATGCGGGACCGCGACGAGGCGGTCTTCGGTGTCGGGACCGGTGTAAATCACCTGGAAGCCGGTGTGCCGTGGCCGCACGTCCTCTTCGCGGTCGAAGGTCGGCTGCGGCTGATGCAGCTCCACGGTGATCTGGTACGTGCCGCGACGCAACTCGATCGGCGCCGAGTGACAATCCGGCGCGTCCTCACCGGACCAGCCGCGGTTCAACAGGATCCACGACCGCTGCCCACGCCGCAGGGTGACGCGCCAGCGGTGATCCTCACAGCATTCGCAGTCGGGTTCGACGCCGTCGGGTGTCGGATCGCCCGCGGCGAACTCGTAGCGGCCGCCTGCCTCCACGAGCAGCGCACCGGCCCACGTCACCGTGAAGGGCTGTGCGCCGAAGAGCGGTTCACCGTCTACGTCGCGAAGGGCGAAGCCGTTGCGGACGGCCACTTTGCGCAGCTGGTGCGGCGTCAGGGTGAGCCCCATCTCGGGGACGACGGTCGGCGCGGGCGCGTTCCACGCGTTGCGGCCCGCACCGAACGCCGTGAGCGGACCGCTCATCTCGCGCCAGGCCGGGTCGAGCCCGGCCACCGAGAACGCGCCGGTCAGCCCGGTGCCGACGAGTCCGAGCAGCGCGGCGAAGGAGCTGCCGGTCGGTCCGGTCGGCCACGTCACCTCGGGCGGTGCGCCGCTGTCGTTCTCCCACGACGCGCCGCCCGCGTTCTCGTCGCCCCACAGCGACAGCAGCAGCCTGCTGACGTCGCGCGCCTCGAGCCCCGGATCGCGCTGCGGCGCCACCACACGGACGTGCGCGGCGAGATGTTCGGCGATGATCCCGGTGCGGCGGTAGAAGCGCGCGAACTCCCGCTGGACGAAGGCGAAGCGCTCCTGTTCGTCGGGCTCGTGCACCAACCGGTCGAGGGCCGCTTCGAACTCGCCGAACAGCAAGCCGAACGGCGCGAGCAGCGCGCGCGGCGCGAAGTACAACGTCTGCACAGCCGCCTGCTCGACCTCGGTCAGCGGCCGCAGGGTGCTGAGCCGCTCGGTGACCGCGGTGTCGTCGAGCGGCAGTCGCGCCCACAGGGTCTGGCTCGCGAGGTCGTAATGGAAGGGCCCGTCCGGCGGCGAGTTCCACATCGCGGGCGCGGTGTCGCCCGCGGCCAACGGCGTGCCGAACCGGCGACGGTCGGCGGCCACCAGGATGCCCTCGCGCTCCAGCACCGACGGGAAGAAGCGTTCGCCCACGGCCTGCCACGCGTCGTCGGGCGCCGAAGGCGCATAACCGAATTCGCGTTCCAGCACGTCGGTGATCCGGCCCCAGGTCCAGCTCTCGGCGTCCTCGGCGGTGGCGTCGAGCAGCTTGCGCCGCAGCGCCCACAGACCGTGCGCGTCCTCGTCGTCGGGCAGGGCGAGCGGATCGTCGTGCGCCTCGTTCGCCGCGGGCAGCGGGAA
Organism: Nocardia sp. bgisy118; assembly: GCF_057708605.1. NCBI lineage: Bacteria > Bacillati > Actinomycetota > Actinomycetes > Mycobacteriales > Nocardiaceae > Nocardia > Nocardia sp. bgisy118. The sequence continues at coordinate 189,353 of NZ_JBYISM010000012.1, read as the reverse complement.
CGGGTCGTCCCCACGCAGGTGCGCGTCGGAAAACAGGAACAGCACCTCGCCGACGGTGAACTCGGACAGGTAGATCTTCAGCAGCACCTCGGCGAAACGGATCGTGGCCGTCGGTTGCCGGTGCCAGGTATCGGTCGCCGTATCGGGGTCGAACCCGGCCAGCCGCGACAGCGAGTCGAGGTTGCGCGCCATCAGTTTGGCGAGCTCAGGCTGCTCGGCGAGCTCGGGGCGCAGGCGTTCGGCGGTCGCGTCGATCCGCTCGATGAGGGTGCGCACGGCCCAGTCCCAGCGCGGTGACTCGGGGCCGATCCACAGGGCGAGCAGGTGGGTGCGGTGCGAGGGGGCCGCGGCGGTCGGTTCCGGCGCGTCGGGGTCCTCCCACGGCAGGCAGAGGAATTCCCGCAGCAGGAACAGCGCGGCCAGCTGCCGCGCGAACTCCGGGTTGACCGTGTCGTCACGGAACAATTCGAGCACCGAGCAGATATCGGCCAGCTGCGTGAAAGTCACGGCGGCACAGGGATGTTCGCGCAGCCGCCGCCACAACCGGATGAAGACGGCCAGGCGGCGCAGCGCGTCCGCGATGTCCTGTTCACCGAAATCGATCACCAGATCGTCCGGGCAGCAGGGCAGGCAGTCCGGGAATCCACCGCCTTCGCGGGGACCGGCGTCGGTCTCGCCGCCCCCTTGCTCGCGCCAGAACGGCACGTAGCCGCTGTACCAGAGGTCGAGGAATTCGCAGTAATCCAGTCCGGTGCGGCGCAGGAATTCCGGTACCACCCGGACGAATTCGGTCCAGCTGCGCTCCTCGATCTCCGGTTCCGGATAGCCGTAGACCTCGTGCAGCACCAATCGGCCCTCGGCCGGCTCGGTACCGATGTCGTGGCTGTAGAGCAGCTCGTACTCTTCCGGCGTGATTCGCAGGTATTCCAGCGCGATCGGCAACCGCAGCGGAAAACGCCAGTAGTGGGTGCGGAACGTATCCGGCTCGTGCGCGGCGTCGATCGCCAGTTCGGTGATGTCCTCGCGGAAGTGCCGCATGGCCGAGAACCGGCTGGCGCCGAGCGCTTGCAGATAGCTGCGGTTGACATCCAGCGCCTGCGGGTAGGGCAGGTCGGGATGGGTGAAGTCGGTGCGCAGCACGTCGTAGGCGGCGGGGACCGCGACCGGCGTCGCGGGCGACGAGTGCTCCGGCACCGTGGCGAACAGGGTCTGCGGATCGTGGGCCCACGGGTGGCCGCCAACGATGCCGTCGTCGGCGAGCCGGTGCCCGGCGAGTTCGTAGTTCGCGGTGTCGTACACGGCGCCCGCCGTGGCGCCGGGCGTCGTGGTGACCAGGTGCTCGAGGCTTTCGTTGACCAGGTCGATGACCGGGATCGTGGTCTCCAGGTTTGCCTTCGTCACCGCCAGATCGCCGAGCTCACCGCGACGCTCGCCGAGCAGGTCGCCGAGCAGGTCGCCGAGCGTGTCCTCGGCGTAGGGCACCGGGTCGGCGCAGCTGGAGGCGCCCGAGACCCGCAACATCTCGTGCAGGTAGGCCACCGGCCCGAGCGGCGAAAGATGTTCGGGCGGAACGCAGTCGATCAGCGAGCCGTCAGGATTCACGGGGTTGAACGGTCCCGGCGGCCATGGTTGCTCGGGTTGTTCGGGGGTGGCCTTCTCGTAGATGTCGAGTGCGTAGCCGTAGGCGACCGTTCCCGACAGCGCGTACCGGAAGTCGGCCCGCGAGAGCGCGGCGATCTGCGCGGCCGCGGTGAAGCCGCGCGCGTAGAGCGCCTCGATCAGAGAGAAGCGCAGCTCGCCCGCGTCGATGTCGGTCACCACCCACAGCTCGCGAATGGCGTTCAGCGCGAACAACAGCCACTGCTGGGCGGCCGGGTCGTCCGGCAGCACCTCGGTGACGGTGGCGACGACAGCGGTCGGATCGGGAGCGGTCGTGAAGCTGAAGTCGACGCCGCCGGAGTACACCGGGTACGTGGACACGAAGTTCTCGAACACATCGTCGTGCGAGCGCGTCAGTTCCGCAGGCGCACCGACCTCGGGTGGCGCACCGCTGCCGGGGTCGGCCTCGACGTCGAAGAAGGTACGCAGATGCCGGATGAACGCCTCGGTGCGTTCCGCGGGCGTGCCGGGCGCGGTGAAATCGGGCAGCAGTGCGGGATTCGCCGCGAAGAAGTCTCGCCACCGCTGATCGGTCACCGCGACCAGATCGGCGACGGACGCGACGTTCAGCGGCGGCGCCTCGATCGCGGCGATCAGCGCGGCTGAATTCGCGGTGACGCCTTGCAGCAGCAGTTCCAGGTACGGCCCCGGGTTGACTGTCACCTCGGACGCCCAGAAATCGGTGTCGATGGAGGTGCTCGGACCGGTGTGGGCCAGCCAGCGGGTCACCAGCGCTTCGATCGGCGCGATCAGCGGCACTTCGGTCAGTGTGTTCTCCGCCGCCCCCAGCGCACGCAGCCGCCGCGCCGCCTGGGTGGCCGCGACCGCGGGACCGGTCACCGTCAACGGCGCGGCGGGCGCGGTGATCACGCCGCCGTCGACCGCCGTCTCGAAGGCCGAGAGCACTTGCGGTTCCAGCGCGAACCGGGCCATGTCGAACCGCTGCGGCGGACCGACCTGCCCGGGCATCTGCGCGCCGAGCGCGTAGAAGTACGCTGCGGGCACCACGTAAGCCGGTGTGAGGCCGCCGTTTTCGACGAGCGCCACACCGGCGGCGTGTTTGGTCGTCGGAGTAGCGGCGTCGGTGATCAACGGGAAGTCGAAGCGGGCCTGCGTCGCCCTGATGCTGAGTACCTCCTGGGCGACCGCGGCCGATGCGGAGTACACGAACCCCGCCAGCCGCAGCGCCTCGGCCTCGTGGGTGCCGTAGTAGCCGTTGAGTTCGGCTTCGAAACGGGCGCGCGCCTTTTCGATGTCATCGGCGCTGAGTGTCTCCTCGGCGGGCGGGTCGGTGTAGAGCGCGCCGAACGGATCGAGCCCGAGCCTCGCGTCCGGTTGCGGCGGTGGGTAGGCGGTGCGGTTCCAGACGATCTCGGCGGCGATCTGGCGGCTCTCGGCGAGGGTGAGCGGGGATCGGCCGACCAGAGTGGCGTTCGCGCCGCCGGGGTCGTCGGCCAGCACGGTGTCGATGGCGCGCACCATCTGGTCGAACGAGGGCGGCTGCCCGTCGGAGGGCAGGTCGACGAAAGCGAGGTTCGGGTCGAGTCCGGCGCCGGTGGCGGGCAGGGTGACGTACGCGCTGGCCTCCATGTCGAAGTACTTCTTCTGGCTGTTCGAAAGATTCGGCCGGGTGGTGACGTCGACGTTGTAATGCAGCCTGCGGTGGGAGATGCCGAGCCCGCCCTTGGTGAGTTCGAGCCGCAGATCGAACGAGGTGGGCGTCGGGTACTCGGTGTGCCCCGCGGGCGCATCGACCACGATCACCGCCGTGGCCACCGCTTCCAGCTCGCGAGTGGTGGCGCCGAACGGATCGGTGACATCGATGTAGTGCTGGAGCAGCTGGGTGCTCTCGATGTCGACATGATTGTTCGTGGTGCTGCCCAGGTGCGGGTCGGCGAGGGCGGAGGCGGAACCGAGCTCCACTCCCTCGACACTCTCGGCGAAGGTCAGATCGTAGGCCGTGATCTTCAGGCCGGTCAGCACGGTGGTGAAGTCGTTCGCGGCCATCGGCTCGGCAGGGAAGAGCCGGAGGATGATCAAGTCAGGCATGGGTGTCTCCACAACTGAAGTCGAGGCGCACCGGAATGTGCCGCTGGGTGCGTGCAGAAACGTAACTGCCCAGGAAACCCGTCGCCTGCGTATGGGACTACGCGGATTCCGCGGCTCGGAGGCGAACTACGCGGCCGGACACGGCTTTTCGGATCGGATTTCCGGGAGATCGGTCGGTCGGCCCGGGTAGCCGGGGCCGACGCGAGACAGTGGCCGTGCTAGACGGTTCTGGAGTGATGGGCCTCGAATAGCGTCGCGCGCATCCGTTCCGGCCGACGTGTCCGCCCCTCGATATGTGTGTCCGCGACCGCCATGATCCCTGCCCCTCTGTGCGTTCATGCGCTCGGACGACCGAGACTCGACAGCCCCGGCCAGATCAAAATATCGGCAACACCGCGACCCATTGTGGCCTCTGATACCCCTGCCGCGCCGGGAAATCCCGGCATCCATCCGAAATGCGTTCGTACGCAGGGGCAATCCGGCTACTCACGCATTCGGCGGGAGCGGATGGGCGGCGAGCCAGTCGGCGGCTCGCTTGCGGGATGCCTGGGCGAGCCAGCCGTCCTGGATGATCTCGGTGAGTTCGCCGAGGGTGATTTCGTGCAGTCGGCACGCGCGCACCAGCACCGAGGGGTGTCCGTCGAAGTGCGGTGTGGTGAAGAACGGCGAGTCCGGATCCTGTACGAGTGCTTGCTTGTCCGATTCCGAGGGCACCCAGAAGACGATGACGTCGGGGTAGCGTTCGCCGGTCTGCGGATCCACGGCATCCGGGCGCGGCGTGCGGAAGAACACGAACGACTTTCCGCCAACCTGGTAGATGGCGTTGCCGCGCGGACCGGCCGCGTTGGTCACGTGCGGCATCCCGCGCGCGATGGCGTGCACGTCGGCGATCCGGGCCGGTCGCTCTCGCTTGTCCATGAGTACGAGCCTAGGCCCGGAAACCGGCGCGTCGCGCAGGCGCGTCCGCCATGATGGGTCCACGAGGCGAGTTCACTCGACGACAAGGGTTTTCCGAGGTGGCACCGTCGCGCACCCTCACCCGGCAGCGGGCAGAACTGGAAAAGGAATGGACCCGGTGGGCATCGACCGCCGGGCCTCGCGCGCGAATCCGTCCCGATTCCAGCGTGCTTCGCACCGACGTGGCACGCTCTTGGCAGCGCTCGCTGCACACCGTCGATCCCGGCCGCACCGTCGCACCCGGACTCGACCGGGTCGACGACCGGTGGGCGGAATCCCCGCTGCGCGGCCCCGTCACCGAACTCGCGGGCCAGATGCGCAGCATCGCCGAGGACGCGAAGTACCTGGCGGTGGTCACCGACGCGGCGGGCACGGTCCTGTGGTCCGGCGGTGACCGGAAGCTGCGCCGCCGAGCCGAGGACGTGAACTTCGCGCCGGGCGGCTGCTGGGACGAAAGCCATATGGGCACGAACGGGCTGTCCCTCGCGCTGCACGACGACCAGCCTGCCACCGTGTTCGCCGCCGAACACCTCGTCGCCGCGCTGCACGGCTGGGTCTGCTATGCCGCGCCGATCCACGCACCGGACGGCAGGCTGCTCGGCGTGCTGGATCTGTCCAGCGACTGGAGCCGCTCGCATCCGATGGCGATGGCCTCGGTGCGATCACTGGTCACGGCGGTCGAGGCGGTGCTGCGCACGAGCGCGCCGCCACCCGCCGAGCGGGTGCGGCTCGAATGTCTGGGCACCGCACGGCTGTTGCGCCACGGCAGGCCGGTGCCGCTGCCGCCGCGGCAGCTGGAGATCCTCGCTCTGCTCGCGCTGGAGCCGGACGGCTACACCCCCGATCAGCTGCACGCCGCGGTGTACGGCGATCGCTCGATCTCGACGAGCACGCTGAAAGCCGATGTCTCGCATCTGCGCCGGGCCACCGGAGGTGAGATAGCCAACCGCCGCTACACCCTGACCGGACCGCTGTCCTGCGACGCCGTCGACCTGCTCGCCGCCATCACCTCGGGCGACACCTCGGGCGCGGTGTGGCACTATCGCGGCCCGCTGCTCCCCGGTTCCGACACCCCGGGCGTCGTCGAATGGCGCGACTACCTCGATGTCGGCATTCGCACCGCGGTCCTGGCCAGCGATCGACCCGAGCACGCCATCGCCTTCGGCGAGCGCGCCGGGGGCGATATCGCGGTGCACGAGCACGCTTTGCGGCTGCTGCCCACCGACGACGTGCGCCGCGCGGTCGTCGCCGCCCGGCTGCACAACGCCCGGCACAGTTGATCCCGGCCACCAACCTCCCGCCAACCTTCGCCGTTCATAGTGGCGTGCGTCGATGGCTTTCGCGCGAGGAGTGATTGCGATGATCTACGCCAAACCGGGTTCCGACGCCGCCATAGTCGGTTACGCCACCCGCTACGACAACTTCATCGGAGGCGACTGGGCCGCTCCGATCGAGGGCCGCTACTTCGACAATCCCTCCCCGGTCGACGGGGAAACCTTCTGCTCTGTAGCCCGTTCCAGCGCCGCCGACATCGATATGGCGCTGGAGGCCGCCCATCACGCGGCCGAGGCGTGGGCCGCGACCTCGCCGACCGTGCGCGCGAACATTCTCCTCGAGATCGCCGCGCGCATCGAGAACAGCCTCGAGCCGCTCGCGGTCGCCGAAACCTGGGACAACGGCAAACCGGTCCGCGAAACCCTGGCCGCCGACCTGCCTTTGGCGGTCGACCATTTCCGCTACTTCGCCGGCGTCATCCGCGCCCAGGAGGGCGGCATCTCCCAGATCGACGCCGACACCGTCGCCTACCACTTCCACGAGCCGCTCGGCGTGGTCGGGCAGATCATTCCATGGAACTTCCCGATCCTGATGGCCGCGTGGAAACTCGCGCCCGCCCTGGCCGCGGGGAACTGCGTGGTGCTCAAGCCCGCCGAGCAGACGCCCGCCTCGATCCTGCTCGTGGTGGAGTTGATCGCCGATCTGCTGCCGCCCGGAGTCCTGAACGTGGTCAACGGTTTCGGCGTCGAGGCGGGCAAACCGCTGGCCACCAGTCCGCGGGTCGCGAAGATCGCGTTCACCGGCGAGACCACCACCGGGCGGCTCATCATGCAGTACGCCAGCGAGAACATCGTCCCGGTCAGCCTGGAACTGGGCGGCAAGAGCCCCAACATCTTCCTGCCGGATGTCATGGCCGACGACGACGCGTTCCTGGACAAGGCCGTCGAAGGCTTCGTGATGTTCGCGCTCAACCAGGGCGAGGTGTGCACCTGCCCGTCGCGCGCGCTGATCCACTCGTCCATCTACGACGAGTTCCTGGCTCGCTGCCTGGAGCGGACCGCGGCCATCGAGGGCGGGCACCCGCTCGACGACGCCACCATGATCGGAGCCCAAGCCAGCAACGATCAGTACGAGAAGATCCTGTCCTATATCGACATCGGCAGGCAGGAGGGCGCCCGCGTACTCAGCGGAGGGGAAGCACGCAAGGTGGACGGACTGCCCGGCGGGTACTACATTCAGCCCACCATTCTGGAGGGCGACAACACCATGCGCGTCTTCCAGGAGGAGATCTTCGGACCCGTGGTCGCGGTGACCCGCTTCGACACCGTCGACGAAGCGGTCCGGATCGCCAACGACACCCTCTACGGCCTCGGCGCGGGCGTGTGGACCAGGGACGGCGCCACCGCCTACCGGATGGGCCGGGCGATCAAAGCGGGCCGGGTGTGGACCAACTGCTATCACGCCTATCCCGCGCACGCCGCCTTCGGCGGATACAAGAAGTCCGGGATCGGCAGGGAGAACCACAAGATGATGCTCGACCACTACCAGCAGACCAAGAACCTGCTGGTGAGCTACTCCCCTACCAAGCTCGGATTCTTCTGATGCGGAATCGGATCACTCTCATGCAGAACCGGGTTCATCGCGTCGGCATGACCGACGCGGCGCGAGTGGTGCTGCGCCGGTTGATAGAACACCACGGGCCGGTGCGGTTCCATCAGTCCGGCGGATGCTGCGACGGCAGCTCGCCCATGTGCTTCCCGGCCCGCGAATTCCGGGTCGGTGCCGCCGACGTGCTGCTGGGGCAGCTACCGTGGCACACCGAATTCTGGATGAGCGCCGATCAGTTCCAGCTGTGGAAACACACGCACCTCACCGTGGACGTGGTGTCGGGGCGCGGGAGCGGCTTCTCGCTCGAGGCGCCCCTCGGCGTGCGTTTCCTCATCCGGTCCCGGCTGCTCACCGACGAGGAAGCGGCGGCATTGGCGGCAGGCCCGCCGCCGCCCACCGGTGCCGACCGGCTCACCTGAGAGCCGGCGACGGGGATCTGGCCGGCTCGACCGCAGACCGAGCCGGCCAGGGCCCCGAAGACGCGGTCGAATTCCGGCGGCAGGGGGCCGCCGACCGGCCGAAAAGTGGGCGGATATCGCGTAGCTGCCAGGAACCTGAGTTCTGACAGACCCATTCATTCGACCGACACGCGTGGAACTGGTCTGCTCATCAGGCGGATCGCCAATAAGGCAACCCACATGCCGCCGGCAATGATCCCAATTCGTTCAATGAGCCCTGCTGGTCCCCCGTCTACCAATTTGGCGGTGAGGACGAAGGCGACATAAGAGGTGACGACCAGCAGGCCAGTGGCAACCGAATACCAGGACCAGGCCCGACTTTCGAGCGCCTCATCGCGCCGTGCCAACACGAAGCAAGCCGCAGTCAGCGAAGTGAACTGAACCAGACCTAAGAGACTATGAATGGCGCCGTGAATGGTTAGCGCTTCGGACGCTCCTGGTGGGTAACCTAGCGACGGGTCGGGAAGGACAGGCCCGATGGCGACGAAGGTGAAGCCATAGATGCCGAGCAGGATGGGCCCCCAGCTGGAACCACGTCCTGTACGCAGAAGCAGCCTCATCCCGATGGCAAAAGCGAGCAGGAGCGTTCCGGTGACGATGTAGTTGGTTACTTGCATCCACCCACCAGGCCCCAGTTCGAGGTTGCTGTCGGGGACTACCCAGGCGTTGTAGTCAGGGCGTACAGCCCCGAGGACGAGAATGACAACAATGTTGAGCAGCGGAGCAACGACACCGCAAGCCAGCAGCAGTCTCATCGCCGCTGACTGCTCTCCAGCACTTTGCGCTGAGGTTTCCATATCGATCACGACACGTGTCCTCTCGTCGTCTATCGGGGTAAGGGGTTCGAGTTGCGTTCGGCTCGCCGACCGCACCCGAGGTGAACACCACTATCGACCGATCAGTCACTCCGGAGATTGGAAAAATGTTCCCCTGGCCCGGTACCGATCCAGGGCGATGACAGGCAGATTGTCCGCGTGCAGCGCCGTTTACGGCTCCATCCGGACCATGTCCCTCCCTCTGTACCGCACCACATCGCCGTCTGCCACGTCGTCTGCGTGTTACGCTCCGCCACCGTGACGTTGTGGCCCTACAACGAGATGCCCGCCGGTTTCGCCCTCACCGGATACGGCTTGGACCCCGCCGACGAGCAGGCGCTGACCGAGAAAATCTGGTCGTGGCTGGTGGCGGGCAATGCCGATGCAGACGAATTCGTCGATGCCGAGCAGGAGGGCTGGGATCTCACCGGCGACCGGCTCTACGCGGCGTTCGAGACGGCCCGCGAAGCCCGCATCGAGCAGCAGGCGCAGTGGACGCCGGAGCAGACCGGCACCAACCTCGATCGAGCTTTTGGGGAGCTGAACGAGGCCGGCATCCTCGCCCGGCAAAACTTCACCTGCTGCGGCACGTGTGGTACCGCCGAGATCGGTAGCGAAATGAACGGCTCCCGGCACTGGCGCGGCTACGTCTTCTTCCACCAGCAGGACACCGAGACACTCGTCGACAGCGGCTATGTGTACTTGAACTACGGCTTGTTCCCGCCGGCGGACTTCGACCAAGAGGCGTATTCGCAACTGTCCGAAGCCGACAAAGAGGCCGCCTACCTGGCCGATCTCAACACCGTGATCACCGATGACGCGGTACCACGCCTGGAGAAGCACGGCCTCGATGTGGAGTGGGACGGCAACCCCCGCACGCGGATCCTGCTGCGCAACGCGCAGTGGTATGCGCCTCTCGACGCCTGATCACTGCCCCGGTAGCCGGATCAGCCGGCGGGCAGGACAACCGATGTATCCGGAGACGCTGGGCGGCCTGCTGAAAGTCCTTGGCGTTCCGAATGTTCCGGGCCGGACATCGGCAATGCGCCAGCACGTCCAACAGATGCCCGCCCCGGTCGTCGGGATCACCGCCGAACAAGCCCGCGCCTGCAAACCAACACAGAGCTGTTCCGGCATGCACACCCGTCAGTCCGGAGCTGTGGTTCAGACGGGCGTCGTCCGGGGCGCGAATCTGCGACAGATGAATAGGCGACCTCACCAGTTGGCGACACCGGCAGGCCGTGCGCGGATCAGCGGCCGGGCAGGAACCGGAGGCTGCGCGCGACGAGCATCAGGAAGCGCTGCCACAGGTCGTGCGAAACCATCGGCGGCGGATCCAGATTCATGAACCTGGTGACCACGACCGTCTGCGGCTCGGTGAACTTCAGCAGGCCGTCCGCGCCGTGCCTGCGCCCGACGCCGGAGATGCCCATGCCGCCCATCGGGGCCGCGGTGGTGCCCCACGCCGGGGCGTAGCCCTCGTCGACGCACACGGTGCCGGCATGCAGTCGCTGCGCGATCTTCTCGCCCGCCGACTTGCTCTCCGCCCACACGCTGGCATTGAGGCCGTATTCGGTGTCGTTGGCCAGCCGGATGGCGTCCTCCGCCGAGTCGACCGGGTAGATCGACACCAGCGGGCCGAAGGTCTCGTTGCGACCGCACTCCATCTCGTCGGTCACGTCGGCGAGCACCGTCGGCTCGAAGAACAGCGGGCCCAGGTCGGGGCGCGCCTTGCCGCCCGCGAGCACCTTGGCGCCCTTCGAGGTGGCGTCGGCGACGTGCTTGGTGACCGTCTCCAGCTGCGCCTCGGAGATGAGGCTGCCGATGTCGGCCGAATTGTCGTAGGCCGCGCCCAGTTTCGCGCCCTGCACCGCGGCGACGAACTTCGCGGTGAACTCGTCGGCGACCGCCTTCTCGACATAGAGGCGCTCGATCGAGATACACAGCTGACCCGCGTTGGAGAAGCACGCGCGCACCGCGGCCTTGGCGGCCTTGTCCAGGTTCGCGCCGCGGGTGACGATCATCGGGTTCTTGCCACCCAGCTCGGCCGAGAAGCCGATGAGCCTGCGCCCGCACTGTTCGGCCAGCGCCCGGCCGGTGGCCGAGGAGCCGGTGAACATCAGGTAGTCGCAGGCGTCCACGATGGCGGTGCCGACCACCGAGCCGGGGCCGGGCACCACGGCGAGCAGGTCGCGCGGCAGGCCCGCACGGTAGAGCAGCTCGGCGGCGGCCAGCGCGGAGTACGGGGTCTGGCTGTCGGGCTTGACCACCACCGCGTTGCCCGCGAGGAGAGCGGGTATCGAGTCGCCGATGGACAGCACCATCGGGTAGTTCCACGGCGAGATCACGCCGACCACGCCCTTGGGCTGGGTGTGCACCGCGGCGCGGTTCAGCACGGGGAAGGCGCCGGGCACGTTCCGCGGCCGCAGCAGTCCGGGCGCGACCCTGGCGAAGTAGCGGGCCGCGAACATCATGCCCATGATCTCTTCCTGGGCCGCCCAGCGCGCCTTGCCGGTCTCGGCCTGGATGACGTCCATCAGGGATTCGCGCTCGGCGATGATCAGCGCGCGGAAACGCTCGAACACCGCGGCGCGCTCCGCGGCGGGGCGGGCGGCCCAGCGCGCCTGCGCGGACCTGGCCTTCGCGAATGCCGACGCCACGTCCTCCGCGGTGCCGACCGGCACCGAGCCGAGCGGCTTGCCGGTGAACGTCTCGGCGATCGTCTTGCGCGAGTGAGCTTCGTGATCGTCGATCGCGGCGAGCGCGCTCAGACGGTCGAAGACTCCGGCTTCCGGCGCGGGCATCCTTGCCTCCTACTTGTGAGTAACCTCGGGATACACACAATCTACGCCGTCGGTGGCGTCGAACACACTCGGTCCACCGACATGGTCGGATCAGGCTCGTGACGCCGCGCAGGTCCGCCAAGCACCGGTTCGATACGGTCGGCGTCCAGATGAAGGGCAGGCCCGGCGATGGACAGCGCGGCGGTGAATTCGGACCAGCCCGCGGCTCGACCTCGCCGGGTCGGTGCTTTCGACCAGCGATTCACAAGTGGTCGCCGCCGGCGGGCGTCGCGAAGCCACGGACGCCGATGCCGCCGTCGACCGCCAACGCCTGGCCGGTGATGGGTCCGCTCTGTTCGCGGGAGGCGAGCAGCACGTATGCCGCGGTGAAATCGCGGGGGTCGACGCTGGAGTCGTGCAGAGGGATCGGCGGGGGCGCGGCGTTCGCGGGCCGTTCGGCAAAGGAATCGGCCAGGGAACGGCCGTGCATGGCAAGCGATTCCGGGCCGCGCAGGTCGGTGTTCATGCCGCCGCATGCCACGCCGTTGACGCGGACCTTGGGTGCGAGTTCGTAGGCCAGTTCACGCATCAGGCCCAGGCAGGCGTGCTTGCTCGCGGTGTAGACGGGTCCACCGCCGTTGACGTGGAAGGAGGCGTTCGACAGCGTCATCACGATGCTGCCGCGGGTCTCGACCAGGGCACGCCAGGCCGCCTCGGCGGCCAGCAGGTACCCCTTGACGTTGACGGCGAACAGTTCGTCGAAGGTGTCCGACAGCTCGGCGGGGGTCAGCCGGGTGAGCTGACGCTGGAAGTCCCAGATGCCCGCGTTGGCCACGAGGGTGTCGAGTTTGCCGAAACGGGAGACGGTTTCGGCGACCGCGTCGTGCAGTTGCCCCGAATCGCGCACGTCGGCTTCGACCGCGTGCATCCGTTCGGGATCGGCGCTGTCGGCGACGACCTTCTCCAGCCGGTCGAGGTCTCTGCCGAGGACGGTGACCGAGGCTCCCTCGGCGAGGAACCGCTCGGCGACGGCACGCCCGATTCCGGATCCGCCTCCGGTGACCAGGGCGACGTATCCCTCGAGCCAGCCCGTCACGACAGCTCTCCCAGGAAATCACCGACCAGGCGCTCGAATTCACGGGCACGCTCGAGCTGCACCCAGTGTCCGCAGGATCCGAAGATGTGCATCTGAACGTCGCGAATGTTGCGGAGCATGATCTGGGCGCCGTCGAGGGTGATGGTCCGATCGTCACGGCCCCACAGCAGCAGGGTGGGTGCGGTGATCTTGTGCAGATCCCGCCACAGCGGGTCCATTCCGTGCCGTTTGCCGAACGCGGCGTTGTACCGGTGATAGAAATCGATGTGGCTCTGCTCCAGCGAGGCCTCGTAGCGGGCCTTGACCACGTCCTGCCCGAACTGTTTGTGGTCGAAGACCATGGTGCGGATGAAGGCGGCCATCTTCTTCTCGCTCGGCCCGCCGCCGTTGTAGTAGCGGAACATCTCCTTCTGCCCTTCGGTCGGGGTGGGTCCGAAGGGCAGCCAGCCACCGCCGGGGGCCATGAGCACCAGGCCCGAGATACGGTCGGGTTGGGTCTGCGCCATCGCGATCGCGGCCGCGCCGCCGAGGCTGTTGCCGAGCAGGTGGAAACGTCGCACCTCGAGTCGGTCCAGTGCCTCGAAGAGAGCGGTCACCGCGATCTCGGTGATCGAGTGCCGGTCGAGATCGACCTCGGTCGGGCGGTAGCTGTCGCCGAATCCCGGTTGGTCGGGCAGGATCACCCGAAATCGCTGGGCGAGCGCGGGCAGGTTCTGGTGATAGTTGCTGACGCCGGAGGCGCCGGGGCCGCCGCCGTGCAGCATCACCAGCGCGGGCCCGGCGCCGACCTCGGTGACGGCTATCGACCCGGCGGTGGTGGCGATCGTGTGACGGGTGAACGTCAGTGGTGTGTGGTCGAGGCTGGAAGGGGCGGACATGGCTGTGCCTTTCGGGATCAGAAGAATGTGGAAATGTTCTTGGCGCGCAGAACGTTCTGGTCCAGCAGAATGCTGCGGCGGGCGACCAGCAGGCCGTCACCGCGGCGACGAAGGACGTCGGTACGCCGACCGGCGAAGACGTTCTCCTCGTGCTCCAGGCGGTTGCGGTAGACCAGGAACGCCGACCGCACCAGCAGGTCCCGCGGTGTGAATCCGGGATGCTCGGTCGGATCCACGTGGTGTGCGACGACATTGGTCACCAGGTGGCGGGTCCGCGACGGCGGGTCCTCGGCCCATGCCATTCCGGAATCGAAGCGCCGAATCCGCCAGGCCAGACTGTCCTTGGTCTCGTCGTAATAGGCGGCCTCGCCGCGGGCGGCGACCGACAGCGCCTGCTGGCGTCGTAATCGGTTGGTACGCGTGGGCATCCAGTAGTCGAGGTCGTCGGCGAGCAGGTCGAGCCAGTCGGCGAACCTCCCGTCGTCGAGTAGCTCGGCTTCCAGGTAGTAGAACTGCTCCACCTCGAAGTGGATGTCGCGGTCGGCTCTGACACCGGGTGCGGTGATGGTGCTCACGGCGTCGGGTATCCCTTCTCGATGAGGGCGCGCGGGCGGCTCATCCGCGCACCAGCCGCTTGAGGTCGACTGCGGTGTCGGTCAATTGCTCGGGGTGCACCGCGACGGCGCGGTCGATCAGGCGACGCGCGGCACGCGCCGCGGTCGAATCGCCCACCGCGACCGCCGCGACGACCCGATCCCCCGACAGCCCGAAGGCGCAGAACGGCGGCTCACCGAAAACGCCTCGGAAGACCGCGTTCTCGGCTTCGGCCATCGCACCCACCACTTCGACGTGCACGCCGTGGCGGTCGGTCCAGAACCACGGCGCGCCGTCGGCGGGTGGATCGATGCCGAGGATCGTGGCCGCGGCGCGGACCCCGTCCTGCTGGGCCGCTTCCCAGTGCTCGGCCCGCGGTAGGGCGATCCCGTCGCGGCGCACGCGCGCGGCGTCACCGACCGCAAGCACCGCGGGGTTGCTCGTGGTGCGGGTGTGGTCGACGAGGATTCCGCGATCGACGTCGAGTCCGGCCGCGACGGCCATCGCGGTGTCGGGGGCCATGCCGACGCCGAGGACGACCAGATCGAAGGTGTGGCTGCCGCGGTCGTCGGCCAAGTCGGCATGGATCAGGCCCGAATCGTCGAGCAGTGACCGCACCGAGGTCCGCATGGTGACGATGCCGCGCCGGGCGTGCTGACGGTGCAGCCAGTCGGCCGTCATCGGCCCCACGGCCGCCGCGAGCGGTGGGCGCACCGGATCGACCAGCGTCACCGCGCAGCCCAGATCGACTGCGGTGGACGCGACTTCGGCCCCGATCAATCCGGCGCCGACCACGAGCACGCGCGCTCCGGGCTGCAACTGCGCACGCAGGCGTAGCGCGTCCTCGGCGGTGCGCAGCACGTGGACCCGCTCGCTCTGCACGCCGGGGACAGGTGGGCGCACCGCTCGGCCGCCGGTCGCCAGCACGACGCGATCGGCCGTCACCGCCGTCCCGTCGGACAGCTCGACCTGTCCGGTGCCCGGCCGCAACGCGGTCACCGTCCGCCGCGTGATCAGGCGTACTTTGTTGTCGTCGTACCAGCCCGGACGCTGTAATGCGATGTCGGTCAGCGTCTTCGCGCCGGTCAGGAAGTCCTTGGACAGCGGCGGCCGATCGTAGGGGAACTCTCCCGCGTCGACGAGGGTGATGTCGCCGACGAATCCACCCGAGCGCAGCGCCGCCGCGGTGCTCACTCCGGCGATACCGCCACCGACGATCGCGACGGCGGTCACGGTGTCTCACCCGGGAAGACGAACACCTCGTCGTCACGCACCTCGACACGATGGGTGCGCGCGTCCTCTGTCGCCGGAAGGCTCTGCACCGCACCGCTTTTCAAACAGAATTTGCTGGCGTGCATCGAGCATTCGACGAATCCGCCCTCCACCCAGCCCTCGGCCAGGGAAGCGACCTCGTGCGGGCAGGTGTCGTTCAACGCGTAGACCGCGCCGTCGTCGTCGCGCAGCAGCGCGATGTGGTCCGCGGTGCCGGTGATCGACCTGTCGATCGCGATGCCTTCGCCGATGGGGATGTCGTCGAGTGCCGCGACCCGGATTCCGGTGGTGTTCAACGAATTTCCTCCTCGTGCCAGGCGGGGGTGTTCATCAGGTCCCGCCAGCGGCCGTAGAACGCGCGCCCTGCCGCGTCACTGTAGAGCTCGCTGGTCCGGCCGGGATGGCGGCCGTCGTCCCGCTCGGAACCCATGCCCATCTGGTAGTTCAACGGGACGCGATTGGTGATGAAGCCGTGCGAGATGGCCTGCACCTCGCTCCAGTTCTCGCCGTCGTCCTGCTCGAAGATGCCGCTGGGTCCGAAGGTGCGCAGGTTGTACAGCCGCTGTGCTTCACGGACTTCCTCGGGCATCGACTTGTCGACCACCGTCCACGACCAGACCTCCATGCGATCGGGTCCTTTGGGATGCCAGACCCGGACGGTGCCGATCACCGGAAGGTAGGAGAAGTTCGGGAACACCGTGGCGTGGCCGTCGGTGAGCGGACCCTCCACGCGCGCATCGCCCAACCGCGCGCGCAACGCGTCGTAGTCGGTCCATTCGTGCACCGTCTTGGCGTTGAAGCGGTTCTTCGGATGCACCGGGAACCCCGCGCCGTGCCCGTTCTGCCCGACGTACTGGCGGCCGCTGCGATGCACGACCTCGGTCTTGGGATTCTTGGTCGGCGACAGCACCATCAGCGCCGACGCGTGGCTGCTGTTGACGTGGTACCAGTCGGTGGCGAACTGTTCGGCGGCCAGCTTCCAATTGCCTTCGAGCACCCATTTGTGCACGCCGCCGACGACCGTGGTGCCCGCGTCGTCGTGGTCGAGCATCGCGTCCATGTACCAGGCCATCTCACCGAGGTATTCGCGCAGGCTCATCGGCCGCGGATGCCAGGTGCCGAAGACCAGGCCGCGATAGGACTCGACATGGGGCACCTCGACCAGCCCCCACTGGTCGGCGTCGAAGGAATCCGGGTAGCCCTCGCGATTGGGGATCGACACCAGCCGCCCGTCCAGGTCGTAGGCCCAGCCGTGATAGGTGCAGGTGAAATTGCGGGTTGTGCCGAAATCGGCGCGGCACACGCGAGCGCCGCGATGGCGGCACGAATTCAGATAGGCCCGAATGCGCTTGTTCTTGTCCATCGTCACGATCACCGGGTCTTCGCCCATGAACGTGGTGAAGAAGTCGCCCGGTCTGCGGAATTGCTCGGCGTGCGCCAGAAACAGCCAACTCGGCGCGAACACCCGGCGCATTTCCTGTCGGTAGAGCTGCTCGTCGGTGAAGATCGCGCGATCGAGCAGACCGCCCTCGGCGTCGACCAGGCCCGAGACATCGACGGTGCGGACCAGGTCCGCGGGGCGTCGCAGCGCACCGCACGGGGCCGCGCACGCCGCGTCGCGACCGGACGTGGGTTCGATGGTGGAGGTCATGCCGATCAGCAAAGCCGCCGAACGCCTGCCTTATCCAGCAACCGTTCCGCAGGACGGCACGACGACTGTTCTCGACCGCCCTGTTCGGGCGACGGTGGCGGCATGCTCGCTGCACAAGCCATCTCCCAGAGCGCTACCGACCCACTGTCGGGTCTGGTGGTGCACGATGTCGAAATCCCGCAGCCGCAACCGGGTTGGACGCTGGTGCGGGTCGCGGCGACGTCGTTGAACATGCACGATCTGTGGACCCTGCGCGGAGTCGGCCATCCCGCCGACCGGCTGCCCATCGTGCTCGGTTGCGACGCGGCAGGCCACGACAGCGACGGCAACCCCGTAATCGTGCATCCGGTCATCGCCGATTCCGACGCGGGCGGCGGGGACGAGACGCTCGATCCGGCGCGGGCCCTGATGTCGGAACGCTACGACGGCACGTTCGCCGAGTACGTCGCGGTGCCGCGCCGCAATCTGATCCCGAAGCCGGATTGGCTGTCGTTCGACGAAGCCGCATGCCTGCCGGTCGCCTGGACCACCGCCTACCGAATGCTGTTCACCAAGGCCGAGATCAAGCCTGGCGACCGGGTTCTGGTGCAAGGCGCCGGTGGCGGTGTCGCCTCGGCCGCGATCTCGCTCGCCGCCGCCGCGGGTGCGGTGGTGTACGCGACCAGCCGCAGCGCCGGCAAACGCACCGCGGCCGTGCGATGGGGTGCGCGACTGGCGGTGCCGACCGGAGAGCGGCTGCCCGAACGCGTCGACGTCGTCATCGAAACCGTCGGCGCGGCCACCTGGGAACATTCGCTGAAGTCGCTGCGGCCCGGCGGCGCGGTGGTGGTGGCGGGCGCGACCAGCGGTGGAGATCCGTCCGCGGCGCTCAACCGGGTCTTCTATCTGCAACAGCGCATCCTCGGTTCCACCGGGTGTACGCGCGCCGAGCTGGTGGCGATGCTGCGCATGATGGAAGCCACCGGGGTGCGACCGGTGATCGATCGGACCATGCCGCTCACCGACATTCACAAGGGCTTCCAGCTCATGATCGACGGCACCCTCACCGGCAAGGTCGTCGTCCATCCCTCCGCCCCGCAGCCGTGACGCACGGCGATCCTCAGGAGTCAGCTATGACCGCGGCAGCCGTCGGCCTGTCCCATTCACCCTTGATCGGCAAGAACGATCCCGCACCCGAGGTTCTCGCCCGGGTCGATCACGCCATCGCCATCGCACGCGAGTTCGTCCGCACCTTCGACCCCGAGCTGGTGGTGCTGTTCGCACCCGATCACTACAACGGATTCTTCTACCGGGAGATGCCCCCGTTCTGTCTGGCCACCGCGGCGCACGCGGTCGGCGACTTCGATTCCGCCGCTGGGCCGTTGACGGTCGACACCGCCGCCGCCGAGCAGTTGGCCGCCGGGGTGCTCGCCCGCAGGATCGACCTCACAGTGTCGGCGCGCATGACCGTCGATCATGGTTTCGCGCAGCCGCTGGAGATGCTGTTCGGCGGGATCGACCGGGTTCCGGTGGTCCCGGTGTTCGTCAACGGTGTCGCCACTCCCCTCGGCCCGGTCGCCCGGGTGCGCGCACTGGGCACCGCGATCGGCCAAGCCGCCGCGGAACTCGATCGTCGCGTGCTGTTCCTCGGGTCGGGCGGGCTCTCCCACGACCCGCCGGTGCCGGTGCTCGCCGGCGCTCCGCCGCGGGTGGCCGACGCGCTGATCGAGGGACATCCACCGACACCGGAACAGCGCGCCAAGGGCGAGGGCCGCGTGGTCGAGGCAGGCCGCGCCTACGCGGCCGGATCGACCGGCATGATCCCCATCAATCCCGAGTGGGACAACCAGCTGCTGGATCTGTTGCAGCACAACGATCTCGCGGCCTTCGACGACTGGACCGTCGAATGGATGGGACGCGAGGGCGGTGGATCCGCGCACGAGGTGCGGACCTGGATCGCGGCCTACGCCGCGCTCGCCGCGTCCGGCGACTACGAACTCGGTTACCGCTTCTACGAGGCCATTCCCGAGTGGATCGCCGGATTCGCCGTCACCACCGCGACCGGCCGCCGACAGGAGGCTTCATGAACACCAGTCGAGTCGCGACCCCCGGCATCCGGCAGGCGGCCGAGCTCTTGGCGCAGGCAAGCGAATCCGGTTGTCCCACAGCGTCGATCCGCGATCTGATCCCCGCCGGGGATGTGCCGGGTGCCTATGCCGTGCAGGCCGAAGGCACGCGCCGCCGCCTCGCGTCCGGCGCGCGGATCGTCGGGCGCAAGATCGGGCTGACCGCACCGGCCGTCCAGCGCCAGCTCGGGGTCGATCAACCCGATTTCGGCGTCCTGTTCGACGACATGGATGTCAGCTCGCTGCCCGCGGTGCCCTCCGATCGTCTGCTGCAACCCAAGGCCGAAGCCGAAGTCGCGTTCGTGCTCGGCGCCGATCTCGCCGACGGCGAGCTGAGCCTCGAGCGGGTTCGCGCGGCGGTCGACTACGCCGTCGCCGCGATCGAGATCGTCGACAGCCGCATCGCCGACTGGGACATCACCATCACCGACACCATCGCCGACAACGCCTCGAGTGGTCTGTACGTGCTCGGCCGAGATCGCCTGACCCTGGCGGAGTTCCAGCCCAGGGCGGTGACCATGCGCATGTTCGCCGACGACGTGCTCGTCTCGGAGGGCGCGGGCGCGGCGTGCCTCGGCGATCCGCTGCTGGCGCTGGCCTGGCTCGCCGATGCCGCTCGCGCGTACGGGGATCCGCTGCGCGCCGGGCAGGTCGTGCTGTCGGGCGCACTGGGTCCGATGGCGCCCGCGCCGCCGGGTGCGCGCGTCCGCGCCGAGATCGAGCCGCTCGGATCCGTCGATGCCGTCTTCTCCCCGAAAGAGTTCTCATGAACGTGTCCGAATCCACCACGACCTCGGTGGCAATCATCGGTTCCGGAAACATCGGCACCGATCTGATGCTCAAGGTGCTGCGGCTGTCCGACACCCTGCGCGTGGGCGCGATGGTCGGCATCGACCCCGGTTCCGACGGGCTCGCCCGGGCCCGCCGCCTCGGCATTCCGACGACGGCCGATGGTGTCGACGGCCTGATCGCACTGCCGAACTTCGACGAGATCGACATCGTCTTCGACGCCACCTCGGCCAAAGCCCATGTCGCGAACGCCGAGAAGCTCCGTTCCTTCGGCAAGAAGCTCATCGACCTCACCCCCGCCGCGATCGGCCCGTTCGTGGTCCCGCCGGTCAATCTCGACCGGCTGCTCGACGACGGCAGCGACAACGTCAACATGGTCACCTGCGGCGGTCAAGCCACCATTCCGATCGTGGCCGCCGTCGCGGCCGTGACCCCGGTGCACTACGCCGAGATCGTGGCCTCGATCGCCTCGAAGTCCGCGGGACCCGGCACGCGCGCCAATATCGACGAGTTCACCGAAACCACGTCGCGCGCCATCGAATCGGTCGGCGGTGCGGCGCGCGGCAAGGCGATCATCGTCCTCAATCCGGCCGAACCGCCCCTGATCATGCGCGACACCGTGTTCTGTCTCATCGGCGACGCCGACCGTGAGGCGATCGCGGCCTCGGTCGCCGAGATGGCCGACAGGGTCGCGCAGTACGTGCCCGGATACCGGCTCAAGCAGCAGGTGCAATTCGCCTCGGTCGCCGAGGACGTGCACACCCTGGTCCCGCCGGGCCTCGGCCCGCTCACCCAGGTGTCGGTGTTCCTCGAGGTGGAGGGCGCGGCCCACTATCTGCCCGCGTACGCGGGCAATCTCGACATCATGACCTCGGCGGCGCTGCGCGTGGCCGAACGCATCGCAGGTCGCGACGCGGTCGCGGCGATCGGCCCGGCGCGGGCTGGAATCGAGGTGGACCGATGACCCGGCGGCTCTACATCCAGGATGTGACCCTGCGCGACGGGATGCACGCCATCCGCCACCGCATTTCGCCCGGTGATGTCGGCGCGATCGTGTCGGCGCTGGACGCGGCGGGGGTCGACGCGATCGAGGTCGCGCACGGTGACGGGTTGGCGGGCGGTTCGGTCAACTACGGGCCTGGCAGTCACACCGACTGGCAGTGGCTCGAGGCCGCCGCCGCGGCCGTGCGGAAGTCCGTGCTGACCACGCTGCTGTTGCCGGGTATCGGCACCATCGCCGATTTGCGGCGCGCCTACGAGCTCGGCGTGCGGTCGGTTCGGATCGCCACCCACTGCACCGAGGCCGATATCGCCGCACAGCACATCGCCACCGCCCGCGAACTGGGCATGGATGTTTCCGGGTTCCTCATGATGAGCCACATGGCCGCGCCCGCGCAGCTGGCCGCACAGGCGGCGCTGATGGAATCCTATGGCGCACAGTGCGTTTACGTCACCGACTCGGGCGGGCGGCTGACCATGGACGGTGTGCGCGAGCGGCTCCGCGCCTATCGCGACGTGCTCGCGCCCGACACCCAGATCGGCATCCACGCTCACGAGAATCTATCGCTGGCGGTGGCCAACAGCGTCGTCGCTGTCGAGGAGGGCGCGACCCGCGTCGACGCCTCGCTGGCCGGTCAAGGCGCGGGGGCGGGCAACTGCCCGATCGAGCCATTCGTCGCGGTCGCCGAACTGCAAGGCTGGCAACACGATTGCGACCTATTCGCGCTCCAGGACGCCGCCGACGATCTGGTACGCCCACTCCGGGACCGGCCGGTGCAGGTCGACCGCGAGACCCTGACCCTTGGATACGCCGGCGTGTATTCCTCGTTCCTCCGGCACGCGGAGAACGCGGCGACACGCTACGGCATCGATGCTCGCGCGCTGCTACTCGAAGTCGGCCGCCGCGGACTGGTCGGCGGTCAGGAGGACATGATCGTCGACATCGCCCTGGATCTGATCTCGAATCGCCCCGTCACCGGCTGACCGGACCTCCGACTTGTCCAGCGCGTCGAGGGGTCCCGGTAGCAACCGGACGAAAAACAACGACAATGGCTCGACCAGCTGAGATAGCACACTCCTCGTTTGTCCTGCGGGGCATCGTGATTGGTGCTTGGCTTGGCTGCCGATGAGGTTGGTCGGCGTGCTGGAGGTTGGGTTTCGTGGCGATGCAGGTGTTCGCGGCCGAGGAGTTGGCGCGGCTGCGCGAGTTCCCGGATATCAGCCGCGAGGAGTTGTTCCGGCACTTCACGCTTACTCCGGCTGACATCGCCTTTCTGACACCTGGTCGCGGGCGCGGCCCGGCGGAGCGGCTGGGTTTGTCGGTGGCATTGTGTGCGCTGCCGTGGCTGGGGTTCGTGCCGGACAAAGTGGCTTCCGCACCTGCGGTGGCGGTGGCGCGGTTGGCGCAGCAACTGGATGTTGATGTGTCGCTGATCGATTCGTACGGGAAGCGTGCACAGACGCGCACCGAGCATCTCCGGTTGGTGGCGCAGTATCTGGGGTGGCGGTCGGCGAGCACGATGGAGTTGAAGGAGTTGGACGAGTTCTTGCTGGCGCGGGCGATGGAACATGATTCGCCGACACTGCTGTTCCGGTTGGGGTGTGAGTATCTGCTCTCGGCGCGGGTGATCCGTCCCAGCCCCGACACCGTCGTTCGCCGCGTCGTGCATGCGCGGGAGCAGGCCCAACGGGAGACCTACGATCGACTCGCGCACGAGCTGACTCCGCAACGATGCACGGAGCTGGATCGGTTGCTGGTCACCGATGCCTCGATTCGGATGTCGCGGCTGCGGTGGTTGTCCACCGGGCCGGTGGAGGCGTCGGCGGCCGCGGTAAAGAACGAGGTCGAGAAGCTGGGGTTCGTTCGTAGCCTGGGGGCCGACACCCTGGATTTGTCGGTGCTTCCGGCCGAGCGTCGCCGGTTCCTGGCCACGCTGGGCCGCCGTTTGACCGGTCAGGCGCTGGAGCGCCGTGATCCCGAGCGCCGGTATCCGATCTTGTTGACGGTGCTGGCGCAGTCGGCCGCCGAGGTACTCGATGAGGTGGTGGCGCTGTTCGACCAGGCAGTGTCGGCGAAGTTCAGTGCCGCCGAGAACCGGATGCGCGAGGAACTGGCCGAACGCGGAAAAACGGAGAAGACCGGCAGGCGCTGCTGGACGAGCTTTGGCGATCATCACCGACCCGCAGATTCCCGACGAGGACGTGGGTACGTTGATCCGGGGTGAGGGCATCGGGTGGGAGCGGTTGCGGGCCGCGATCGCCCAGGCCCGGCCGCGGCTGCCGCGCGATCACGGGCACCTGGCCGCCCTGGATGGGTCGTATTCGTATCTGCGGAAGTTCACTCCGGCGGTGTTGTCGGCGGTGCGCTTCGCCGGCGGTACGTCGGCGACGGAGCTACTCATCGCGGTGAACATGTTGCGCGAGCTCAACGCGACCGGTCGCCGGAAGGTGTTCGACGACGCGCCCACGGGATTCGTGCCGACCAAGTGGCGGGGCTATCTCGACGAAGCACGAAAGACCGGCAATGCCGTTGCCTACCGGCATTTTTGGGAGTTGTGTGTGCTGCTCGGTCTGCGGGACGGGCTGCGTAGTGGGGATGTGTTCGTGCCGGGGTCGCGCCGCTACGCCGATCCTGCCGCCTATCTGCTCACGCCCGAGCAGTGGGAGCTCCAACGCGGCGAGTTCTGCCGCCTGGTCGGCAAACCGGCTGATCCGGCTCGTGCATTGGCCGCGCTGTCGGATGAGTGGGGTGAGGCAGTCAGTGAACTGGAGCAGATGCTCAACGCCGGTGACGGGCCGGTGCGCCTGGATGACGCCGGTGACCTGGTGATCTCACCGTTGACCGCCGAGGATATTCCGACCGAGGCGATCGCGTTGAAGGCCGAGTTGACCGAGATGCTGCCGTTCGCGCCGATCGTGTCGTTGCTGATCGAGCTGGACAAACGCACTGGCTACCTGGACTGCTTCACCCACGCGGGTGGCAAACAGGCCCGCAGCCCAGAGCTAAAACGCAATCTGATCGCGGTGCTGCTGGCCTATTCCACGAATCTGGGGCTCACCCGGATGGCCGAAGCCAGCGGCATCTCCTACGACATCCTGGCTTGGACCGCGGAGTGGTATGTGCGCGAGGAAACGCTGCGCGCGGCGAATCTCGCGCTCATCGGCTACCACCAAAGACTGCCTCTGACAGCGGCTTTCGGAACCGGAACCCTGTCCTCCAGCGACGGTCAGCGGTTCCCGACGCGCGGCAAGTCGACCACTGCTCGCACCGTGCCGCAATTTTTCGCTGACCAGGGCTTATCGACCTACACCCACGTCACCGATCAGCACACCACCTACGGCACCAAGATCATCGTCACCACCCGCCGCGAAGCCCACTACGTACTCGATGAAATCCTGGGCAACGCAACCGATCTGCCGATCACCGAGCATGCGACAGATACCCACGGGGTCACCTTGGTCAACTTTGCACTGTTCGACTTGCTCGGGATGCAGTTGTCCCCGCGTATCCGGGATCTGGGCAAGATCACCCTGTACCGGCCGGTGCCGCGCGCCGACGCCGAAGCGCGGTTCCCTCACACAGGACCGCTGCTGACCCGCAAGTTGAATCTGGACCTGATCGCCGAGCATTACGACGACCTGCTCAGGTTGGCCGGGTCACTGAAATTCGGGCACGCCACCGCGTCCCTGCTGGTCGGCAAACTGTCGGCCTCGGGTCGGCAGAACGCCCTGGCGGCGGCGCTCAAGGAGTACGGCGCGATGCGCCGCACCATCTACGCCTGCCGGTACCTGACCGATCCCGACTACCGGCGCAAGATCTCGCGCCAGCTCAACAAGGGCGAATCCATCCATGCCCTCAAACGCGACCTCATCTACGCCCACGAAGGCGCCTTCCGCGCCCGGCACCTGGAAGCCCAGACCGAGCAGGCCTGGTGCCTGACCCTGGCCGCGAACGCGGTAATCGCCTGGACCACAGAGTATTACGGGCTCGCGGTGGACCAGATGCGTCGGCAGGGTCGCCGCATAGACGCTGATGTGCTGGCCCATATCTCGCCCGCGCACTCGGAGAACATCAACTTCTTCGGCGCGATCGAGGTCGATATCGATGCCGAACTCGCCCAGCTCGGGCCGACCGGTTACCGCCCGCTTCGTGTGCGCGACACCCTCTTCTGACCTCGACCCGGTGCTCACGCCGTCTGTCATCAACGGCCTGTGATTAGCCGAGCAGTGCGCGTTCGGGGCGATTTCATTCTCCGTAAAAACCTGTTGGCGAACCACGGCGACCACTGTTACTTTGCCGGAGGCCGTGCAAGAGACCGAGGAGGTGGTATCCGTGAACGCAGTATCGACATGGGTGCTCCCCTCGTGGGTCATGGTCGGGCGATAGGTCGTCGTCCGGGAGCGCCGTTCACCAGCACTCCCGAAAGGCAACACCTGTGAACTCTCCTCAGTCCACCCCATCGTCGAACGCAACGGTCGAGCGGGATGTCACCTCCGGTGACGTCCCCGGCCTCCGGTCGCGGGCCTCCGGCAGCGAATGCGCGCCACTGACATTCGATGTGATCATTGCCGGGTGCGGCCCGACCGGTTTGATGCTGGCCGCCGAACTGCGGCTGCACGATGTGCGAGTACTCGTTCTGGAGAAAGAACCTGAGCCCGTGTCGTTCGTGCGCATAGTCAGTCTGCATATGCGCAGTCTCGAGCTGATGGCGATGCGTGGACTGCTGGATCGCATGCTCGAACGTGGAAGACGGCGACCGGTTGGCGGTATCTTCGCCGCCATCCCCAAACCCGCGCCCGAGGGCCTGGATTCGGCGCACGCCTATCTGCTGGGCATTCCGCAGGCGGTCATCGTTCACCTGCTCGAAGAACATGCGATCGCGCTGGGCGCGCAAGTCCAACGCGGTTGCGCGGTGGCCGGTTTCGAGCAGAACAACGAGGGCGTGACCGTCGAGCTGGCCGACGGGGAGAAGCTGCGTGCGCGTTACCTCATCGGCTGTGACGGCGCGCGCAGTACGGTGCGCAAACTGCTCGGCGTCGGCTTCCCCGGCGAGCCCTCACGGAATGACACTCTCATGGGTGAGATGGAAGTGGGTGTGCCGCAGGAAGAGGTCGCTGCCAAGGCGGGCGAAATCTACGCGACCAATAAGCGTTTCAGGCTCCAGCCCTTCGGCGAAGGTGCCTACGGCGTCGTGGTCCCCGCCGCCGGAGTCAGCGATCGTGCGGAGCCGCCCACCCTCGACGATTTCAAACAACAGTTGCGCGCCATCGCCGGAACCGATTTCGGCGTGCACTCCCCGCGCTGGTTGTCCCGCTTCGGCGATGCCACTCGGCTGGCCGAGCGTTATCGGGTCGGGCGTGTGCTGCTGGCCGGCGATGCGGCGCACATCCACCCGCCCACCGGCGGACAAGGCCTGAACCTGGGCGTTCAGGACGCAGTCAACCTCGGCTGGAAACTGGCCGCACAGATCCGCGGCTGGGCGCCGGAAACACTGCTGGACACCTACCAGACCGAACGTCATCCGGTCGCCGCGGACGTACTCGACAACACCCGCGCCCAAACGGAACTGCACTCCACCGAACCAGGCCCTCAGGCGGTGCGCAGGCTGCTCACCGAACTGATGGACTTCGACGAGGTGAACCGCTATCTGATCGAGAAGATCACCGCCGTCGACATCCGTTACGACTTCGGCGAGGGCCCCGACCTGCTCGGCCGCCGCCTGCCCGACATAGATCTGAAACAGGGCCGCCTTTACGGTCTGCTGAATCGCGGCCGAGGCCTGCTGCTGGACCGCACCGAACGCCTGACAGTCGGCGGTTGGTCAGACCGGGTCGACTACCTCGCGGATTCCTCTGCGGCACTAGATATTCCGTGCGTCCTGCTGCGCCCCGACGGCCACGTCGCCTGGTTCGGCGACGATCAGCAGGACCTAGACGGCCACCTCACCCGCTGGTTCGGTAAGCCCGGCACTGATTCCGCGACTGAGCAACCGAAAGCCTGTGAGGAGGATCGAACGGCCGATAGGGACTGACCATCGGAATGCATGTGAGGCGGCCAGGCCGCCTCACATGCTGCGACACAGGTGGGTGATCACTCGAGTCGAAAACGTTCGTTTCTGTCCCACAACGGCATCCCGGCGAGAAACGCGCATCCGCCCAGCTCGACGCCGACCCGATTCGGGCCAGAACTCGTGTGCGGTATCTACGGGACGAAACCGCAGGTGTCAGCCCTTTATGGGACAGTTCCGGGCATGGCTCAGTTCGGGTACGCGCGGGTGTCGACTCGCGGGCAGAAAGACGATTCCCAGATCGACGCACTCAATGCGGCCGGGTGCGAACGGATCTGGGTGGACAAGGCATCCGGGAAGCTGGCGCGGCGCCCGGAGTGGGACAAATGCTTCGAACACCTGCGTCGCGGTGACGAACTGGTGATCACCCGGCTCTCGCGCCCGTTCCGCTCTGTGCGGCATATGACCGAACTCGCCGCCCAACTCGACGAACGCGGCATCGAGCTGGTCGTGCTCAAACAAGGCATCGACACCACCACCCCCGCGGGACGGTTCCTGTTCCACGTCATCGCCGCGATGGACGAGATGCTCGCCGACCTCATCAGCGAAGGCACCCTCGAAGGACTCGAATCCGCCCGCGCCCGAGGACGAGTCGGCGGCCGACCACCCGCGCTCACCCAGTTGCAAGCGCTCAAGGCCCGCGAGATGTATGACGAACGCGACCGGCACGGCAAACGCAAATACACAGTTGCCCAGATCGCCGAAACCTTCGGCGTCTCCCGCAAAACCATCTACCGCCACCTCGAACCCGCCTGAACGCAATGACCGCTCGCGACTAGAGGCATCACCGCTGGTCAAGCCATTGTCGTTGTTTTTCGTCCGGTTACTACCGGGACCCCGACTTGTCCGGCGCGTCGAACCGCATTCTCCCGGCACCCTGCACCACATCTATGTGATCACCGGCAGGATCAGAACCGGACCGGTCAACGACAGCGGCGGCTGCTGAGGTGACGGCGGTGAGTGCGCTGCCCATCCGGTCCGATTCTTGCGTTGGCACTTCCTGACAGCCTCAGGAATTCGGGGTCGTCTCAGCTTTCGGTGGCGCGAGTGAGGAGCAGATCGATCTGCCGGGGAAAGGGTCCGGTGGCCGGGGTTGGCGGAAGTGGGTGTCGCAGCATGTCCAGAATATCCTCTGGTGCGTAGGGGTTCTGGATCTTGTAGGGGCGAAAACCGTTGTCCGTGAATGGTTTCAGAATCGTACTCGCGTCGTGACCGGCGATGGTCAGCCAGTGGGGAGTGACTTCGACGATGATCTCGCAGTCCTTGCGCAGCCGAGGGATCGAGGCGGCGAGCTGGGTGAGGACTGCGCCTTCGGCGCCTTCGACATCCACCTTGATGATTCGGGCGTTCTCCAAGTCGCCTGGGTCCAGCATCTGGGCCAGTGGCAGGCCGGAAACGGTGATCGTGGACTGGTAGGTGTCGGGGCGGATCGTTGTGGTGGCGCCGGTGTTCGCGTGCGGGGTGTAGAGGGTCACCGCCCCCGGTTCGGTGGTGACGGCCGCCTGGACGACGCGCACGTTGCCGATGCTGTTGAGCGCCAGGTTCGCCCGCAGCTGTTCGTGTGACGCCGGTTCGATCGCGACGACATATCCGGTGGGGCCGACGAGTCGTGCCGCGAGCACGGCATACCACCCGCCTGCGGATCCGATGTCGATGAATCCGTCGCCTCGCCGCAGACGCGCGGCGACGAGCCTGGAGATACCAGCCTCCCAGCAGCCGTGGGTGTAGATCGCACGGGCAATGAAGTCGCTGGTCGTCGGGACGAGGAACCGCTGCCCGTAGCGGGTGCGCACGGTTCTGGGTGGCCGTGGTCGCTGCTGGAGACCGACGTCGAGCCATTCCCGCAGCAGCCTCCGTTCGACGGCGATTCCAGGCCCGTATCGAACCCACCAGCGGGCCGCGATGAGCAGCGGCGGCCAGGGCGGTGGTTTCAACACGATCTGTTGCCACAAAGGAGGGGCCGAGACAGGATGCACCGCCGTGACGATATCGGCGCCCGCGCGGAATCGTCGAACCATTTCGCGCGAGCCGATGACTGCGATTCGCGGTCAACGTCTTCGGACAGGGAAGCGGTGACGCGCGCGATCCGGCTACCGGTCCCGATCGGCGGGGGATGGTTGCGGGCTGCCGCACAGGATCCGGACGGCTTCGGCGTTGATGGCCTGCTGCAGTTGAGCATTCGAGATGTCGTCGAGCCCGGCGGCGTTGCGCAGGAAGGGCTCGAACAATTGCCAGCCGAGTACGAACGCCGCGGCGTGTGCGACGGAGAGGGCGGCGTCGCGGTCGTCGGCTCGATGTGAGCGTGCATAGTCGATCAGAGCCGCGATGACAGGAAACCGGCTCTGCATCTGTCCGACCGGGTAGCCGTCGAGAATGCAGCGCGCCAGCACGACCCAGTGCCTGCGCAGCCGGGGATCGTCCGGCAACAACACGCCCGCATCGGCGAGCTCGGCGGTCTCGGCGGAGAGGTGATCGAGGACGGCTGTTACGAGCTTGTCCTTGGCGCCGAGGTGCCGGAATACCAGTCCGTGATTCACTCCCGCCCGCTCGGCGATGTCTCGGATCGACGTCGCAGCGGGGCCGCGTTCGGCGAACAGATCCGCGGCGTGGGTGAGCACCGCGGACACGACGGCGTCGCGACCGAGCGGGTTGCTGTCGTCGGGAGACGTCCTTGCACCCTCTGTAGTCATGTGACTACAGTAGCTCACATCAGCTGTAGTCGATTGACTACAGCCTCGCTCCCTCCCAGAAAGAAGGTCGCCATGTCCGTGATCGCCGACAAGGACCCGGCCGCCGGCTTCACGCCCCGCACCGTTCAGCTCCCCGGATACCCGGTCCGGTCCGGCCCTTTCACGCATATCGCCACCGAGCGTGACCGGCTCGCCCAGCTGAGCTGGCAGCATTTCGACGCCCGCCAGGTCGGCGCGACCCTCGGCGCGGAGATCTCCGGGGTGGACCTGACCACCGAGTTGCCGAACGCGGTGATCGTCGAACTGCGGCAGGCGCTGCACGAGTACAAGGTGCTGTTCTTCCGCGACCAGCCGCTCACCCCGGGACGACATGTGGCCTTCGCGCGACGGTTCGGCATGCTCGAGGTCCACCCGTTCATTCCCTCCAACACCGACCAGCCAGAACTCGTGCGATTCGAAAAGAGTGCCCAGGTCGGCGGTTTCGAGAACGCCTGGCATCACGACGTCACCTGGCGCGAGCAGCCGTCGATGGGCGCGGTCCTGCATGCGATCTCGGTGCCCCCGATCGGCGGGGACACGCTGTTCGCCGACATGTACGCCGCCTACGACGTCCTCGACGAGGACACCCGGGCGCGAATCGAAAACGTCGACGCCGTCCATGATTTCACTCGCGCGTTCGGGCACATGCTCAACGACGAGCAGCGGGAGAAGATGCGCGCCGAGCATCCGGCGGTCGCCCACCCGCTGGTGTGCACGCACGCCGTCACCGGCCGCAAGCACCTCTACGTCAACCGGGTCTTCGCCGACCGCATCCACGGCTGGGACCTCGAGGAGGGCCGCGATCTGATCGACCGGTTGTGCCGGACGGCCGACGCCCCCGAACATCAGGTTCGCCTGCGGTGGGAGCTCGACACCGTCGCGTTCTGGGACAACCGCGCCGTCCAGCACTACGCCGCCAGCGACTACTGGCCCCACGTGCGCATCATGGAACGCGCCTCCATCGTCGGCCCCCGCCCCGCCCGTTGACCGAAATGACATTCGACGACATCCGGTCCGAGACCCCGCACGACTCCGCGCCAGTACGCTCGGCCGCCAGGGTGCTCGGGCAGGCCGTCCTCGCGCGTGGCGGCGTTCGGCACTTCGTCGACGCCGCCACGCCGGTCGCGGTATTCCTGGTCGGATATCAACTGTTCGGAACCGGTCCGGCGGTCGCGGCCACGTTGACCGCGGCGGCGCTGCTCGCCGGATGGCGGCTGCGACGCGGTGATTCACCGAAGGTCGTCACGGCCGCCCTGGTGGCTGTCACCGCCTATTCGGCGCTGGTGCTGTTCACCGGCGAGGGCCGTGCCTTCTTTCTCCCCGAGATCGTCGGTTGCGCGGTCCTGACTGTCGCCTTCGGCGCCACCCTGATCCGGGGCCGACCGTTGAGCCTGCTCGTGTGCCAACGCCTCCGGATCGAACCCTCCGATGTCGACCAGCCCCGGATCCGGAAGCACAGGCGCCTGACCGCGGCCTGGGCCGTGATGTGGGCGCTCCACGTGCTGGTGCTCCTGCCGCTGTATGCCGCCGATCAGATCACGGCCCTGGCGGTCGCGACCACGCTGGTCGGCAAACCCTCGGTAGTCCTCGCCGTCGCCGCCTCGTGGTTGTGGATCCGCAAGCGATAACCGACGCGTCACCGCGACGCGAATCCTGTCGGCGGCGAGCTCGCTGCACCGACCGAATCGCTTGCCACTCCGAATGATTCGCCTCGAATACAGGCGTGTCTCATCGTGCATGGATCACCTCCATGCGACTTTGTCAAATCCAGTCCCGCTGAGCGGGACCGGAATGCCAGCCGTGTAGTTCGCTGAATTACGTTGTGCCGATGTTCAGAGCGAGGCTCGGTGTCCGGACCCGGATACTGGCGATCGCGCTCCTGCCGAGCCTGACTCTGCTCGTGATCGGCGTGGGTGCGGCGGGATACCTGGTCGACCAGGGCAACACCGCGAAAGACTGGGCGGCGCAGATGCAGGCCGCGATCCCGTCGACCAGGGAATTGATGGAGGCGACGCAGCAAGAACGCCACCTCACCCTGGCGCACCTGGCGGGCGACGACTCGATCGGTCCCGCGCTCACCGCGGCGCGGGTGCGGCTGGACGGCGCGCTGCGCAAGTTGCTGGAGGCCGGCGAGGGAATCCGCGCGGTCGACGACTCCAAGATCGGCGACGACCTGGCCGGTTTCAACACCCTCGGCCAGCACCTGGCCGGCGTTCGCGCCCAGACGGATTCGCGCCAGCTGCCCGCCGCCGAGGCGTACGCCTTCTACAGCCGGCTGCTCGACGTGGTCTCGGTCGGCTCGCAGGTGGCCCAGCAGTCCGCGCCGGACGCCGAGATCGGTGTAGAGATCACCGAGGGCATGCGATTGCTGCATGCCGCGGAGGCCATGTCGCGCAGTCACGCGGTTGCCGTCGCCATCGTGACCGCCGACGGAAACGTGTCGGTGCCGGTGGAGGAGTTCCTGCGCCAGATCGGCTTCTATCACACCGAGATCGCCCTGCTCGCCACCGAAATCGACACCGATCAGCGTGCGTCGGGCGCCGCGCTCGTCGACTCCGCGGCCTGGCAGCAGCTGACCGCGATGGAGAACGCGGTCGCGCGGCGTTACGTCGCGCCCGCCGAGCACGAGAACTCCTCGACCGGAACTACTGGCGGTAGCACCGGCAGCAGCACCGTTTCCGAGCCTGCGCCGCTGCCGCTTTCGCCGCAGGACTGGCAGAAGGCGGCCGCCGAGGTGAACCGCGGCCTGCTCGATCTGTGGATCGCCCAGAACAAGCGCACCCAGCGCCTCGCCGAGGAGAAGTCGGCCGACTCCGCGCTCACCTCGCTCTTCGGCGGCGGCGGTGTGCTGCTGCTGAGTGGCGCGGCCATTGTGGTCGCGGTGCTGATGGCCAACCGGATCATTCGGCGGCTCGAGCGGTTGCGCGGTGAGACGCTCGCGCTGGCCGACGACCGGCTGCCCGACATGATGCGCAGGTTGCGCGCGGGCGAGGACATCGATGCTGCCGCGGAGACGCCACGCCTCGACTACGGCCGCGACGAGATCGGCGAAGTGGCTCAGGCATTCGAACACGCGCACGCGGCCGCGGTGACCGCCGCCGTGGACGAGGCCCGCACCCGGGAGGGCGTGAAGGCGGTCTTCCTCAATATCGCGCACCGCAGCCAGATCGTGGTGCACCGGCAGTTGGAGATCCTGGACGAGGCCGAGGCGCGCCAGGAGGATCCGGCGCTGCTGGAGACGCTGTTCCGGCTCGATCACCTGGCGACTCGCGAACGCCGCAACGCGGAGAACCTGATCATTCTCGGCGGCGGTCAGCCGGGCAGGCAGTGGCGCTATCCGATTCCGGTGATGGATCTGGTGCGCTCGGCGGTCGGCGAGACGCTCGACTACTCGCGCGTGCGGGTGTCGAAGCTGCCCGACGCGCGTGTGCTCGGTACCGTGGTCGCCGACCTCGTGCACCTGGTGGCGGAGCTGGTGGACAACGCGACCGCGTTCTCCCCGCCGCAGTCCCGGGTGGAGATCTCGGGCAACATCGTCGGCCGCGGCGTGGTCGTCGAGGTCAGCGACCAGGGCATGGGCATGCCGGAGGCGGAGCTGCTCCGGGTGAACGAGATGCTGCGCAATCCACCGGACTTCGGCGTCGCCACGCTCTCGGCGGATTCCCGTCTCGGGCTGTTCGTGGTGGCGCAGCTCGGTGTCCGGCACGGCGTCGCGGTGCGGCTCGCGGAATCCGACTACGGCGGCATTCGCGCCATCGTGCTCATCCCGACCTCGCTGCTCGTCACCGACAGCGCGCCGGCCGCGCCGGAAACCCCGGCACCCGAGCAGGCGCGACGCCCGCGGCATCCGGTGCCGTTCATCGAGGCGCCAGGAACCGAAACGCCCGCTGGCACGGCGGAGTCTTCGGCCGCGGTGCTCACCATGGACCCACCTGCGCCGGAACCCGAACAGGCGCCGCCGAGCTCGGCCGACGCGCCCGCGATCACCGCCGACGGCAGGCCCGTGCTGCCCAAACGCAACCGACAGGCCAATCTCGCACCCGAGCTGGCGAAGCCATCGTCCACCGAGCCCGTCGTCGAACGCGAGCGTTCCGCCGAACAGGCCCGGGATCTGATGTCCGCCATCGAGAATGGAACCCGGCAGGGTCGCCGTGCGCAGCCCGCCGACGAAGAGGAAGGCGTGCAGTGACCGCTCCCAAACCCGGTGATCTCAACTGGCTGCTCGATGATCTGGTGGATCGGCTGGCCGGTGTGCGGCACGCGGTGGTGCTGTCCACCGACGGACTGCTGCTCGGCCGCTCCACCGCGATGAGCCGCGACGACGCCGAACACTTCGCCGCCATGTCCTCGACCCTGTACGGGCTCGCGCGCAGCGCGGGCAGCCGATTCGACGGCGGCGGCGTGCGCCAGGCGGTCATCGAACTCGATCGCGCCGTGCTGTTCGTGACCTCGGCGGGTGACAATGCCTGCCTTGCCCTTCAGGCCTCCGAGAGCGCGAATCTCGGTATGGTGGCCTACGAAATGAACGTCACGGTCCAGCGCGTCGGCTCCTATCTCTCCACCCCCGCCCGATTGCCATGACGCGCCGGAGTGAGCCGTGGTTCGACGACGCGGCCGGACCGTTGATCCGGCCGTACGCGCTGACCCGTGGGCGCACCATGGGCGCAGGTCACGATTTGGACATCGTCACGGTGGTGGTCACCGCATCGCCCGCACCCACTTTGCGCAGGCCGGAGCCCGAATACGCGGAAATCGTACGCCTGTGCCGTGATCCGCAGTCGGTGGCCGAAGTGGCGGCGAACTTGAAACTTCCCCTTGCGGTGACCAAGATTCTCGTCGGCGACCTGATCGGCGAGGGACATTTGATCTTCCGGGCTCCGGTACAACCGGAGGCTGGCCCCGGCGATCTCAACATATTGCGAGCGGTACTGGATGGCATCAGAAAACTTTGACCCCGCCCGGCTCGATCCCGACGGGCCGCAACACTTGGCCGCGTCGGTCAAGATCCTCATCGCGGGCGGCTTCGGCGTCGGCAAGACCACCATGGTCTCGTCGATCAGCGAGATAGCGCCGTTGCGCACCGAGGAACTCATCACCGAAGTCAGCACCGGCGTCGACGATCTGTCCGGCGTGGAGTCCAAATCGACCACCACGGTGGCGCTGGACTTCGGGCGCATCACCATCGACCGCGATCTGGTGCTGTACC
This sequence comes from Nocardia sp. bgisy118, assembly GCF_057708605.1. Classification (NCBI taxonomy): domain Bacteria; kingdom Bacillati; phylum Actinomycetota; class Actinomycetes; order Mycobacteriales; family Nocardiaceae; genus Nocardia; species Nocardia sp. bgisy118. The sequence goes on along the minus strand of NZ_JBYISM010000012.1, from coordinate 154,362 downwards.
TGTTCGGCACGCCCGGCCAGGACCGATTCTGGTTCCTGTGGGACGAGCTGTCCCGCGGCGCGCTCGGCGCGGTGGTGCTGGCCGACACCCGGCGTCTCGGCAATTCCTTTGCCGCCGTGGACTTCTTCGAGCGCCGCGGACTGCCGTTCATGGTCGGGGTGAACTGCTTCGACGGAGCGCCGCGCTACACCCAGGACGAGGTGCGCGACGCGCTGGATCTGGACCAGCACACCCCGGTCATGCTGTGCGACGCCCGCGACCGCGAATCGGCGAAGAACGTGCTGCTGACCCTGGTTCAGCATCTCATCGAGCTGGCCGGACGCGAGCCCGTCACGACCTGAGCCGGCTAGCCGGACGGTGAGCCGAGATAGCGGCCGAGCACGCCGTCGACGGTCAGGTCCTCGAGGCAGCCGACCAGGCGGCGCTCGGTGTGTTCGCCGAGCGCCGGTGCGAGCGTCACCGCCCACGCGTCGCCGTCGGGCACCGGCCCCGCGACGATGCGCACGTGGTTGACGTGGCTCGCGCACTTGTCCCACAACCGCAGCGCGGGCTCGGACGACACTCCGGCGTCCTTGGCCCGTGCGTCGAAGCGCACCACCTGGGTGCTCGCCGCCGTGCCCCGGTCGGTTTCGAACTTCATGCGGTCGGCCATGGCGAGCACCACCGTCACGATGAGCACCGCGCCCGTGCCGAGCAGCAGGATTCGGCGCATCGGGTCACCGCCGCGGCCGGACGAGTGGACCGTGCAGCAGGTGCAGGCGGTCCGCGCTCGGGGTGAGGAAACCGTTGGGCGGCAGAGCGAGCCGGTCCAGCCGGTCCACGATGCGGTGTTCGGTGGCCGGGCCTGCGGTGAGCTTGGCCAGCCGCTCCACCAGCCAGGCCACCCCGGTGAGCAGCACCCCGCCCGCCAGCAGTACCGGAACGAACACGCCGAGCCGGTCGGGTCTGCTGAGCCAGGCGAAGGTGACCCGCGGCGCGGGCGTGGCCGCGTGCACGATCCGCGCCGTGCGCGCCCGCTCCCCCGCGGCGCCGAGTTCGCGCTGTACATCCCGCAGGCGCCTGGTCAGCAGCATGGCGACCAGCGCGATCTCGGCCGCGATGAACAGCGCCGCGGTGAGAATGGCCCGGTTCCACTCCCACCGGTACAGGTAGACGAAGACATAAGCGCCCGTGGCGATCAGAGTGCCGACGGCAAGCAGCACGCCGAGCCCCCGCACACCGCGATCCTGGGTCATCGGTGGTCCTCCGTTTCGGTCGTCTGCCGCACTTCGCCGCTGCGCCCGTCGACCTGGACGATCGCGCCGTCCGGCAGCCGCCGGGTCGCGTCGGGATAGCCGACCACCACCGGGACGCCGTGCTCGCGGGCCAGGATCGCCAGATGACTGAGTGGGCTGCCGGTTTCGGCGATCAGGCCGGACAGCCTCGGCACCACGACGGCCAGCCGAGGGTCGAGATGCCGCACGACCAGCACCGACCCCGCGGGCGGGTGGTCGCCGATGTGCACCATGCCGCGGCCGACGCCCCCGCCCGCGCCGACGCCGCGGTCACCGCGGCCCCGCCTGCGCGACACCGCGATCGGGAAACCGTCGGTGGCCAGCCGGAATTCGGTGGGCAGCGGCGTCTGGTCCGGTGGGGTGCGGTCGGGCAAGTCGTCCGGCAACCGCCGGTGTCGCACGGCGCTTCGCAGTTCGTCCAGCGTGAGCAGCGTCAGAGTTTCGGGATCGTGCACCAGCCGGGCTGCCGTGAGGCGTCCGCCGAGTTCCCATGCCGCCCTGGCGCCGAGCTCCTGCACCCAGCGGGCGCGCAGCCGCAGGGCTTCCCTCGCCAGCGCCAGCTCGCCCGCGGCGTCGCCGATCGGCATCGGAGCGCCCTCGACCTTTGGCGCCTGTGGCGGCGGACCGACCCGAGGCGGAATCAGCGCCAGCACCACGGGCAATTCCTCGATCACCCGATCGTCGGGCAGACCGGTGGCGCGCGCGGTGGCGAGGGCCGACAGCGCCATCGCGGCCGCGGTGGGCGCGGATTCACCCTTCCCGCCGAGCATTCCGGCCAAGGCCTCGTAGCCGTGAACAGCGGTGAGCGCGGTGCGGGCGTTGTCGAGCACGGTGAGCAGGGCGAGATCGGTCAGCTCGGCCAGCGGCGGAATCTCCGCGAGATCCGTATCGACCCGTTCGCATGTCTGCTGTGCCAGATCCGGTAGCGCCGCGGCGAGCCTGCCCACCCGCATGGCCGCGCCGAGCCGCCGCGCTCCGGGACGCGGGTCGAGGATCCGCGTGAGGGTGCGCCGCGGCCGCACCACGCCGAGCAGTTCGAGATCCGCCACCGCGATCCCGCGCACGGCGGTGGCGACCGGGGACTCGTGCAGCGCGCGCGGGGGCGCCGCGCTGGTCAGGTCGATCGCGACCCGGAGTCCATCGGCCAAGGGCGACAACCACAGATCCTGTTCGAGCGGACTTAGCGGATCAGGGAAGGTCTCGGCCAGCGGGCCCGGCCCGAGGATCGGTCCCCGCACCGGTCCGTGCAGCGCCGTGACCGGGCGGGCCTGTAACAGAATCACGCGGCCCCGGGTGTCGATGGCCCACTCGATGTCCAGCGCGCCGCCGAACACCCGCTCCGCGCGCAGTGCCAGGCGAACGACCTTGCGCCGCAGACCGCTCGGCAGCGGATCGGCGTCGGGCGTCGCGACCGAGGCGACCCGTCCCCGCCTGGTCAAAGTCGCGGTCCACCCGGCCTCGGCCCCGCCGACGACCGCGCTGGGTCCGCCGCGGGACGCCGTGATCATCATCCGGTCGGTCCGCCCGGTGACCGGGTCGGCGGTGAAGACGACACCACCCCAGCCCGCCGCCAGGAACGGCTGGACCAGCACCGCCATCGCGGCCTCGCCCGCGCCGAGTTCGGCGGGCGGACCCGAGGCGAGCACCACGTCCACGGCGTCGCGGAAGCCCTGCCAATCGCGGACGTCGAGCACCGAGGTGAACAGGCCCGCCATGGACTGCTGCGCACCGTCCTCGGCAACCGAGGAGGATCGCACCACAAGAGCTTTCGCGCCCGCACCGGACAGTACGCGCCATTCGGCTTCGGGCGGGTCGCCGTGGTGCGACCACGCGGTGGTGAGAACGAATCCCTCCAGCACGGGCAGGCCGTGGGCGGCGGCCCTGGCGAGGGCCGCCGCTTTGGCGCCGGTCAGCTCGGCATCGCGCGCTCGCGGATCGCGCAGGGCGACGACGCCTGGCTGGTTCGTGGTGGTTGTCGTGATGGTCATCGAACCGCCTTCGACGGAAAAACAACGCTGTTTCCGGGGCCCACCGGTCTGCACCTAAGAGGAGATGGTGTCTCCACTTAGGTGGAGTCCAGTGTTTCCCCGGAGTCCCGCGCCTGTCAAGGAATGGACGTTCGTTTTGCGAGTCGCACAGTTCACCCCCTCGTGGCCTGGCGATCCCCTACCGTTCACGGTACGATCCGCCGCCCGCGTCGAGCACTGCCCACGCACAACGTTATTCACCGGAGACGAGGTCGCGGCCACCCTGGAACGAGTGCGCCCGCGACCAGGCCGGTTCGGCTGTCCTATCGAAGGTTGCTCTGCGGGGAGCCGCTCAGGATGCGCTGCGCTCGACTCGACCCAAGAAGTCGAGAATCGATTCGACGGTGGCGTCGGGCGCTTCGAGCTGAGGCCAGTGCCCGATACCGGGTAGCTCGATGACCTGCGGGTCCGGCACCAGCTCGCGATATCGCGCGACCATGTGGGCGCCGGAATTCGGGTCGGCGGTCCCGTTGACGAAGACCATCGGTACCGCCGCGTCGATGAGCGGCCGAACGAGTCGGTCACGCAACGCTCGCCGCTCCTGGACGAATCTGCCCACCATGTGCGACACGTAGCGACCACCGTTGTGTCGCAACATGTCCAGGAGTGGTTCCAGCTCGCCGTTCGCAGGTTTGGTATCCGGTCCGAACAACCCCGTGACCGCGTTCCGGATCGCCGACCGCGGCAGCAGCGGACCTATCACGTGCCCCACCGGACTGGACAGGATCTTCTGAATCGATCGCGCGCGGTAGGTCTCAGCGAAGAGTCCGCCATTGAGGAAGACCGTGGCGCGGATCGAAGGCAGTGTCGGGTCGTCGGCTCGCCGGGCCAGCATTTCCTGGACGACCGAAACACCCAAGTCGTGACCGACGACGGCGAAATGGTCGACGCCGAGATCTCGTAACAGCGCCTCGTGCATGTCCGCGTGCATCATCAGGCTGTAGCCGGCCCGGATCGGCTTGTCGGAGAACCCCATACCGAGCATGTCCGGTGCGATGACATCGAGGTTCGCCGTCAGCTTGCTCCAAATGCGGTGCCACTCGAATGATCCGAACGGATAGCCGTGGACGAGCAAGACCGTCGGGCCATCGCCCTGGCGTCGATAGAAGATGCGGCGGCCGCGGAACTCGAAGAATCGACCGGTGTCGCGCCATGTCTGCACGGTGTCGTGCGTGCCGACTTCTCCACGGGGTTCGTAGTGCATCAGGACTCCCTTCCGATTTCGCGGCCAGCCTACTGCTTGTAGACCGAGTGGTACAGAGGTAATATCCATGTTCATGAGCGGTGATACGAGACCATCGGTCGATGCGAGTACCGATCGGTCTAGACTTGCCGAGTTGCCGACCCGCGAGCGGCTGGTGGTAGCGGCGGCCGATCTGCTGCAAGTGCAGGGTTACGCGGGCACCGGGATCGCGGAGATTCTCGGGCTCAGTGGCGTCACCAAAGGGTCGCTGTATTTCCACTTCCCCGGCGGCAAGGAGGAACTCGCGGCCGAGGCGTTGCGCCTGCGCGGCAACGAGATCGGCAGGCTGATCGAGCACCTGACTTCCTCGGCGCCCGATGCCGCGACCGCCGTCTGCGCGTTCGCCGTCGCGCTCGCGACACGACTCGAGGACTCGGAGTTCCAGCGTGGTTGCGCGCTCGCCACGGCGGTGCTCGACGCGGGCCCCGATGCCACGACGGTACGAGACGCGGTGCGCACCGGCTACGACCGCTGGCGGGAACTGCTCGCCGCTCGCATCGCCGCCGACGGGGTGGTCGACGACCCGGCAACGGAGGCGATGCTCGTTCTCTCCGCGCTCGAAGGCGCGCTGATCCTGGCTCGGGCGCAACGTGATCCAGGGCCGGTGTTGCAGGTCGCGAAAAGGATCACCAGCCAATGGCTCGAACGGAAGCCGGAAGGCCGGCCCGGCTCCGGCACCACCAACAGGGAGGCACAACGATGACCACGACGACACTGACGGCACCGAACCCCGACTTCGCGGCACTGGTCAAGGGTGCGGTGTTGAGCATGCCCGCGGCCAAGCACCTCGGCTTCGAATTCGGCGCTATCGCCCCGGGCGAAGCGGAGCTGGTCCAGCCCTACCGTGCGGAGCTCACCGAGCACAATGGCTACTTCCAGGGCGGCGTGCTCGGCATGCTCGCCGACTTCGCAGGCGGCTCGGCCGCGGGCACCATGCTGCCGCCCGGATGGGTCAACATGACCATCGACTACACGGTGAAGATCGTGGCTCCGGCCAAGGGCGACAAGGTGATCGCCCGCGGTCGAGTGGTGAAGTCGAGCACGACCGTCACCGTCGCGGCGGCCGACGTCTACGCGGTCACCGGCGACACGGAGGCGCTGTGCGCCACCGCGCTGGTAACGATGCGGAACATCGACCTCAACAGGTCCTGAAACTGGACGGCGCGCAGACCGGCCTCGGCGACGCCCCCGACCAGCAGGGCGCGGCGTGGCTCGCTCACACCTGGGCGAGCCACGCCAGGAAGAGGAAAACGCCGCCGATGGTGAGGACGATCGCCACCGGAATCGGCCACGCCGGCCCGGTGCGTTCGAAGAGCCTGCGTATGAGCCGCAATTGCAGGGCGCCGAGCCCGGCGAGCGCCGCCAGCCATACCGGAAGCAGCCCGACGCCGAGCGCCGCGTGCACGGCCCACGCCCCGGCCAATGTTGGCCCGCCCCACGAATTCTCGTAGTCATTCGCGCCGACCAGCGGATACGCGACCCCGCGGACGAAAGCGATACCCGCCAGGAAGGCGAGGAACCACGTCAGTAGCCCGACGCCCGCGCTCAGGATCGAATGCGCGACGATCCGCATCGGTGTGATGCCGCGCCGCCGGATCGGTTCACGCAGCCACCTGCGCGGCACGCGCATCCGGGCCGCGACCCGCGCGGCGGCGAGCGGCAGCGCGGCCAGCGCGTACCCGACCCAGCGGGCGAGCGAGCGAACCGACTTCATCCTGGGACCGTATCGCGGGGTGCGCCGCACCGCGCAGTTGCGCCCGCAAGTCGTTCATGGCACGGCCCATCGTCGGCGCGATCTCGCTCGCACGGCTTCGTGCGCGTCGCACAGGTCGGCGATGGTGCGGAGCGCTTCGTCGATCTGGTGAGGGAAGTCCGAGCCGGGGCGAGCCGCCCGCGGGCAAGCATCAGTGCAGCATGCCCGCCGCGGCGAGGTCGTCGAAGAGCAACTGGTCGACCGGCGGCACGAGCGGCCGGTCGGCGTAGCCGAACCAGGCCGTTTCGTCGATCTCGTTGCTCGCGGTGAGCGTGCCACGATAGTCGGCGGTGTAGCAGCTCATGCGCACGGTGACGCCGTCGTCCGGTCCGTGCACCGCCGCCTCGTACGTACCCACGTGCCGGGCGGTCTCGGGAATCAATGCGACGGTTAGCTCTTCCTCGATCTCGCGCAGCAGCGTTTCCAGATCCGTCTCCGTGCCTTCCCGCTTGCCGCCGGGAATGTAGAAGATGTCCTTGCCGCGGGGGCGCGCGCACAGGATGCGACCGTCCTCGATGCGCACCCACGCGACCGTGTCGATGACCGTTTCCACTCGCGCGTCCGTCACGCGGGCAGCCTATCGCGGCGGCACGATGCGAGCCGCGTCCGCCGCAAGCGCGGCCGGGATGAGCGTCTTGTCGCTCGCGCCGGGGCCGTACACCGGTCGCAGTTCACAGCCCTGAACATGCTCACCACACTCCGAGCACACGGGTTCGATCGTCGTCCGGTGGCCGCAGGTGGTGTGCACCAACTCGAGCGGCGGACCGTCCGGCGCGGCCCACTCGTCGCCCCACTGACGCATCGCGGTGACGACCAGCCACAGCGAACGCCCCTTCGGCGTGAGCCGGTAGTCGTGTCGTGGCGGATTCTCTTGGTACGGAACCTTTTCCAGGATGCCGTTGGCTACCAGGTTTTCCAGGCGCTGGGTCAGCACATTGCGGGCGATGCCGAGCCGGGCGCGAAAGTCGTCGAAGCGGGTCACGCCGAACAGTGCGTCGCGCACGATCAGCAGCGTCCACCACTCCCCGACCACCTCCAGGCACTGGGCCAGCGAGCAGTTCATCTCTTCGAAGCTCGTCCTGCGCATGCCCGTCAGCCTAGTCGGTTGCTTGAAAGAACTCACTAGCCTATGGTGCGTTTTATGAAGCAACTCACTCAGCGGTCGCTGGGCGACGTGTTCGCGCTCGGCGCGACCAGCCCTGGGACCTGGCAAGCAGAGGTGGATCGAACGTGGCGCGGCTGGACCGGTCCGCACGGCGGTGTGCTCGCCGCGCTGCTGGTCGAGGTGGCCCGGCGCGCGGCGGGCGACGACCTGCCGGTCCGCGCCGTGGACCTCCGCTTCCTCGGCCGGCCCGTCGACGGCGCGTTCACCTTCTCGGCCACCCCGCAGCCGGTCGGGCGCAGCACCGCGATCGTCGATGTGGTCGCGCGCCAGGAATCGGGACCCGTCGCGGCCGCGTCGATCATGCTCGGCCGGACCGCACCGAGCTCGGTGCCGGACCGTGCCGAACGGCCCGCCCCCGAGGTGACCACGGCCGATGCTTGCGCGGCATTCCGGCTGCCACCCGAGATCGTCCCCGCCGCAGCCCATTTCGACATTCGCCCTGCCGCGGGCCCGTTGCCGTTGACCGCGTCCGCGCAGGCCTGGATGTGCGCGTGGCTCGCCCTCGATCCGCCGATGGCCACGGACGCGGCCACGCTCGCGATCCTGGCCGACGCGCTACCGCCGGGCATCTTTCCCACGCTCTCGGCTCCGGTCGCCGTCCCGACGGTCGGGTTCTCGATGTACGTGCACACCGACTTCACCGAGCCCGCCTCGCAGCGGGTGCTCGTGCGCGCCGCCAACACCGGCACCGGTGGCGGCTGGTCGGTGGACGACGTCGATATCTGGGACGAGTCGGGGCGGCTGCTCGTCTCGGCCCGTCAGAACCGCCGAGTTCTCGGCTGAAACGAGAGATGCTGGTGAATACTGTTGCCCCCGAGTCCGATCGGACCACGACGGATTCGCGGCTCGTGCTCGCGATCGTGTCGGTCGGCATCCTGCTGTCGAGCCTCGACCTGTTCATCGTCAACGTGGCGCTGCCGGACATGGCGCGCGATTTCGGCAACACCGAGCTCGCCGGCCTTTCCTGGGTACTGAACGCCTACGCCATCGTGTTCGCGGCGCTCCTGGTGCCCGCGGGTCGCCTCGGCGACCGCGGCAGCAACCGCACCACCTTCCTGCTGGGACTGGCGGTGTTCGTGCTCGGCTCCGCGCTGTGCGCGGCCGCGTGGAATGTGGCCGCGCTGGTGGTGTTCCGAGTGCTCCAGGCGGTCGGTGGCGCCATGCTGACGCCGTCGTCGCTCGGCCTGGTGCTGGCTGCGACGCCGCCCGAGCGGCGTGCCACGGCGGTGCGGCTGTGGGTGGCCTTCGGCGGTCTCGGCGCGGCGCTCGGACCGGTCATCGGCGGCCTGCTCGTCGAAATCGACTGGCGCTGGGTGTTTCTGGTGAACGTGCCGATCGGTCTTGGGGCGCTCGTCGTCGGCCTGCGCAGGCTGCCCGACCCACGCGGCGACGGCGGGGCGCTGCCGGATCTGTTCGGCGCGGCCGCACTGGTCGGGGCGATCGCCTCGCTCGTGCTCGGCCTGGTGAAGGGCGAGGACTGGGGTTGGGCGTCGCCGCAGACGCTGGGCGCCTTCGCGGCGGCGGTGGTGTTCGGTGTCGCGTTCGCGATCTCCTCGACGCGCCACCACAGTCCGGTCGTCGACCCAGGCTTGCTGCGCGCCCCGAATTTCACGTCGATGGCGGCGAATTCGCTGCTGTTCCAAGTGGCGTTCGCGGGCATGCTGCTGTCGGTGGTGTTGTGGGCGCAGACCGTCTGGGGGTGGTCGGCGCTACGCACCGGGCTCGCCATCGCGCCCGGGCCGCTGGTGGTGCCGGTCGTGGCTGTCCTGGCGGGGCGGTTGATCGGGCGCGTCGGCGCGGGACCGGTGATCGCCGCGGGCGGTGTCGCGTTCGCGGCGGGCATGGTGTGGTGGGCCCGCGCGATCGAGCTCGCGCCGGACTACCCCGCCGGTCTGCTGCCCGGCATGGTCCTCAGCGGTCTCGGCGTCGGCCTGACACTGCCGACCGCGTTCGCCGCGGGCACCAGCGGTCTACCGCCGCAAGGGTTCGCCACGGGGTCGGCAGTGCTGAGCATGGCACGGCAGATCGGTTTGGCTGTCGGCGTCGCAGTGCTGGTCGCGGTTCTCGGCTCCCCCGCCGATCCGCTCGCCACCTTGGATGCGTTCCGCCGCGGATGGTACGTCGTGGCCGCCGTCGCGCTCGCGTCCGGTGTCGTCGGGCTCGGGGCGCGGATGCCGCGTCCCGCCGTGCACACCGCGCCGGAAACGTCGGCACCGGCGCGGACATAGGGCGGTTGCTGCCCGGCATCGCTGAACAATGCCGGGCAGCAACGGTTTTCAGCGACTCAACCGCTGGAAGCGGTGCACCGCGAGAGGCAGGAAGATCGCTGTCAGCACCAGCGGCCACACCACCGCCATCAACACCGCGTGCTGCTCGATCCACGAATCACCACTGCCCACCGGCGTTCCGAACAGTTCGCGGGTGGCGGCCACCGTCGAGGAGATGGGGTTCCACGCCGCGATGTGCCCCAGCCAGCTCGGCATGAGCTGCGGCGCGACGAAGATGCTGGAGATCATCGTCAACGGGAACGCGACGGCGAACAGCCCGCCCGCCGCTTCCGGGTTCGGCACCAGCAGCCCGAGCCAGACGCCGATCCAGATCAGCGCGAACCGAAGCCACAGCAGCAGCGCGAAGGACGCCACCGCACCCAGGATGCCGCCGTCCGGCCGCCAGCCGATCGCGTACGCGGTGATCATCAGGACGGTCAGCTCGGCGCACGCGACGATCAGATCGGTCACGCCGCGCCCGGACACCACCGCCGAAGGCGCCATCGGCATGGAGCGGAATCGGTCGATGACGCCCTTGGTGGCGTCGTGGACGACGAGCGTCGCGGTGTTGATGAAGCCGAACGCCATCGTCATCGCGAACATGCCCGGCATCAGGAAGTCCCGGTAGTCGCCGCCGCCCGGCACCGTCATGGCGCTGCCGAACACGTAGCCGTAGAGCAGCACCGACAGGATCGGGAAGCCGAGCTGCCAGGCGATGTTCACCGGCTGGCGCTGGTAGTGGGTCAGCCCGCGCCGCACCACATTCCAGCAGTCGGCCAGCGCCCAGTACGCCCGGGAACGGGTCTGCACGAGATCGATGGTGCTCATCAGGCGGCCTCCTCGGCGATCGTCCGGTGCCCGGTCAGTTGCAGGAACACGTCGTCGAGGCTCGGACGGCGCAACCCGATGTCCTCGACCGCGATGTCCTCGTCCTGGAGGGTGCGGGCCACCTCGGTGAGTGCGGCGACGCGGTCGGTCACCGGTGCGTACACCCGGCGCTCGGCGTCGTCGGTGTCCGGCTCACCCGTGCAGACCCTGGCGACCACCTTGGCCACCAGCGGCAGATCGGCCGCGTCGGCGGCGACCACCTCGATCAGGTCGCCGCCCACCGTGTTCTTCAGGCCGTCCGGGGTGTCGTCGGCGATCGCGCGCCCCTGGTCGATGACGGTGATCCGGGAGGCGAGCCGGTCCGCCTCCTCGAGGTACTGCGTGGTGAGCAGCACGGTCGTTCCGTCGGCGACCAACGCGCGCACCGATTCCCACACCTCGCCGCGGCTGCGCGGATCCAGTCCCGTGGTCGGCTCGTCCAGGAAGAGCACGTCCGGGGCGAGGATCATCGAGGCCGCCAGATCGAGTCGCCGCCGCATGCCGCCGCTGTACTTGCCGACGCCGCGGTCGGCGGCGTCGACCAGGTCGAAGCGTTCCAGCAGTTCGTTCGCCCGCTGTTCGGCGCGGCGCCCGCCCAGGTGGAACAGCCTGCCGAACATCTCGAGGTTCTGCCGCCCGGTGAGCACCTCGTCGACCGCCGCGTACTGGCCAGTCAGCCCGATGCGCGCCCGCACCTCCCTGGCTTGCCGCACCACATCGAGCCCGGCCACCGTCGCGTGCCCGCTGTCGAGGCGGATGAGGGTGGACAGGATGCGCACCGCCGTCGTCTTCCCCGCGCCGTTGGGCCCGAGCAGACCGTGCACCGTGCCGCGTCGCACGGTGAGATCGAAGCCGTCGAGCGCGTTCTTGTCCCCGTATCTCTTGCGCAAGCCCTCGGCCCGCACCGCGTAGTCGTTCACCGAATCCTCCCTGTCGAACCCAAACTGGGTACGTTGTACCCGATTTAGAGTACAACGTACCCAGTTTTACGCCAAGCGTTTAATCTGAAGGCATGACGACCACGGAGACCAGCGGCAGCGGCGACATCGCGCGCACACTCGATCTGCTCTGGGACACCGGTCATCGACCGAGCCGCGGGCCCAAACCCACGCTCACACTCGACCGGATCGTCGAAGCCGCGGTGCGGGTGGCCGACGCCGAGGGCTTGGCAGCGGTCACCATGCGGCGCGTCGCCACCGAATTGGGCACCGGAACGATGTCGCTCTACCGGTATCTGCCCGGCAAGGCCGAACTGCTCGATCTCATGCTCGATCGAGTGCAGCAACCCCCCGAAGGGGAGATTCCATCCGAGGGCTGGCGCGAAACGCTACGCGCGTACGCGTACGAATCGCTCGAAATGTATCGCCACCATCCCTGGCTGCTCGAGGTCAACCAGACCCGCCCCGTCCTCGGGCCTGGCGCGCTGGCCGGCATGGAACAGCTGCTCACGCGGATCGGACCGATGGGGCTCGCGGATCCCGAGATGATCGCGGTGCTCGTGATGATCTCCGGCTACGTCGCGGGCGTCGCCCGCACCCGGGTGTTCGCGCAGGAAGCCGAGCGCACGACGGGCATGACCGACGCCGAGTTCTGGAAGGCGCAGGAACCGGCGCTCGAGAAGGCCCTCGCCACCGGCCGCTACCCCGTGGTCGCCGCACTCTCGGAGGCGGCGTTCGACATGTCCTTCGACCACTTCGACTTCGGTCTGCAACGCATCCTCGACGGACTCGAGGTATTCGTCGGGAAGCGGACCGGAGACTGACCGCATCGCCCGAACGCGATCAGAACCAGGCACCGATGGCGAACACGGAAATCAATAGCGATGGACCCGTCGGCGTGAGCTGGCCAACCGCATCGCCGCGAGGTTCCCCGGCAAGATCGTCTGCTTTCACCGCTGGGGTCCGGGGGTAGTGGCGCAACCGGCCGGAATCCGGCGCTAATGCCGTGACGCCCCGGGCGAGTTCCCAGGGCATCACGAAATCGGTTGTGGCTGTGGCTATTTCTTGCCGGTTCCGCCGCTCCTGTTGGCGTTGGTCGCGCCCGCGGACTGGGCTCGGCCAGCGAACCCTGTTGCGTCCGTGCGGCTGCCCGGGTTACGGGCGCCGGCACTCTGGATCGCGGAGGCCCTGCTGACGGTCATCTTGCCGCCGCTGGCATGGCCACCGCCTTTGCCGCCGGACTTCGACATCGCGCTACTTCCTTCGACTACTCGCCCCCTCCAAGATCAGGATCTCACCGCCGGCCCGTCGGGGGAACGACTCAGTGGCGGCGATCTGGCGAATTGGCGTCGCTTTGCACATTCGCACGAAATCCGGCGTGGCCAAAGCCGATATCGACCCCGGCAGCGGGCGGGCGCGGCTGTCATACCGGCGGGCGGCGGAGATCTTCGAAGTCCACACCGAAGACTTTCCAGGCGGACCGTTCACGTTGCATCAGCTGCGGCATTCGAAGCTGACCCACGCTGCCGAGGACGGGGCGTCCACGCCGATGCTGATGCGCCTGTTCGGGCACACCTCGGTGCGCTCGCTGGCGAAGTACGCCCGTCCCTCGGTCGAGTCGTTGATCCGGTGGCAGGCGCAGACCGATCCCGCCGCCCGGCGCCGCCGTTGAGCTATCGCGCGGTGGACGGATCCCCGACGAGGCGCCGTTGCGGATGCAACTGCGCGCCTGCTTTCCGCAGTCACGACACTGCACATACATCTGCCCGTCCAGTGCCGGTAACTCAGCCAGGAGGGTTTGCGTGCTCGAAAAGGAAGTAGAACCGGTACTGTCCTCGATCGCCGGCATCATCGACGCCGGAAGCGTCGAGGAAGTCGCTGAACGCCTCGATTATTTGCGGTTCACCCGGGCGCTGATAGCTGCCAGGTTCTGCGAATTTGTTGAGTGTCTGCCACGTGACAAGTTTCGATACGGGAAGATATGCGTCGTCGCCTATTCCGAATACGTCGTCCAGTACCAGGCCGACGATCGATCCAATGCCGTCTTTGTACCAGGTTTGATTGTTTACCGCTTCGGCAGGGAGCCCGGTCAGGCCGGTGAGAAGAGCGGCGCTGGCTTCGGTTATTCTATTGGCGACTTCTTTGGATATTTCCTCGACATCTCCCGAGTCGTTTTCGATAAGCGTCGCACCCAGCGTGACGTTCACGAGCGGCCCTCGTAAAGGAGTTCGTTTGTTTTGAGGACGCGCGCGCCCGACTTCCCCATTTTCAGGGTCTCGTTTCCGCCGGGGAATATGACGACATTCGCTTTCGCTGTTCGACCTGGCGCATGACAGAAGACCGTGCCAAAGATTTCATCCTCGGATTCCTGGCGGATGACGCATTCCAGGCCGACCCACCAGACACGCACCCAATCACCTCCCGGAGGGATTTCCGGTGGGAGGTTGCCCAGGATTCTGATGGCTCCGGATCGAAAATCCGCCTGGAACCCACCGTCGATGGCGTGTGGGCTGATTGTCGGTCCTACCGGCAGGCCTACCCTGGACATCGGTCCGCCTGCTTCGATCCAGCGGGCCTCAATTGCTCGCCTCGCTCGCTCTAATGAGGTGTCGGGCAGCCGGAAGAAGGCTTCGTGCACGTGCTGGTCGGTCCCGACATAGGCCAGATGTTGGACGTTGTCGTTAGGGGTGTACCAGCTGGTCGGGAAGGTTCCGGGCGCGATCGTGATACCCCCGGCGCTGGGGATATTGTGATGCCATTGCCCATCGCCGCCCGACAGGTGGTAGAACGCCTCGTGCACGTGCAGGTCGGTGCCGATGTAAGCAATATGCTGCACATCGTCTTTCGGGGTGTACCAGCTGGTCGGGCTTGTTCCGGGAGCTACCTGGATATCGCCGGCACTGGGCACGTTGTGGTGCCACTGATTGTCGCCATCGGACAACCGATGAAAAGCTTCGTGCACGCGCTGGTCCGTGCCGACATAAGCCAGATGCTGCACGTTGTCATTGGGGGTGTACCAGCTGGTCGGGCTTGTTCCGGGAGCTACCTGGATATCGCCGGCACTGGGCACGTTGTGATGCCAGAAATTGTCGCCACCGAACCGGAAGAACGCCTCGTGCACCTGCTGGTCCGTGCCCACATAAGCGACATGCTGCACGACGTCCTTCGGAGTGAACCAGCTCGTCGGACTGGATCCTTTGGCGACCGGGTTGTCGCTGCTACTCGGCACATTGTGGTGCCAGAAATTGTCGCCCATGATCGTTATTCCTCTCGAATCGATGGTTCGTGTTGGCTGGGTTTTGCGTCCAGGATCGCGGAGACACTTTGTCGCAACGGGCGCGGGAGAGCATTGGTCGTGAAGTAATTCATATAGATCTGATCGTCGTGAGCGAAGGGCTGCGTTCGGATCCGGCGACAGGGGCTATTCGGGAGGTCCGTTGCCGGTTTCGGCGTCATGGACAGCATCTGTCCGGCAGACGTGGGCGGCGCGAGTATGCGCATACTCGAAATCCTCGCCGTTCCGCTCGAACACCTACTCGACGCGTGCGAACGAACCGTTGTCCGCTCGGACGAGAACGGGCAGGTCAGTCGCTACTTGGCGTCGCGTCCGAGGATCGCTGCGAACTCGTGACGGCTGGCGACACCGAGTTTCCTGCTCGCGCGGTAGAGGTGTCCTTCGACGGTGCGTCTGGAGACGGTCAGCCGTTCGGCGATTTCCCGGTTGGTCAAGCCCTGGGCCGCCAAGGTGATGATCTCGCGTTCTCGGTCCGACAGCGGGAGTGGATTGGCCACCAGCGACAGCGCCGGGCTCTGCGCGCCGCCGCATTCGGCTGCGAGACGCAGCGCACGCGCCGCCGCGATGTTCGCAGAACCGTTGCGGCCATGGCGAGAGAACGAGTCGGCGGCCTGTGCGGCGACGTCCGCGGCGCAAAGTCGGTCTCCCATGCGTTCGAACGCCGCCGCCGCGGCGGTCAGAGCGGCGGCGTCGTCCGCGGCCAGCGCCGCGGCATGTGCGGCCGCGGCAGCCGCTCTCGGCCCCTCCACCTGCGTTGCCAGCTCGGCGAGCTCGGGCGCGACGTTCCGGTCCCCGAATCGTGTAGCGGTGTGCAGTGCGATCACCGTGTGCATGTGCTGACCCAGTCGCCGCGCTATCGCGGCGGCGTCGTGCGCGAGGGCGATTGCCGCACTGACATTGCCCTCGGCCGCGGCGACCCAGGCGTCGGCGAGGTGTTCGAACGGCTCGTGGAACAGGGCAATAGGAGGCCGTCGCCGTCGCATCTCCACCTGTGTCCTACGCGCGTCTCCGAGGTCACCGCGCAGGGCCAAGCACTGTGTCCAGGCGGTCAGTGCGGCGTAATAGAATCCGCCACCGGAACTTCCCAGCGGCGCCAATTCCGCGCACACCTCACGCAATTCGAGTCGGGCGGCATCGAGTCGACCTCGGGCGAGCAGCACGAGACCCGTGAGATATCCGGCCCCGGCCAACGGGGAACCTTCGACCGCGCGCCGGTACCGTGCGGCCTCGGCATCCGCGAGGTCGAGATGGCCCGCCCAGATCAGTCCGCTGACGTACTGCGTGATCAATGGAGAGCGGAAATTGGCGAACTCGGCAACCCGCTCGCATGCGGCCGTTCCCTGCGCCGCGTACGTGGCCAGATCGCCCCGACCGGTGGTAGCCGCCCATACGACCAGGGCACACGAGCCGATCAACACCGTCGCATCCGCTGCGCCGTTGGTCGCGACGACCTGGGTCGCGACCGTCCTCGCCGCGTCGAGACGCCCGGTCGACGAGTCGATCATCGCGCGCAGTGCGCGCATCGTATCCCGCAGCAGCGGGTCAGCGACCCGGTGGACGCCGTCGTCGAGAATCGAGCGGGCCTGGTCGAGGCGTCCGATCATGTACGCCAGATTCGTCGCGCGCGTCACCGTTACCCGCACGAGTTGGCCGTCGTTCTCGGCCAGGCTGGTCAGTGCCGCGAGTTCGTCGTCGGCGACCTCGGGCTGGCCCGACCACATGGCCGCAAATGCCACGATCGCTTGCGCACCGAATCCGCCGCCGGCGGCGACGGCCGCGCGCCCGAGGCGCTCGGCGAGCCGGAAGTCCGACAATCCGAGCGCATGCTCGCCGACCTGAACGAACAATGCCACATCGGCCGCAAGGTCTGACTCGAGCAGCAGCACCGCGCGGCGCACTTGGCCACCGGAATGCCGAAAGTCCTTGTCCGCCAACGCCACCGCGATCTCGCCGCGCAAGCGTCGTGCGCGCAAGCGACCCATACCGGCGCGGCGCACCTCCCCGAAGAGCGGGTGCGCCAATCGCGCGTCCCACCGGTCTTCGCCCGACTCGACCGACACCACCCCGGCGTCCTCGGCCCGCTCCACAGCACCGCGCTCGACCGCCGCGTCGAGCAGGTCGACCGGTAGCGGCTCGCTCAACGCCAGCAGATCGACCACCGCGCGAACATCGTCCGAGAGCGTCAGGATCCGGGCATTCACCATGTCCGTCAGCATCGGTGGCATCTCGAGCTCACCCGCTGACCGCCACACGCCTCCGTCGTTGCGGAACGCGCCGGGGACGACGAGCTGCCGCAGAAACAGCACATTGCCTTTGCTGAGTCGCCACAGTCGCCGCACCGTTGCGCCCTCGACGTGCCCACCGAGCGCGGCCGCCACCAGTGCCTCGGTTTCCGGTTCGGACAACGGCTGGATCTCCAGCCGTTCGAGATGTTCTTCTTTCCACAGCGCCGCTATCGCGTCCGGTGCTCGTTCACCGGTGCGCACTGTCGCTACTACCGTCGCCTGTCGTTGCAGCACGAGCTGATTCACCACAAGCGCCGACACATCGTCGAGCAAGTGTGCGTCGTCGACCGCGACCACGACCGGTTCCCGCCCGCCTGCGATCCGGTCGACCACTCGGTGCACCAACGTGTGCGGATCACCCGGTTCGGGTAGCAGTTCCGCGAACGCGCCCAGCGGCACCCCTCGCGCGCACTCGGTCCCGGTCACCCACCACACAAGCGCACCTCGCCGCCGGTCCAATCCGACGGCTTCGCGAGCGAGGCGAGTCTTGCCAACCCCCGCGCCACCGGCCAGCACCACTCCGCCGGCTCTGTCGTGCCGTCGCACCACCGAGTCGATGAACGCCAGCTCCTCAGAGCGACCGATCAGCGGCCACTCCTGCATCACAATCACCGATGCTACAAACCCGGCGCTGGTTGTGTCCGAGTAACGGGCTGCGAGCTCGAGCAGTCCGTTCAACTCATGGATGCGGGCACACGACGTCCGAGGTGTCGGCGAACGAGATCGTCGCGGTACCCGTCACAGCAGTTTCATGACACCGTGCTCGGCACGCTAGCCTGCGTCTGCACCCGGCTCTCCACCGGTTGCGTCGGTCCGCGCATCGTGCAGGGCGGCGAGTTTCGCCTCGGCGATACGATAAACGCCCTCCAGTGATTCGGGCTCGACTCCGACATACTCACAGATCAGTGCGGGGTCGACTCCTCCGTCGCGCAGTCGCAACGCCAGCGAGTATGGCAGCGGCAACTGGCGCAGGACCTGCTCGCGTTCGCTCAGCTCATCAGACATATGCCGATTGTGCGTTCGCCTTCGACCCGGCTATCGAGTATGCCGCTACCTCACCATGGTTTCAATCCTCGTTCGGGGTGTTCGGATCACGTAGCGGCCGGTGACCGCTGCCGAGATCGGGAAGGTGAAAGCTGTAGTGCCCGTCCAGGCCGATGTGCTCGCGCACGGACGACGACAAGCGGGCGGCATCCTCGTCGCGCACCGGGCAGTCCTGAGCGCGCAGCACGTCCAGGGCGCGATCCATGTAGCGGGAGTTCCACAGCACGACGCAGTTCAGGACCAGGCCCAGCGCGTTGAGCTGGTCTTCCATGCCGTCGTGGTAGGCGCGGACCAGTTCGCCCTTGCGGCCGTGGAGGATTCGCCGCGCCAGGTCGCGCGACACACCCACGAAGCGCTGTGGTGTGGGAGGGTCGGTCCCTAGGCCACCCGCACGCTCACCGAATCCAGCCCGGCCGCGCGGGCCACGCGGGTCGCGGCGGTGTCGATGTTCTTCGGCAGCGACGCACCGTCGAACATGCTGACGACCACCTCGTCACCCTCGAGTTCCCAAGTGCCCGTGATCCGTCCGTCCACCACGACGATCGGGGCGATCCAGCCCGCGGTCTTGCTGACCAGCGCGCGGTGCGCCTTGGGCAGCAGCTCGGTGTCGCCGGTGCCCGGTCCGAGCACGTACTGGTCGAAGGGGCCGAGCAGGTGCACCGAGGGTGTCGGTTCGGTGGCGGCGAGTTCGTCGGCGTGTTCGGTGAGCACGTAACCGGTGCGGCCCTCCACCTCCACCGGCGTGAGCGCGTCGCCGAACTCCGCGAACCAGCCGCGCACGGTGGTCTTGCGCAGGCTGTTGCGGCTGAGCCAGGCGTCGAAGATCTCCGGTGTCGCGGGACCGTACGCGCCGAGGTAGGCGGTGATGGCGGCGGGCGCGGCGGCGGGTTCGGCCAATTCCTGCCAGTCCGGGACGAGTCGGGCCGGGCTGGTGAAGGTCACCTTGTTGCCGCGTGCCGGTCCGTGGCAGATCGCGCCCTGCCAGGCGAGCGGCTTGAGCAGCGCGCCCCAGCCCGAGCGCAGCTCCTCGCCCAGTTTGTGGAACGCCTTGTCGGCGAGCAGCGCTTCCACCAATTCGTCGCGGGTGAGTTCGGCGTCGGCGAGTATCCCGCCCACCGCTTCGGTCAGTGCGGCCACTTCCGTGGGCGTGGCGCCGAAAGTGCGCTGCCAGGAAGGCTTTTCCCAGGTACGGGCGGACGCGATGAGCGGGAGGACGGCGGCGGCGCCCGCGGGCGTCATGGCGTGCAGGGTGCCGCGCATGGCCCAGGTCTTGATCAGCGTGCCGTTCGACAGTGCGCGCACCACCGCCCCGTCTTCGGGTGCGGCGCTGCGCAGCGCGACCGCCGTTTCGGCCGCGGAGGTGACCTGCGCTTGCACACCGCACAGACGACCGACGAGCTCCGGCACGCTCGACGCGGCGGGCTGTGCGACGTAGTGGCGGGCGAGCCGCCAGCCGAAGACCTGATCCCAGGTGACGCGCACCCAATCCTCCTGTGTCAGCAGACGTTCGCTCCGGCACGCTACACCGCCGGTCCGACAACAGCGGCAGGTCAGTTGATCATGGTGCTGCAGAACAGAATGCCGACGGCGATCTCGAACAGGCCGATCACGGTAGCCGCGATCACGCCGAGCAAGGCGGTGCGGTTGGTGGCGCGGTGCACGCCGGTCACCGGGTCGACCAGCCGTTCGGCGCGCGCGAGCACCGCGGTGCCTGCCGCGCCGAGAACGCCGGCCGGCACCGGAGCTCCCGCACCTGCCAGGGCGATCAGCCCGCCGAGCAGTGGTTCGCGGCCGTGGACGCGGGCCGCGCGATCGTCGGCACACATCTCCAGCAGCCTGCCGATCTCCACGTTGCCCACGGAGAGCAGCCGCAGACCGGGCAGGGTGGTCGCCATCGCGCGCAGCGCGGCGGTGAGCGTGGCGTGCCTGCCGCGCAGGTGTGCGTGTTCGTGAGCGAGGACGGCGGCCAGCTGTTCCCCGGTCAGTGCGTCGAGCGCGGCACTGGTGACGACGATCGTGTCGGGGCGGCCCGCGACGCAATAGGCTTGCGGCTCCGGCGAATCCAGCACGACCGCGCCGGCGCCGAGCATCTCTCGACCGACCATTCGTACGGCGCGCCCGTGCGCCATGGTGCGCCTGCGCAGCCGCAGCGCCACCCGCGCGGCCTGCAGCGACATCGCCGCGACGCCGGAGGCGAGAAGCGCCGCCAGCGAATAGGAGGCGAACTGAGTCGCCCAGCCCCCGTGCATGTCCACCGGAAACGACAACACCGAGTAGCACGCGCGCAGCGCCTCGCTCGGATGCCGCCAATAGGTGGCGAACTCGACGGCCAACAGGCCTGCTGCGAGCACCCAGGCGCCGAGCGCCCCGGCGATCGCGACCAGCCAGGCCAGCACCCCCAGCCGCGGCGCGACGCCGCGGCGGGTGAGCCGGTGCAGCACCGGCGATCCGAAGACCGCGACGGTGCTGCCGTAGGCCATCAGGCACAGTGCGACGTTCACGGGGCCTCGGGCGTCCGTCGCGCGGTCAGCCTGCGCAGCGCCGCGCGCAGCCCCGCCGACTCCTCGGCGCTGATCCGGTCCACGAAGTGGCTGAGCACCAGGTCCGAGCGCCCGCCGGAGCCGAGCGCCTCCAGCATCAGCCGGGCGCTGTGTTCCTCGCGGGTGAGCGTCGGCCAGTACCGGTAGGCCTTGCCCGCGCGCTCCCGCGCCAGCCACCCCTTGCGGTGCAGGTTGTCCATAGTGGACATCACCGTGGTGTACGCGATACCACGCTCGGCGGAGAGTTCCTCGAAAATCTCTCTCACCGTCGTGGATTCCGCGTCTCTGTCCCAGATGCGGTCCATGATCACCGCCTCCAGGTCTCCGAATCCGCGCACCGTACCGACTCCCTCATCGTCGTCCGATCTACTGTCGCCACAGAGTACCGAGCATCGACCCTGTCTACGTAGGCGAATCGTAGATCCGTGCGGAAGGGATCCCGAATCCCGCTGTCCTGCCAGGTCGGGCGAGGATCAAGCTTCCTTCGCGGGCTCGCGGCGGGTATCGCCGGTCAGTGCGGCCGCGGTCAGAGTGAGGTGCCGCGTCAGCGCCTCGGCCGCGGCGTCGGCGTCGCGGGCCAGCGCCGCTTCCTCCAGCCTGCGGTGTTCCTCGACACCGTCTCGGTCGGGGTTGCGGTATGTCGACCACCGGCGAGCCAGCTCGCTCGCGGTCCACATCCGGTCGAAGGTCTCCAGCAGGACGGGATTGCCGCAGCCCTCCAGCAGGGTGCGGTGGAAGACCCGATGGGCTTCGGACCATGCCTCGCTGTAATACTCGCCCTCCTCCGGCACGAACGCCGGGGTGCGCGCCAGCCGGTGGTGGGCGGCTCGGACCTGCGCCTCCCATTCGACGTCGCCGCGCTCGATCGACATGCGAAGCATGACCGGTTCGATGGTCCGGCGGGCCTCCGCGACCTCTTGCCAGCGGCGGTCGGAGAATTCCGGGACGGCGAAACCGCGATTGGGCAGCCGATCGGCGAGGCCCTCGCCGACCACCCGCACGAGAGCTTCGCGCACGACGGCCAGACTCACACACTGCTCCTTGGCGAGATCCTGCGGTTTGAGTGCGTCACCGGGGGCGTAGTCCCCGCGCATGATCGCGTTCCGCAGGTGTGCGTAGATCTGCTCGGTGAGCATCTGCTTCCCCGCGGTCGAGGTCTGGGCCGTCCGGGTCATGCTGCCAGCATAGACGATTCGACAGATAATCGATTATCTTTGCTACCGTCGATCTTGCGGTGACGCTCGTCCTCACGGGATGCCGCGGCCCCCGTCGGCCGCATCACCGCCCGCACAGCACGGCCCGAAAGGAACGACGCTATGAGCGCCAACAACCCCTTCGCTCGCCTCCCCGAGGCGGCCTCCTTCACCGTCACCAGCGCCACCGTCATCGACGGCGCAGCCTGGTCGCCCGAACAGTTCTCCTCCGAAATCCCCGGCGGGAAGGACGTTTCCCCGCAGCTGTCCTGGAGCGGGGCCCCGGAAGCCACCAAGAGCTACGCCGTCACCGTCTACGACCCCGATGCCCCCACCGGATCCGGGTTCTGGCACTGGGCGGTCGCCGACATCCCCGCCACCGTCACCGAATTGCCCGAGGGCGCAGGGGACGACACCGGCTCGGGTCTGCCCGAGGGCGCCTTCCAGTTGCCCAACGACGTCCGCGCAGCCCGGTTCGTCGGCGCAGCCCCGCCGGCCGGGCACGGCCCGCACCGCTACTTCGTCGTGGTGCACGCCCTCGACGTCGAGTCCATCGGCGTCCCGGCCGACGCCACCCCGGCCGTTCTCGGCTTCACCATGGCTTCGCACACCCTCGGTCGCGCGGTCCTGACCGCTACGGCGGAAACTCCGCCCGTGCGCGAAAACGCCGAAAGGATCGAGGTTTCCCGACTCGTCCCCGCCTCCGCCGACGCCATCTTCGCGGTCCTGACCGACCCGAAGGGCCACGTGGACATCGACGCGTCGGGAATGCTCCTCGACGCCGAAGGGGAACCGGTCACACAGCCCGGCGACCGGTTCCTGGTTCACATGGACAGGGAAGCCCTCGGGGACGTCCCGCTCGGCAAGTACGACGTCGAGGTCGTCATCACCAAGCTCGCCCCGGACGCGGAGATCGCCTGGACCGTCGAAGCGCGGATCCGGCCTCATGTCCGCCATATCTACGGCTACCGGCTGGAGCCGACCGAGGGCGGCACCCTCGTCACGTCGTACTACGACTGGTCGGAGGTCGATGAGGAGTCGAAGAGGCGCTTCGCCTTTCCTGTGGTTCCCGAGTCTGCCCTCAAGGCCACACTCGGGATCCTCGAGCGCACCGTCCGCCGGAGGGCCGCCTGACCATAGGTCGTCAGGTCTGTCAGTCGGCGACGTAGCGCAGCATCACCACCTTGTCGAAGTGCTTCGTCTCGGCCAGCCGGAGCTGGATTCGCTTGTCCAGCAACGGGAAGAGCGGCGTGCCGCCGCCGACGACCACCGGATAGAGGAACAGCCAGTACTCGTCGATGAGCCCGTGCGGCATCAGCGAGGCCGCGATTTCCGCGCCGCCGACCTCCATCACGCCATCACCCCCGGCCTTCAGCCTGCGGACCTCCTCGACCGCGTTCTCGCTGATCAGGGTGCTGTTCCAGTGGACCTCGGTGAGCGTCCTGGAGAAGACCACCTTGGGCTTCTCCGTCCAGAGCCTGCCGAACTCGCGCTCGATGCGCGGCGCGTCCTCGGGCACGTGTGGCCAGTACTCGGCCATCAGCTCGTACAGGCGACGACCGTGCAGCGAGAGTTCGATCTCGCGGTACCTGTCGTTGTGGAACTGGTGCAGTTCCTCGTCCGGATTCGTCCAGTCGATGCTGCCGTCGCGGTCGTTGACGTAGCCGTCCACGGACACGCCGAACGAATAGATCAGTTTCCTCATGACTGATAGACCTCCCGGACCCGGAGAACTCATCGGACAAGGACGAGGCGGGGTGCTGCGGCCGCCATCCGGCCACGGAGCCTCTGCGAAAAACCCGTTGGCGGACCACGGCGGCCACTGCTACTTTTCTGGAGGCCGTGCGAGAGACCGAGGAGGTGGTACCCGTGAACGCAGTATCGACATGGGTGCTCCTCTCTGGGGTCACGGCCGGGCGGTAGGTCGTCCGGGAGCGCCGTTCGCAAGCACTCCCGAAAGGCACGACTGTGCAATTCATTTCCGAACAGCGCCTCGACGACGAGAGCGTCCTCGAGCGCAGATTCACCCTCGGCGAGATCCCCGGCATCCTGTGGACACCCGCATCCGCATCCACACCGGTGCCGCTGATCCTGCTCGGCCACTCCCCCATCGGACTGCAGAAGATGTACCCGCGATTGCTGGACAGGGCCCGGTACGCCGTGGCGGAAGGTTACGCCGCAGCCTCCATCGAACTCCCCGGCAGCGGTGAGCGGCCCCGTTCCGCTGCCGTCGATCAAGCCCGCGCCGACCTGCACCGGGCGCTTGCCGCTGGCGAGCCGGTCACCGACGACATCGTCGACCGGCTCATCCTCCCTTTGCTCGACCCGGCGGTCTCGGAATGGCAGACCGCTCTGGACGCCCTGCTCGCGCTGCCCGAGATCGGCGGCCCGGTCGGGTATTCGGGAGGGGTGATCTCCATCGGCACACGGCTGGCGGTGGTCGAACCGCGCATCACGGCCGCCGTCCTGTTCGCGGGAAGTTACGTGCCGCGCACCATCATCGCCGAGGCCCGGCAGGTCACCATTCCGCTGCATGTCCTGCTGCAGTGGGACGACGAAGGAAACGACCGGCAAATGGCGCTGGACCTGTTCGACGCCTTCGGCTCCAAGGAGAAGACGCTGAACGCCAATATGGGCGGGCACACCGGCGTCCCGCAGCACGCGGGTGAGGAGGCGAACCGGTTCTTCGCCCGGCACCTGAAGTGAGGCCGGGCCGTCAGGCCGGCAGCACACGATAGGAGCTGTCGGCCAGGATGCCGCTCATCGAGGACAGGTCCCGGCCCTCCTCGATGAGCGGTGGCCGGCACATGCACAAGCTTGGTCAGCTGCGGACCGAGCGGCCCTGTCAATAGGTCTGATGTCAGTAGGTCCGACGCGCCGGACCGGCATGTATGCGAACATATGTTCGTGTCCGATCTCCGCGCCTCCCCCGCCGCCGCGCCGTCGCGCGGCCGCGGAAGGCCGCGGATCGAGGCGCGGGCCGAGGCGTCGATCCTGCACGCGGACCTGGACTCCTTCTACGCCTCCGTCGAACAGCGCGACGAGCCACGGCTGCGCGGCAAGCCGGTGATCGTGGGCGGCGGGGTCGTCCTCGCGGCGTCCTACGAGGCCAAGGCGTTCGGGGTGCGCACGCCGATGAACGGCGCGCAGGCGCGGCGGCTGTGCCCGCAGGCGATCGTGGTGCCGCCGCGCATGAGCGCCTACTCCGAGGCGAGCAAGGCGGTGTTCGAGGTTTTCCGTGACACCACGCCCGTGGTCGAGGGCATCTCGATCGACGAGGCGTTCCTCGATGTCGGCGGTTTGCGCCGCATCGCGGGCCCGCCACTGGACATCGCCCAGCGGCTGCGGGCGCGGGTGCGCGACGAAGTGGGTCTGCCCATTTCGGTCGGCATCGCGCGAACCAAGTTCCTCGCCAAGGTCGCCAGCGCGGTCGCCAAACCCGACGGTCTGCGCCTGGTGCCGCCGTCGGCCGAACTGGACTTCCTGCATCCACTCCCGGTCGAAAGACTCTGGGGCGTAGGCGATGTCACCGCACGCACGCTGCACGAGCACGGCGTCACCCGGATCGGGCAGCTGGCCGATCTCGGCGAGGGCGCACTGCGCGGATTCCTCGGCCCGGCCGCCGCCAGGCACCTGTTCGCGCTCTCGATGGCCAGAGACCCGCGCCGCGTCGAGACCGGGCGCCGCCGCCGCTCCATCGGCGCGCAACGCGCCCTCGGCCGCCGTGCCCGCCCCGCCGACGAGATCGAGGCCTACCTGCACGGGCTCATCGACCGCCTCGGCCGCAGGCTGCGCACCGCCGACCGGGTGTGCCGAACGGTCGTGCTGCGCATGCGTTTCGACGACTTCAGCCGCGCCACCCGATCCCGCACGCTGGCCGAGGCCACCGACCACACCGACACCCTGCTGCGCGCCGCGCGCCTGCTGCTCGCCGACGCCATGCCGATGATTCAGGAGCGCGGCCTCACCCTCATCGGCCTCGCCCTCACCAACCTCGACGACGCGGACGCGGTCCAGCTCACCCTCCCGCTGGAACCGCGCGCCGACAACACGCTCGACGCCACCCTCGACGACCTGCGCCGCCGCTTCGGCTCGGCGGCCGTCACCCGCGCGGCGCTGATCAACCGCGGCGAGGGCCTGTCGGTTCCGCTGCTGCCCGACTGATTCACCGGCTTCGCTTGGGCCGCTTGTCCATCAGCCGCAGGATCAGCGGCGTGAAGATCAGCTGCATCGCCAGTTCCATCTTCCCGCCCGGCACCACGATGCAGTTCGGCCGCGACATGAACGAGTCGTGCAGCATCGACAGCAGGTAGGGAAAGTCGATGACCTTCGGATCGGCGAAACGGATCACCACGAAGCTCTCGTCGGCGGTCGGAATGGTGCGGGCGGTGAACGGATTCGAGGTGTCCACGGTGGGCACCCGCTGGAAGTTGACGTAGGTGCGGGAGAACTGCGGGCAGATGTAGGTGACGTAGTCCGGCATACGACGCAGGATGGTGTCGATCACGGCCTCGCTGGAGTAGCCGCGCTGGTTCTTGTCGCGGTAGACCTTCTGAATCCATTCGAGATTGATGATCGGCACCACTCCGACCAGCAGATCGGTGTACTGCGCGACATCCACCGTCGAGGTGACGGCCGCACCGTGCAGACCCTCGTAGAACAGCAGATCGCTGCCGGGCGTGAGCTCCTCCCACGGAGTGAACGTGCCCGGCGGCTGCCCGTACGGCTTGGCCTCGGCCTCGTCGTGCAGGTATCGGCGCACCGTGCCGACGCCGGTCTCGCCGTAATCGCGGAACAGCGTCTCGAGCTCCTTCAGCAGATTCGCTTCCTCGCCGAAATGCGAGAACCGCACGTTGCGGTTCTGTTCGGCCTCGGCCATGGCGAGCTTCATCTCGTTGCGGTCGAAGCGGTGGAAGGAATCGCCCTCCACGATCGCCGCGTTGATCCCCTCGCGACGGAAGATCTCCTGAAAGGTCCGAGTGACGCTGGTCGTCCCCGCACCGGACGAACCGGTGATCGCGACCACGGGATGTTTGACCGACATGGCACCTCCTGAATTGCCGGACAACGATGTCGATGCGCCGATCAGCGACCGGCCGGCCGGAACAGCGACCGGTTGCCGAACAGGGAACTGTCGAAACTGGGGCCTTCGTCGGGCTCCTGGTGGTAGCGCTCGATGCGCTCGACCTCGTTGCGGGAGCCGAAGATCAACGGCACCCGCTGATGGACCGCGTCGGGCGTCACCTGGAGCACCCGCTCGTTACCCGTCGTCGCCGCTCCACCCGCCTGCTCGACGATGAACGCGATCGGACTGGCTCCGTACAGCAGCGCCACCCGCCCCGGCCGCGCGGGCGGACGGGTGTCGTGCGGGTAGAGGTACACCCCGCCGCGGGTGAGGATGTGGAACGTGTCGGCCACCAGCGACGCCACCCAGCGCATGTTGAAATCCCGGCCGCGCGGCCCGTCGACGCCGTCCAGGCATTCGTGCACGTAGCGCCGCACCGGGCGTTCCCAGAACCGCTCGTTGGCGGCGTTGATGGCGAAACCCGAGGTGTCCTCGGGGATTCGCATGCGCGGGTGGGTCAGCACGAACGCGCCGATCTCGCGGTCCAGCGTGAACCCGTCCACGCCGCGGCCGGTGGTCAGCACCAGCATGGTGGCCGGACCGTAGAGCGTGAAGCCAGCGCACACCTGCTCGGCGCCCGCCTGGAGGAAGTCCGCCGCCGTGGGTTCGCGGCCGGGTCGCCCCCACACCCGCTCCGGCGCCCGCAGCACGCTGAAGATCGTGCCGACGGGCAGGTTCACGTCGATATTGCTCGAACCGTCCAGCGGGTCGAACGCCAACAGATACTTCCCGCGCCGGTGCGTGTCGGGCACGGGATGGATCGCGGACATCTGCTCGGAGAGCAGCGCCGAGAGATGGCCCGTCCATTGGGT
This sequence comes from Nocardia sp. bgisy118, assembly GCF_057708605.1. Taxonomy (NCBI): domain Bacteria; kingdom Bacillati; phylum Actinomycetota; class Actinomycetes; order Mycobacteriales; family Nocardiaceae; genus Nocardia; species Nocardia sp. bgisy118. Next base: position 126,534 of record NZ_JBYISM010000012.1, on the reverse strand, counting down.
TTCCGCCACCATGATGTCGTTGGTGATGGCGTCGAGCTTGCGATGCACCGTGGGCGGGAGGTTGTCCGGCTCGGAGGCGCCGAGCGACCCGACGATCGCGCCGCGGGTGACCTGATTGGCGATGATCTTCGTCGCCGTCGCGACGACGTTCACCAGGGCGGAGAACTCACCGGACGAACCGGGATGCCGGTGCTCCTCCTCGATCGTGTAGCGGGTGAGGGTCTTCAGTCCTTCTGGCATGGCGGCTCATTCGGTCATGCGGGGGCCCTCGCGGTCGGCCCGTCCGGCTGCTCGGTGGTGTTCGACGCGCGGTGCTCCGCTGCACCGTCGCGCGCACCGCTGTCGGTGAACACGCTGCTGCCGTAGACGTCCCGGTCGGTCAGCGTGATCAGATCGGTCCTCGTCAGCGGTCGCCGCAGCTCCACCAGGCGTTTGGCCTGGCGCAACCTGCACCGGTCGAGCGCGTTGCGGACGCTGCGAGCATTCGAGAAGCGCGGGCGGGTCATCCGCAGCTCCAGATACTCCGAGAACGCCGCGGCCGCGGCCGGATCGAAACGGAAGTTCTCCCGCGCGACCATCAGCTCCGCGATGGCCATGAGCTCGGCATGGGTGTAGTCGACGAACTCGAGGTGATGCGCCACCCGGGACGACAAGCCGGGATTGGCCGAGAAGAACCGCTCCATCCGATCCGGATAGCCCGCGAAGATCACCACCAGGCTGCCGCGTTCGCTCTCCATCTCCTGCAGCAGGATCTCGATGACCTCCTGCCCGTAATCCCGCTCGTTCTCCGGCCGGAACAGGTAGTAGGCCTCGTCGATGAACAGCACCCCGCCCGCGGCCTTGGCCAGCGCCTCCTTGGTCTTCGGCGCGGTGTGCCCGATGAACTGACCCACCAGATCGTCGCGGGTCACGGTGTGCACCTTGGGCTTTCGGATATAGCCCAGCGCGTGCAGCATCTCGGCCATGCGCAGCGCCACCGTCGTCTTCCCGGTCCCGGGACCGCCCGTGAAGCTCATGTGCATGGTGGGCCGCGAGGCGTCGAGCCCGAACCGCTGCCTGGCCCGGTCGATCAAGAGCAGCGCGGCGATCTCGCGCACCCGCAGCTTCACATTGGCCAGGCCGACCAGCTCCGCGTCCAGCCGGCCCAGCGTCTCCTCGACATCGTTGCCCGCGATATCGGTCGACAGATCGAGCGTCGCGTCCGGGCCGAGGACGGGCGCCTCGGCTTCGGCCTCGGACGCGACGCGCACCGGCCGGGAGTCGTCGACACCCGGCCGGTGCAGGCGGAAACCGGAGCCGTTCCGATCAGCCGCCATACCGCTGTCCCTGGCGGTGATCGGTGGCGTAGGCATGCAGGCCGTAGGTCTGCACGCGGTCCGGGCCCTCGGTGCGGGTCAGGGTGAAGCCCGGCTCGTCCGGCGGACGCTGCACCAGAAAGCTCAGCGCCGTGGTCTGCCTGGTGTAGCTCGCGTCGTAGGCCAGCACTCGAATGTAGTGCCGCGGGAAGGTCGCCCGGCACGCATCGATCTCGGCGAGCACGCCGTCGGGCTCGTCCAGATCGAACAGCGGCAGACCCCACATCTCCCAGTACGCGTTGCGCGGGTGCGGGTCGTCGGTGTACTCGATCGACACCGGCCACCCGTTGAGCAGCGCGTAGCGCACTTGCGCGGCGATCTCGGCGTCGGTGAGATCCGGCAGATACGAGAAGGTTCCGTGACGCAGATACATGCGAACGCCTTTCAGCGGCTGGACGTCGGCACCGCGTCGGGTGCGTCGGTGGAGGTGTAGTCGAAGGTGACGTCGCCCCACGTCGCCAGCGCGACGTCGAGCGGACGGCAGATCTCGGCCGCCTTGCGCAGCACGTCCGGACCTTCCTTGAGCAGGTCGCGGCCCTCGTTGCGCGCCTTGACCACCGCTTCCAGCGCCACCCGGTTGGCCTCGGCGCCCGCCGCGATGCCCAGCGGATGGCCGATGGTGCCGCCGCCGAACTGCAAGATCACGTCGTTGCCGAACAGGTCGAGCAGCTGGTGCATCTGACCCGCGTGAATGCCGCCGGAGGCCACCGGCATCACCCCGGGCAGGCTCGCCCACTCCTGGTCGAAGAAGATGCCGTTGCGCGGTTCGGTGCGAATGTGGTTCTCCCGCAACGTGTCGTAGAACCCCTTGGTGGTCGCAGGATCGCCCTCCAGCTTCCCGACCACGGTGCCCGCGTGCAGGTGATCGACGCCGATCAGCCTGCACCACTTGGCTAGAACGCGGAAGCTCACGCCGTGCGTCTTCTGGCGCGTGAAGGTGGCGTGGCCCGCGCGGTGCAGGTGCAGCAGCACGCCATTGCGTCGCGCCCAATGCGACATGGACTGCATTGCGGTGTAGCCGACCGTCAGGTCCATCATGATGACCACGCTGCCGAGTTCCTTGGCGAACTCCGCGCGCTCGTACATCTGCTCCATGGTGGCCGCGGTGACGTTGAGGTAGTGGCCCTTGATCTCGCCGGTCTCGCACATGGCGCGGTTCACGCCCTCCATGGCGAACAGGTACCGGTCGCGCCACCGCATGAACGGCTGCGAGTTGATGTTCTCGTCGTCCTTGGTGAAATCGAGTCCGCCCTTGCACGCCTCGTAGACCACCCGGCCGTAATTGCGTGCGGAGAGTCCCAATTTCGGCTTCACCGTGGCGCCGAGCAGCGGCCTGCCGTATTTGTTGAGATATTCGCGCTCCATCACCGTGCCGTGCGGCGGGCCCTGGAAGGTCTTGACATACGCCACCGGAATGCGCATGTCCTCCAAGCGCAATGCGAGCAGCGGTTTGAAGCCGAAGACATTGCCGATGACCGAGGACGTCAGATTCGTGATCGAGCCCTCCTCGAACAAATCGATGTCGTAGGCGATGTAGGCGAAGTACTCCCCCGGCCTGCCCGGCACCTCGTCGATCCGGTAGCATTTGGCCTGATATTTCGAGTGTGCCGTGAGCCGGTCGGTCCACACCACCGTCCAAGTGGCCGTTGACGATTCGCCCGCCACCGCGGCCGAGGCCTCGATCGGATCCACGCCGCGCTGCGGCGTCACCCGGAACACGGCGAGCACATCGGTGTCCGACGGCTGGTAGTCCGGTGCGTAATATCCCATCGACGCGTACGACTGGACGCCCGGATCCCACCGATCCCGTTCGATCTCTTCGGCCATCGTTCCTCCTGGAGCGTTGTGCGCCTTGCGAATTCCAGGATGACCGGGCGACCGACCACAAACAATTTGAATGTTTCTGGTAATCCTCAACGTTTTCATTGAGTTTGCTACCGTCGGTAGATGGGTATGGTGAGCGCGGCGCGGATGGAAACATTCCTGGTCGTCGCCCGCCAGAGCAGCATCCGGCGCGCGGCGACCCAGCTGCACGTCACCGAGGCGGCGGTGTCGGCGGCGGTCGCCCACATCGAGAAACAGCTCGGCGCCAAGCTGGTCAGGAAGGCGGGCCGGGGCATCGCGCTCACCGAGGCGGGCCGCGTCTACGCCGAATACTGCCGCAGCATCCTCGGACTCATGAAAGAGGCCCACGCCGCCGTGCGGCAGGCCGAGATCGGACGCCTGCGCATCGGCGTGGTGGCCACCGCGGGCGAATCGGTGCTGCTGCGGCCGCTGGCCAAGTTCCGCAATCGCTATCCCGACATCGAGCTGAGCCTGAGCATCCATCCGCGCGACGTCCTGTTCGTCGAATTGCAGCACCACGAAACGGATCTCGTCATCGCGGGCCGCCCGCCGAGGGAGGCGGGGCTGGTCACCCGCGCCCGCCGCGCCAGCCAGCTCGTCGTCGTCGGCGCGCCCGACCGCTGCCGCGACCCGCTGCGCTCCACCTGGCTGCTGCGCGGACGCGGCTCGGGCACCCGCGACGCCACGCTCGCCCTGCTCGACCAACTCCAGATCACCCCGCCCACCCTCACCCTCGGCTCGCACGGCGCGGTCCTCGCCGCGGCCCGAGAAGGCCTCGGCGTCACCCTGATCCACAACGACGCCGTCGAGCACCACGTCGAATCCGGCGCACTGCGCGTGCTACCGGTGGACGGCACCCCCCTCGACCGCCCCTGGCACGCCATCACCACCCGAACCCCCACCCCCACCACGCGCCTGTTCCTCGCACACATCATGGACCGCGCCGAGGTCGGCGAAGACGCCTTCCACCCCGGCTGACCACAGGGCGTCACCGTGGCTGTCGCGCCCGACGGCCCGGCCGCCGAAGGACGCGCGGAATCGCCCGCCGACTCACACCTGCCCGTGCTGGGAGTCGAAGGTGGCGGTGCGGCCGCCGAGGAGGATTTGCGCGCCGGGGTGGAGGATCACCGGGTGTCCGGGGAGGGCGCGGGTCCAGTCCTGGCCCGGTTGACGGATGTGGGTGCCGTTGGCAGAGCCGCTGTCCACCACGGTGACATCCCAGTCCTTCAAACGGATCTCGGCGTGGGTGCGGGACATGCCGCCGGAGGCGTCGTCCACGCGGATGGGGCGGGCGCCGCGGCGGACCGCCTCGGAGTGGTCGGGTTCGCGACCCAGTACGCAGTCGGAGTCGAGGATATAGGAGGTGCCGTCGTCGAGCAGCAGCAGGCCGAGCGGCGGGCGCACGCCGTCGGTGAGGACGCAGGTGAGCTGATCCATCCGGATACCGCAGACCGCGCAGAACGAGACCCGGGGATCGTTGTGGTGCTGGCGAGCGCACTTGTAGCCCTTGACGATCGCCTGCCCGGGCGAGTGCGCCGACCCTCGACCCGATGGCGGTACGGTTTCGCGGCGCGGTTCCGTGACCGCCCGCCTGCGTGAGCCGTCGATCGGTCCGGAACCGCGGCGGCCGGACGCCGCGGTGGACGCTCGCGGCACGGCGGTCTCGTCCTCGACCGGTGCACTCGGCGCCATCGTCTCCTCGAGATCGATGTCCGTGGTCGGTGGCGCCGCACGATTCGGCGGCACGGAACGCGGCGGCTCCGACCGCGCACGGTCGGTCCCGGGATACACCGAGGCCCGATCTCGTTTCACCACGGGCACTTTCCGCACCGGCTGCCCGTACCAGAGCACCGCCCCCGCGCCGGGAACGACACCCGATGCCAACGTGCACAGTCCGCGGATCCCCGGCAGTTCGATCGCCGAATCCACCTCGTCGACGAACAATCCGGCCCCGATCGCGGGCGCGGGAATCACCACCCGGTCGACAGTGAAACCGGCGTCGCTGCCGCACAGCACCTCCGAACGGTCCCCGACCGTCAGCACCGCGCTGACCCCGCCGTGCAGGAACACCGCGAGCCCGGTCACGCAGGGGGTGAGCACGCCGAACTCGACGGCGTCCTCGTCGTCGAGACCCATCAGCCAGGTGGTGGCAAGGCGTGCGAACATGCGCCCGGTGCGCGTGCTCTCCTTGGCGGCCGCCTCGTCGACCAGACCGCACAGCGCGGTCAACGCCGCGCCCGCCGCCGTGTCCTCGGTCGGTGTCACATCGTGCCGATGGGCCACCACCACGACCACCCCGTCGCAGCACGCCACGAGATGCGTGCCGGGCAGCACCTCGACCTGCGGATCCGTCACCGCCACCCTCCTTCGCGGCGCCCGTCCCGGTCGGGCCGGTGCGCCGCCCCGCTCACAGGAACCTGCCTCCGTTGTACCGCCAGCGGTGGAAGAACAACCGGATCGGCCCATTCACGAAGAGCCAGAACACGATCCAGGTGACCACGAAGTGGATCAGGAACGCCGCCGCCGAAGGCCGCAGGTGCTCGGGCAGCACGATCGTCGTGGTGCGCAGCAGCAGCCAGATCAGCAGCCCCTCGTTCACGATCGTCAGCAGCCCGAACAACGTCGGCCAGTCCTTCTCCCATCGGAATTGCTGCAGGAAGTGGTACAGCAGCTCCCAGAGCACGCCGACCAGGATCACCGCGAGCAGCACCGACAGGGTCACCCGATAGGACTGGCCGAGGGAGAGCGATCCGGTCGGCAGCAGCGGCGTGACGAACAGCGCCACTAGCAGCCCGATCGCGCCGAGCACGAACACACGGGTCTGGACTCGCCCGTTCAGTGTGGGAGTCATCGGTCAGATCTTCTTGTCGTTGACCCACAGCCACCACTGCCGCGCCGAGCGCAGCGGGCCGAGGCGCGGGCAGAAACCGAGCGCGGCGAGGTCGTCCGCCATTTCCAGTGCGGCGTACTGCAGGCCGAGGAACGAGTCGACGCCCGCGTAGTAGCCGCCGAGCGTCGCGCTGCCCGCGGCGTACACGCGCCCCGCGCCGCTGCGGGTGCCGACCAGCTCGAACGTGCGGTCCACGTCGAGCCTGCCGACCGGGTTGCGCCCGGCTCCCGCGTGGTCGAGCAGGTCGGCGAGCAGCCGGTGTTCGCGGATGTCGGCCTCCAGGCCGGTGCAGTCGATGATGTAGTCGGCGTGGGTGTCGAACGGTTGTGTCGGCGGCCGAAAAGGCAACGGCGCCTGCGCGTCCGGCTCGATGGTGGTCACCACGCCCGGCCTGCCCTCGGCGGGGCGCAGGTCGCGAGCGCTGCCCGCCATCACCTGGTACCAGCCCTGGGCGCGGCCACGCTTCAGTTGCTCCTGCCAGCTCTTGCGCACCGGAGTGTTGGTGCCGCCGAGCATCTTGTACAGCGCGGCGCGCTCCTCCCCCTCCAGTCCGCGCAGCTTCGCTTTCAGCTGCCCGCCCCAGGCGCCCTTCGGCCAGTTGAATCCCTGATAGGCCCATCCGTCGGAGCCTTTGCGGCGCATGAACACGCTCGGCCCGTGCGGACTGGCGACGTAACTGCGGAACAGATGCAGGATCTGGGTGTTGAGCCGGTGGCTGTCGCGATCGTCGATCAAACGCTGCAACACGCGGCTGGCCACGATCCCGGCGCCGCGGATCATGACCGTCCCCGGTCTTCGCTGCAACGCCTGATACACGTGCTCATGCGGTTCGTACGCGTTCACCACCCGGGTGGGATCGCGGAAGCGCTCGCGATAGGCCTGCAGGTCGGGCAGCAACCGCAGACCCGGATAGCCCACGGCCACATGCACATACGTGCTGCGGAAGGCCACCCGCTTGGTCGGTGTCGTGCCGTCGGGCGGCGTCAGGATCGTGTAATAGCCGCCGCCGTGGCGCTTGCGCACCATCCGGACCTGCCCCTTGTAGAGCGAGCGCGCGTAGTCGACGCGGTGGTACTCGCGCTCCATCGCGGCGAACACCTGCCCGGCGCGCGGTGTGTAGTAGTTGGTGAGGATCGGCTCGGTGAGCACGTTCCACAGCGGAGCCAGCGACTTGTCGGCAATCGCCTCGCGCACCGCGTACGACGGGAAGCCCCAGATGTTCTCGGGGGTGCTGCCGGAATCGCTGCGCAATCGCTCGCCGCGCGGAATCTGCGACACCCTGGTCAGGTATTCGTAGCCGGACCACGGCACGTCCTGCGGACCGAGCACCGCGATCGACCGCGCGGGCACGCCGTAGATCCGGAGAGTGTCGAAGGCGACGAACGACCCGATTCCACTGCCGATCGTCACGAACGGTACGTCGATGACCGGTATCCCGGCCTGGTTGAGCATGTCGTCGGTCCAGATGTCGGTGTCGACGAGGACCGGGGTGAGATCTCCCCGCATTCGCCGGATGGTACCGCCAATATTCCTATGGGGCGCTTGCGATCACCTTGTCCTCGCATACCTCGTTCGCGGCGACGCGCGCATCGATCTGCGCCAACCTGCCACGGGGCGGACCGCGGCGGACGTACCATCCCTGCGTGGCCGACTCGACTCGTTCCACCCCGCTGCGGGTGCTGGTGTACAGCAACGACGCCGATACCCGGCGCCAGGTGATGCTGGCGCTGGGCAGGAACCCGCACCCCGAACTACCCGAGCTGGACTACCTCGAGGTGGCCACCGCGCCGGTGGTCATCGAGCGGATGGACGAGGGCGGCATCGACCTCGCCATCCTCGACGGCGAATCGACGCCGGCGGGCGGGCTCGGCATCGCCAAGCAGCTCAAGGACGAGATCGAGCAGTGCCCTCCGGTGCTCGTATTGACCGGCCGTCCGGACGACGCCTGGCTGGCGACCTGGTCGCGGGCCGAGGCGGCGGTCGCGCATCCGATCGATCCGATCCGGCTCACCGAGGCCGTCGTCACTCTGCTGCGCAACCGCACCGCCGCGTGATTCAGAGGCGAATGTCATCATCGGGTAGCCGGACCGCGAGGCCGTCCTTCCCGGCGACCGATTAGCAATCGTCACCAATAGCGTCCGGCAATCACCGCGGGTGCGGGATCGTCGCGTGTGGCGCCGTCACCAGCGCGAGCAACTCATCGGCACTGGCGATACTCGTCGGTAGCTTTGGCGTGGTCCCGCAGCTGGGACGACGTCCCGGTTCGTCACGTGACGACGCCGACCGATTACCCCACATCAGTCATAAATCGTAGTTCCGAATTCGATCAAAGATCCGGGGTCAAAGGCGTCGCGGCCACTCGTATCAGTTGTAGGCTGTGCCGTAGCTCACATGGGCGAGAGCGCAGGTATGAGACCGGCTGTGTCCGATCTCCCTGACGCACGCCCCGCCGAGCGAGGCCATGGGGCGAGTCTGGCCGAGGCGGACAACGACGTCAGCCCGCCTCGGAAGCTGCCACCAGCCGCCGTCGAGGGAGCCCCGGGCTCGCAGGAGGGGAAGTGCAGTCGTGAACATGGAGTTGCCGACCCTGGTGCTCGGCGCGGTCGCCGCGGCATTCGCGGTCTTTTCCATCATCTTGGCGGCCCTCATCGGGCCGAAGCGCTACAACCGGGCCAAGCTGGAGGCCTACGAGTGCGGCATCGAGCCCACTCCGCACGCCGTCGCGGGCGGGCCGGGAAGCATTACCGGACAGCGTTTTCCGGTGAAGTACTACCTGACCGCCATGCTGTTCATCATCTTCGACATCGAGATCGTGTTCCTCTACCCGTGGGCTGTCCACTTCGATGCGCTCGGTCTCTTCGGTCTCGCCGCGATGGCGCTGTTCATCTTCAACGTCTCGGTTGCCTACGCCTACGAGTGGCGCCGGGGCGGACTCAGTTGGGACTGATCGCCACAAGGTTTCACCCGCACAGTGGAAGTGAGAGTTAGTCGGAAATGGGTCTCGAGGAAAAACTGCCCAGCGGCTTTCTGCTGAGCACGGTGGAGGATTTCGCCGGATATCTGCGCAAGGGCTCGCTGTGGCCTGCCACCTTCGGTCTCGCCTGCTGCGCCATCGAGATGATGGCCACCGGCGCAGGACGATTCGACATCGCCCGCTTCGGTATGGAGGCCTTCCGCGCCTCGCCGAGACAGGCCGACCTGATGATCGTCGCGGGCCGGGTCAGCCAGAAGATGGCGCCGGTGCTGCGGCAGGTCTACGACCAGATGACCGAGCCGAAATGGGTGCTCGCCATGGGGGTCTGCGCCTCCTCCGGCGGCATGTTCAACAACTACGCCATCGTGCAGGGCGTCGACCACGTGGTGCCGGTCGACATCTATCTGCCCGGCTGCCCGCCGCGCCCGGAGATGCTGCTGAACGCGATTCTGACACTGCACGCCAAGATTCAGGAGATGCCGCTCGGCGTCAACCGCGAAGAGGCGATCCGCGCCGCCGAGCAGGCGGCGCTCGCGTCGACCCCGACCATCCGGATGGAGGGTCTGCTGCGATGACCTTCGACTCCCCCGAGAACACCGACACCAGCACGCCCCAGTCGGAAATCGACGCGGCGGCGACCGCGGGACCCGAGGGCACGCTGCCACCGTCGACCGAACCCGAGCCGACGGGCGAGGAGGTCATCGGCGTGCGCCGCGGCATGTTCGGCATCTCCGGCACCGGCGACACCTCCGGTTACGGTCGCCTGGTCCGTCCGGTCACCCTCCCCGGCAGCACACCCGCGCCCTACGGCGGCTACTTCGACGAGGTCGTCGACGCGCTGCGGACCGCGATGGCGGCCACCGGAACGCCCTTCGAGAGCGCGATCGAGAAGATCGTCGTCTTCCGCGGCGAGCTCACCCTGCACGTGCGCAGGGAGCACCTGCCGCGCGTCGCGCAGGCGTTGCGCGACGACGCCGCATTGCGTTTCGAGCTGTGCCTCGGCGTCAACGGTGTGCACTACCCGCACGACACCGGCCGCGAACTGCACGCGGTCTATCACCTGATGTCGGTCACCCACAGCCGCAGGCTGCGCGTCGAGGCCTCGGCGCCCGACGCCGATCCGCACATCCCCTCGCTGTACTCGGTGTACCCCACCACCGACTGGCACGAGCGGGAGACCTACGACTTCTTCGGCATCCTCTTCGACGGTCATCCGTCGTTGACCCGCATCGCCATGCCCGACGACTGGCGTGGCCACCCCCAGCGCAAGGACTACCCGCTCGGCGGGATCCCGGTCGAATACAAGGGCGCGCGCATCCCGCCGCCCGATGAGCGGAGGGCGTACAGCTAGTGAACGACATCGATACTCAGCCCGGCGTCGACACCACGGACTCCGGGCGCGAACCCGCTGCGGACCGACAGCGGGAGCACGCCGTGAACCCTTCGGAGCCGACCGTCGTCACCGTCGCCGGTCAGGACTGGGACACCGTCACCGAAACCCTCGACGGCGCAGGCGAAGAACGCATCGTCGTCAACATGGGTCCGCAGCATCCGTCCACGCACGGCGTACTGCGCCTCATCCTGGAGATCGAGGGCGAGACCGTCACCGAGGCCCGCTGCGGCATCGGCTATCTGCACACCGGCATCGAGAAGAATCTCGAGTTCCGCAACTGGATGCAGGGCGTCACCTTCGTGACCCGGATGGACTACCTGTCCCCGTTCTTCAACGAGACGGCGTACTGCCTCGGAGTGGAGAAGCTGCTCGACGTCACCGAGCAGATTCCCGAGCGCGCCACCGTCATCCGGGTGCTGCTGATGGAGCTCAACCGGATCTCCTCGCACCTCGTCGCGCTGGCCACCGGCGGCATGGAACTGGGCGCGCTCACCCCGATGCTGTTCGGGTTCCGAGAGCGCGAACTCATCCTCGACGTCTTCGAGACCATCACCGGTCTGCGGATGAACCACGCCTACATCCGCCCCGGCGGACTGGTCCAGGACCTACCCGAGGACGGCGTCACCAAGGTCCGCGAGCTGCTGGCCCTGCTGCCGAAACGGCTGCGCGACATGGAACATCTGCTCACCCAGAACCCCATCTGGAAGGCCCGCACCCAGGACATCGGCTACCTCGATCTGACCGGATGCATGGCCCTCGGCATCACCGGCCCGGTGCTGCGCGCCACCGGCCTGCCGCTGGATCTGCGCAAGGCACAGCCCTACTGCGGTTACGAGAACTACGAATTCGACGTCCCCACCACCACCGGCTGCGACGCCTACGGCCGCTACCTGATCCGGGTGGAGGAGATGAAGGAATCGCTCAAAATCGCCGAACAGTGCCTGGACAGGCTGCGGCCGGGACCGGTGATGATCGAGGACAAGAAGCTGGCCTGGCCCGCCGATCTGCAGCTCGGGCCCGACGGACTCGGCAACTCCCCCAAGCACATCGGCCGCATCATGGGCACGTCGATGGAGGGCCTCATCCATCACTTCAAGCTCGTCACCGAAGGCATTCGCGTGCCTGCGGGCCAGGTGTACATCGCGGTCGAATCGCCGCGCGGTGAGCTGGGCGTGCACATGGTCAGCGACGGTGGCACCCGGCCCTACCGCGTGCACTATCGCGATCCCTCGTTCACGAATCTGCAAGCGGTGGCTGCGATGTGCGAGGGCGGCATGGTCGCCGACGTCATCGCCTCCGTCGCCAGCATCGACCCGGTGATGGGTGGTGTCGACCGATGACCGAAATCCTGTTGAAGCTCTCCACCCGGCCCGAGCCCTTCCCGCCCTACGTGCGCGAGCGACTGGAGACCGACGCGGCGGCGATCATCGCCCGCTACCCGCACCCGCGCTCGGCGCTGCTGCCGCTGCTGCATCTGGTGCAGTCCGAGGAGGGCCACGTCTCGGGCACCGGCATCGATTTCTGCGCCGACCAGCTCGGTCTCACCGGCGCGGAGGTGACCGCGGTGGCCACCTTCTACTCCATGTTCCGGCGCACGCCCACCGGCGATTACCACGTCGGCGTGTGCACCAACACGCTCTGCGCGGTCATGGGCGGCGACGCGATCCTGGCCGCGCTGGAGACCCACCTGGGCCTGCGTCACGGCGAGACTACCGACGACGGGTCGATCACCCTCGAACACATCGAATGCAACGCCGCCTGCGATTTCGCGCCGGTCGTGATGGTGAACTGGGAGTTCTTCGACAACCAGACGCCGGAATCGGCCCAGGCTCTGGTCGACGCGCTGCGCGCCGGGCAGCAGGTGACCCCGACCCGCGGCGCGCCGCTGTGCACGTTCCGGCAGACCGCGCGAATCCTGGCGGGCTTCCCCGACGAACGTCCCGGCGTGCTCGACGGCGCGGCGGGCGAGCCGACGGTCGCCGGTCTGCGGGTGGCCAAGAACCTCGAGATGCACGCGCCGCGGCCGAACGGGGAGGACCTCCGATGACCACCCTGACACCGGTGCTCTCCAAGTACTGGGACGACCCGCAGTCCTGGACCATCGCCACCTATCGCAGGCACGACGGCTACAAGGCGCTGCGCAAGGCATTGGGTATGGAGCCGGACCAGATCATCCAGACGGTCAAGGACGCCGGACTGCGCGGCCGCGGCGGCGCCGGCTTCCCGACCGGCATGAAATGGAGCTTCATCCCGCAGGGTCCCGGCCCCGACGGCACGGTGAAACCGCACTACCTGGTGGTCAACGCCGACGAGTCGGAACCCGGTACCTGCAAAGACATTCCGCTCATGCTGGCCACGCCGCACGTACTGATCGAGGGCGTGATCATCGCCGCCTACGCCATCCGCGCCGCGACGGCCTTCATCTACGTACGCGGCGAAGTGGTGCCGGTGCTGCGCCGGTTGCAGGCCGCGGTCGCGCAGGCGTACGACGCGGGCTATCTGGGCCGCGACATCCTCGGCTCCGGCTACGACCTGGAGTTGATCGTGCACGCGGGCGCGGGCGCCTACATCTGCGGCGAGGAGACCGCCCTACTGGACTCACTGGAGGGTCGCCGCGGCCAGCCGAGGCTGCGGCCGCCGTTTCCCGCCGTCGCCGGCCTGTACGCCTGCCCGACGGTGGTCAACAACGTGGAGTCGATCGCCAGCGTGCCGCCCACCATCCTCAACGGCACCGGCTGGTTCCGCTCCATGGGCAGCGAGAAATCGCCCGGCTTCACCCTGTACTCGCTGTCCGGCCACGTGGCCAGGCCCGGCCAGTACGAGGCGCCGCTCGGCATCACGCTGCGGGAGCTGCTCGACTACGCGGGCGGCGTGCGCGTGGGCCACCGGGTGAAGTTCTGGACGCCGGGCGGCTCGTCCACCCCGCTGTTCACCGACGAACACCTGGACGTGCCGCTCGACTACGAGGGCGTCATGGGCGCCGGATCCATGTTGGGCACCAAGGCTTTACAGATCTTCGACGACACCACCTGCGTGGTGCGCGCGGTGCTGCGCTGGACCGAGTTCTACGCCCACGAGTCGTGCGGCAAGTGCACCCCGTGCCGGGAGGGCACCTACTGGCTGGTCCAGCTGCTGAAGCGGGTGGAAGAGGGCCGCGGCACCGAATCGGATCTGGACAAGCTGCTCGACATCAGCGACAGCATCAACGGCAAATCGTTCTGCGCGCTCGGCGACGGCGCGGCCAGCCCGATTCTCTCCTCGCTGAAGTACTTCCGCGACGAGTACATCGATCATCTGCGCTCGGGCGGCTGTCCGTTCGATCCCGCGCGCTCGACGGCCTGGGCCGAGGCAGGAGAAGGGGCGCAATGAACGCAGTATCGCGTAGCGATTCGATGGGGGGTGGCGGCCGGGCGACGGGTGGGCCTGCGACCGTGAGCAGCAACACCAGCGGACTTGCGCCCGCCGATCTCGTCACCGTTGTCATCGACGGCACGGCCGTGAGCGTGCCCGCCGGGACCTTGGTGATCCGCGCCGCGGAATTGATCGGCATCCAGATTCCGCGCTTCTGCGACCATCCGCTGCTGGACCCGGTCGGCGCCTGCCGCCAATGCCTGGTCGAGGTAGAAGGCCAGCGCAAACCGGTCGCGTCCTGCACCCAGACCGTGGCCGATGGCATGATCGTGCGCACCCAGCTCACCTCGCCCGCCGCCGAACGCGCGCAGGAGGGGGTGATGGAGCTGCTGCTGATCAACCATCCCCTGGACTGCCCCGTCTGCGACAAGGGCGGCGAGTGTCCGCTGCAGAACCAGGCCATGTCCTCCGGCCGGCCGGAGACCCGGTTCGACGGCGTGAAACGCACGTACCCCAAACCGATTCCGCTGTCCACGGCCGTCCTGCTCGACCGGGAACGCTGCGTGCTGTGTGCCCGCTGCACCCGCTTCTCCCAGCAGGTCGCCGGCGACCCGTTCATCGAGCTGATGGACCGCGGCGCGCTCGAACAGGTCGGCACCGCCCAGGCCGAGCCGTTCGACTCCTATTTCTCCGGCAACACGGTGCAGATCTGCCCGGTCGGCGCGCTCACCGGCACCAGCTACCGGTTCCGCGCCCGCCCCTTCGACCTGGTCTCCAGCCCCAGCGTGTGCGAGCACTGCGCCTCGGGCTGCGCGCAGCGCACCGATCACCGCCGCGGCAAGGTGCTGCGCAGGCTCGCGGGCGACGACCCGCAGGTGAACGAGGAATGGAACTGCGACAAGGGACGCTGGGCCTTCGCCTACGCCACCGAGCGCGATCGCCTCACCACCCCGCTGGTGCGCGGCTGGGACGGCAACCTGCACCCCGCGTCCTGGTCCGAAGCGCTCGCCGCGGCCGCCGAGGGACTCGCCGCCGCGCACGGCAGCGCCGGTGTGCTCGTCGGCGGACGGGTGACCGAGGAGGACGCCTACGCCTACTCGAAGTTCGCGCGAGTCGCGTTGGACACCAACGACATCGACTTCCGTACCCGCCCGCACTCGGCGGAGGAGGCCGATTTCCTCGCGGCCAGGGTCGCGGGCCAGGGCGTCACCGTCGACTACGACGGGCTGGAGCGCGCGTCGATCGTGCTGCTCGTCGGCTTCGAGCCCGAGGAAGAGTCGCCGATCGTCTACCTGCGGCTGCGCAAGGCCGCCCGCAAGAGCGGCCTGCCCGTCTACTCGCTCGCGCCGTACGCCTCGCGCGGACTGGAACGCATGTCGGGCACACTGATCTCGGCGATGCCGGGGGCCGAGCCGCACCTCATGGACGCCCTGCGCACGGGCGAGATCCCGTTCGGCGGCCCGGAATTCGAGACCGTGGTCGCGGCGGCGCGCCTGCTGCGCACGCCCGGCGCGGTGATCATGGTCGGCGAGCGCATGGCGGGTGTGCCGGGCGCGCTGTCGGCCGCCGTCCGGCTGGCCGACGAGACCGGGGCGGCGCTGGCCTGGGTGCCGCGGCGCGCCGGCGAGCGCGGCGCGGTCGAAGCGGGTGCGCTTCCCGGGCTGCTGCCCGGTGGGCGGCCGGTGGCGGATCCGTCTGCCAGGCAACAGGTTCGCACGATTTGGAACGTCGACGAGCTGCCGGTGACCGTGGGGCGCGACACCGCCGCCATCCTGGACGCCGCGCCGACGCTCGGCGCGCTGGTCGTCGGCGGTGTC
Source organism: Nocardia sp. bgisy118 (assembly GCF_057708605.1). Lineage (NCBI taxonomy): Bacteria > Bacillati > Actinomycetota > Actinomycetes > Mycobacteriales > Nocardiaceae > Nocardia > Nocardia sp. bgisy118. The sequence continues at coordinate 110,909 of NZ_JBYISM010000012.1, read as the reverse complement.
GACATCGCCGATCTGCCGGACCCCAACGCCGCGCTCACCGCCATCGACGCGGCCCGCTTCGTGGTCAGTCTCGAGTTGCGGCACAGCGCCGTCACCGAGCGCGCCGACGTGGTCTTCCCGGTGGCCACGGCCATGGAGAAGTCGGGCACCTTCCGCACCTGGGAGGGCAGGCCGCGCCGGTTCGACGCCGCGCTCGGCGAATCCACCGTGCGCCGCACCGCGGCGCCGCTCTCCGATCAGCGGGTGCTGCAAGCCATCGCCGACGAGATGGGCGTGCGCCTCGGCCTGCCCGACACCGCGGCGGCCCGCGCCGAACTCGCGGAGCTCGGCGCCTGGGACGGCCAGCCGGTGGCGCCGCCCGCGCATCGGACGCATCCGATCACCCAGCCCAGGCAGGGCACCGCGGTGCTCGCGGGCTGGCGCATGCTGCTCGACCGCGGCCGGATGCAGGACGGCGAGCCGAATCTGGCGGGTGTCGCCCGGCCACCGGTGATCCGGCTCTCGCCCGCGACCGCCGCCGAAATCGGTGCGGCCGACGACGATCCGGTCACCGTCAGCTCCGAGCGCGGCACGCTCACGCTGCCGCTGCTCATTACCGAGATGCCCGAACGGGTGGTGTGGCTGCCGCTGAATTCGCCCGGCAGCTCGGTGCCCGAACAACTGGCCACCCAGCCGGGCGGCGTCGTGCAAGTACGCCGCGCCGACGAGAGGATGAAGGAACACCGCCATGAGTGATCCCGCTCTGTTCGTCACGGCGACTGTGGGGCCCTCCGTGGCTACGCAAGTTACCGCCTCCGGACCTGACACGCTGGCCATCTTCGGCCACGATCCCCTGTGGCTCGTCATCGCGAAATCCGTGGCGATCTTCGTCTTCCTGCTGCTCACCCCGATGATCGCGGTGCTGGCCGAACGAAAGATCGTGGCGCGCATGCAGATGCGCATCGGGCCGAACCGGGTCGGCCCCAAAGGCTCGCTGCAGAGCATCGCCGACGGCGTGAAGATGGCGCTCAAAGAGGACATCGTCCCCGCCATCGTGGACAAGCCGATCTACATCCTCGCGCCGATCATCGCGGCCATCCCGGCCTTCATGGCCTTCGCGGTGATCCCGTTCGGCGGTGAGGTCTCCATCCTCGGCGAACGCACCGCGCTGCAGCTGACCGATATGCCGGTCGGCGTGCTGTACATCCTCGCCATCACCTCGATCGGCGTGTACGGCATCGTGCTGGCGGGCTGGGCGTCCGGCTCCACCTATCCGCTGCTCGGCGGCCTGCGTTCGACGGCGCAGGTCATCTCCTACGAGATCGCGATGGCGCTGTGCTTCGCCGCGGTGTTCCTGCATGCGGGCACCATGGCCACCTCCGGCATCGTCGCCGCCCAGGACGGCACCTGGTACGTCTTCCTGCTGCTGCCCTCGTTCCTGATCTACTGCGTGTCGATGGTCGGCGAGACCAACCGAGCCCCGTTCGACCTCCCCGAGGCCGAGGGCGAACTGGTCGGCGGCTTCCACACCGAGTACTCCTCGCTCAAGTTCGCCATGTTCATGCTGGCCGAATACGTCAACATGGCAACGGTTTCGGCACTGGCCACCACGCTGTTCCTGGGTGGCTGGCACGCGCCGTGGCCGATCAACATGTGGCCGGGCGCGAACTCGGGCTGGTGGGGCCTGCTCTGGTTCACCGCCAAGGTGTGGACGTTCCTGTTCGTGTTCATCTGGCTGCGCGGCACGCTGCCCCGCCTGCGCTACGACCAGTTCATGAATCTGGGCTGGAAGCTGCTCATTCCGGTGTCGCTGCTGTGGGTGATGCTCGTCGCCGCGGCGCGGGTGCTCGACGCCGAGGGATTCGCCTGGGCGACCGCCGCCATGATCGTCGCGGGCCTGCTGATCACCGGCATGATGATCGGCATGTTCCTGCGGGCCGGGCGCCGCCCCGGAGCCCCGCCCCTGGTGGACGAGCACGCGGTGGACGAGCACGCGCCGAGCGGAACCGGCGTCTTCCTCGGCTTCCCGACACCGCCGCTGCCCGCCGACGTCCGCCACATAGACCCGACGAAAGGCCACCCGCTGGAACCGCTTTCTGGTTTCGCGGTCACAGCGCTCACCATGTTCAAGAAGCCGAACACCGAGTTCTACCCGGAGCACAAGGTGCCGACCGCGCCCCGCTATCACGGTCGCCACCAGCTCAACCGCCATCCAGACGGGCTGGAGAAGTGCATCGGCTGCGAGTTGTGCGCCTGGGCCTGCCCCGCCGACGCGATCTACGTCGAAGGCGCCGACAACACCGAGACCGAACGCTTCTCCCCCGGCGAACGGTACGGCCGCGTCTACCAGATCAACTATCTGCGCTGCATCGGCTGCGGTCTGTGCATCGAGGCCTGCCCCACCCGAGCCCTCACCATGACCAACGAGTACGAGCTCGCCGACGACAACCGGGCCGACCTCATCTACGAGAAGGACCGGTTGCTCGCGCCAATGGAACCGGGCATGACCCCGCCGCCGCACGCCATGTACCCCGGGACGACCGAGGGCGACTACTACCGCGGCACCGTCCCCGGCACGGCCACCGAATCCGACGAGAAGCAGCCCGCGACAGCAGGCGCGGAAGGAGGGACGCGGTGACGATACTGATGGCCGCCGAGCCACTGACCCGCACATCCACCGGTGAGGCCGTGCAGTTCTGGATAATGGCCCCGCTCGCCGTGCTCGGCGCGCTGGGCATGGTGTTCGCGGCCAAGGCCGTGCACTCCGCGATCTGCCTGGCCGCCACCATGATCACGCTGGCCGTGTTCTACATCGCCCAGGACGCGCTGTTCCTCGGTGTGGTGCAGATCGTGGTCTACACCGGCGCGGTGATGATGCTGTTCCTGTTCGTGCTCATGCTGGTGGGCGTCGACTCCGCGGAATCGCTGAAGGAAACCCTGCGCGGCCAGCGTTTCGCCGCCGCCGCGGTCGGGCTCGGCTTCGGCATCCTGTTCGTCAGCGGCATCGCGACCGGCATTCGCAATTCCGAAATCCGGTTCCCCGCCACGGGTTTCGCCGGTCGCGACGTGATCGGCGGACTCGCCGAACTGATCTTCGTCCGGTACGTGTGGGCCTTCGAGCTCACCGGAGCGCTGCTCATCACCGCCACCATCGGCGCCATGGTGCTCGCGCACCGGGAACGTTTCGGCCCGCGGATGGATCAGCGCGAACTGTCTCGCAGGCGGTTCCGTGACGGCACGAGCCGCGCCACCCCGCTGCCGACGCCCGGCGTCTACGCCAGGCACAACGCCGTGGACATTCCCGCCCGGCTGCCGGACGGCTCGTTCGAGGAGCTGTCGGTCAGCACCATCCTGCGGCACCGCCGCACCAGGGCGCTGACCGAGGCGGCCGTCATCTCGGTCGGCTCCGGCTCCGGCGACGCGAAGACCAACGGCCACGAAACCGCCGACGAGGAAGGCACCCGGTGAACCCCGAGAACTATCTGTTCCTGTCCGCCCTGCTGTTCACGATCGGTGCGGCCGGAGTGCTGTTGCGGCGCAACGCGATCGTGGTGTTCATGTGCATCGAGCTGATGCTCAACGCGGTGAACCTCGCGTTCGTCACGTTCGCGAGGATGCACGCGAACCTGGACGGCCAGGTGTTCGCGTTCTTCACAATGGTGGTCGCCGCGGCCGAGGTGGTCGTCGGCCTGGCCATCATCATGACCATCTTCCGCGCCCGCCGCTCGACCTCGGTCGACGACGCCAACCTGCTGAAGTTCTGACGTGGATACCACGATCCTGACGCTGCTGCCCACGCTGCCGCTGGCCGGGGCCGTCGTACTGCTGCTCCTCGGCCGCGCCGCCGACAAGTGGGGCCATCTGCTCGGCTGCCTTGCCGCGCTGGCCTCCTTCGGCGTGGCCGTGTGGGCGTTCGTCGTCATGCTGGGGCGCGACGGCGCCGAGCGAGCCGTGCACGCCGACCTGTTCAGCTGGGTGCCGGTGACCGGTCTCCAGGTGGACTTCGGTCTCCAGATCGACCAGCTGTCACTGTGTTTCGCGCTGTTGATCACCGGGGTCGGCTCGCTGATCCACCTGTACTCGATCGGGTACATGAGCCACGACCCGGACCGGCGGCGGTTCTTCGCCTACCTCAACCTGTTCCTCGCGGCGATGCTGCTGCTGGTGCTGGCGAACAACTACCTGGTGCTCTACCTCGGCTGGGAGGGGGTCGGTCTGGCCTCCTACCTGCTGATCGGCTTCTGGTACGGAAAGCCGTCCGCCGCGACGGCCGCCAAGAAGGCTTTCGTGGTCAACCGGGTCGGCGACATGGGCTTGGCACTGGCCATGTTCACGATGTTCGCCACGTTCGGCTCGATCGGCTTCGGTGAGGTGTTCGCCGCCGCACCGGGCGCGAGCGAGGGCACGCTCACCGTGATCGGCCTGTTCCTGCTGCTGGCCGCCTGCGGCAAGTCCGCGCAGGTGCCGCTGCAATCCTGGCTCGGTGACGCGATGGAGGGCCCGACGCCGGTGTCGGCGCTCATCCACGCGGCCACCATGGTCACCGCAGGCGTCTACCTGATCGCCCGGTCCAACGCGATCTTCGATCTCGCGCCGAATGCTCGACTGGCGGTGGTGCTCGTCGGCGCGGTGACGCTGCTCTTCGGCGCGATTGTCGGCTGCGCCAAGGACGACATCAAGAAGGCGCTGGCCGCGTCCACCATGAGCCAGATCGGGTACATGGTCCTCGCCGCGGGCCTCGGCCCCGCCGGTTACGCCTTCGCGATCATGCACCTGCTCACCCACGGCTTCTTCAAGGCGGGACTCTTCCTCGGTGCGGGCTCGGTGATGCACGCGATGGACGACGAAGTCGACATGCGCCGCTACGGCGGACTGCGCAAGCTGCTCCCGATCACCTACGTCACCTTCGGGATCGGCTACCTCGCCATCATCGGTGTGCCGCCGTTCGCGGGTTTCTTCTCCAAGGACAAGATCATCGAGGTGGCCTTCGACGAGGGCGGCGTGTCCGGTCTGGCGCTCGGCACGGCCACCCTGCTCGGTGCGGGACTCACCGCGTTCTACATGACGCGCGTGATGCTGATGACGTTCTTCGGCGAGCGACGCTGGAAGCCCGACACGCACCCGCACGAGGCGCCGATCGTGATGACCGGCCCGATGATCCTGCTGGCCATCGGCTCGCTCGCCTCCGGCCTGGTGTTCGTGTTCGGCAACGCGCTGGTGAACTGGTTGGAGCCGGTGGTCGGCGCGCACCACGGCGAGGAGGTCGTGCCCGCGGGCGTGGTCACCGCCCTCGCGCTGGCCGTCGTCGCGGTCGGCGTCGGCATCGCCTACAACCAGTACGCGCAGCGTGACATCCCGGAGACCGCGCCGGAGGACGTGTCCGTGCTGACCGTCGCCGCCCGCAACGATCTCTACGGCGACGCGGTCAACGAGGGCGTGTTCATGCGGCCCGGCCAGCACCTCACCCGGTCGCTGGTGTTCGTCGACAACCGCGGCATCGACGGCATCGTCAACGGCACGGCCGCGCTGATCGGCGGGCTCTCGGCCCGCGTCCGCCGGGTCCAGTCCGGATTCGTGCGGTCCTACGCCCTGTCCATGTTCACCGGCGCGGCCCTGGTGGCCGCCGCCCTGCTGGCGGTGAGGATCTGGTGACTACATATCCCTGGTTGACCACCCTCTGGCTGCTTCCGGTCGTCGGCGCCGTCGTCGTGCTGGCGTTGCCCGCGACACGGCGCGTGCTGGCACGCAGTGTGGCGCTGACGTTTTCGGTGGCCGTGCTGGTGCTCGCCGTCGTGCTCGCCACGCGTTTCGATCCCGGCGGGGAGCAGTACCAGTTCGTCGAATCACACGAGTGGATCCCCGCTTTCGGCGCCGGATACACCCTCGGCCTGGACGGCATCGCGCTGGTGCTGGTGCTGCTCACCACCGCGCTGATGCCGCTGCTGATCCTGGCGGGCTGGCACGACGACCGCGCGGCCGGCTCGGGCAAGCGGGTGGCGCACACCTACATGGCGCTGATCTTGCTCGTCGAGGCGATGGTGCTGGTCTCCTTCCTGGCGCTGGACATCCTGCTGTTCTACGTGTTCTTCGAGGCCATGCTCATCCCGATGTACTTCCTCATCGGCGGCTTCGGCCCGCGCACAGCGGATGTGCAACTGCGCCAGCAGCGCTCGCGGGCGGCGGTGAAGTTCCTGCTGTACAACCTGTTCGGCGGACTGATCATGCTGGCCGCGGTCATCGGCCTGTACGTGGTGACAGCGCGCGACGGCCTCGGCGCGGACGGTGCGGGCACCTTCGACTTCCGTGCCGTGGTCGCCGCCGCCAACTCCGGTGAGCTCGGCGCGGGCCCCGCGGTGCTGAACGCGCTGTTCCTCGGGTTCATGTTCGCCTTCGCCGTGAAGGCTCCGCTCTGGCCCCTGCACACCTGGCTGCCCGACGCCGCCGTCGCCGCCACACCGTCCAGCGCGGTGCTGATGATGGCGGTGGTCGACAAAGTCGGCACCTTCGGCATGCTCCGCTACTGCCTGATGCTGTTCCCCGACGCGTCGGGAACCTATGCGCCGCTGGTGATCACGCTCGCGGTGATCGGCATCGTCTACGGTGCGCTGCTGGCGATCGGCCAGACCGACCTGATGCGGCTGATCGCCTACACCTCGATCTCGCACTTCGGCTTCATCATCCTCGGCATCTTCGCCATGACCAGCCAGGCCCAGTCCGGGGCCGCGCTCTACATGATCAACCACGGCATCTCCACCGCCGCGCTGTTCTTGATCGCCGGGTTCCTCGTCTCGCGGCGTGGCACCCGGATCATCGCCGAGTACGGCGGGGTGCAGAAGGTGGCACCGGTGCTGGCCGGAACGTTCCTCATCGCGGGTCTCGCGACGCTGTCGCTGCCGGGCTTGGCTCCGTTCGTCAGCGAATTCCTGGTGCTGATCGGCACTTTCAGCCGCTACCAGCTGGCCGCGATCATCGCGACCAGTGCATTGGTGCTCGCCGCGGTCTACGTGCTGTGGCTCTACCAGCGGATGATGACCGGCCCGGTCAGGAAGGGCAACGAGAACCTCTACGATCTGGTGCCTCGTGAGCTTGCCGTCGTCGTGCCGCTCATCGCGGCCCTGCTGTTCCTCGGCCTCTATCCGAAACCGGTGCTGGACTTCATCGATCCGGCGGTGAGCCAGACCCTGACCACCATCGGCCGCCACGATCCCGCGCCGACGGTTCCGGCGCCCGAGGCAGGCGCGGCGAATCTTCAGGAAGGCGGGCACAAGTGACCACGCATCCGATCCCCCTCGCCGCGACCGTGGCCACGCCGAGCATCGAATACGGCTTGCTCTCCCCGATGCTCATCGTGTTCGGTGTCGCGGTCGCCGCGGTGCTGGTGGAAGCGTTCGTCGCGCGCCGGTACCGCTACGGCATCCAGGTGATCCTGAGCCTGGCCGGTCTCGCCGCGGCACTGGCAGCCGTCGTCCGCTTGGCGGGCACGGAGTCCACCGCGATAGCGGGCGCCGTGGCCATCGACGGGGTGACGCTGTTCCTGCAGGGCACCATCCTGGTGGTGTCGATCCTCGGGGTGCTGTTCATCGCGGAACGTAGCGCGCAACCACGCGTCGAGGCACGATCAGGGCCGGGCACCTGGAGCCTGGCCGCGGCCACCGTGGGGCGCGGCGCGGACGCGTTCACACCGCAGGCGTCCGCGGTCCCCGGCAGCGCCGACGAGCAGGCCGCGATTCGCGCAGGAATCGCCACCACCGAGGTCTTCCCGCTCACGCTGCTCGCGGTCGGCGGCCTGATGCTCTTCCCCGCCTCGAACGATCTGCTGACCATGTTCGTCGCGCTGGAGGTGCTCTCGCTGCCGCTGTATCTGCTGTGCGGGCTCGCGCGGCGCAAGCGGCTGCTCTCGCAGGAGGCGGCGCTGAAATACTTCCTGCTCGGGGCGTTTTCGTCGGCGTTCTTCCTCTACGGCGTCGCGCTGCTGTACGGCCAAGCGGGGACGGTCCGGCTCGCCGGGATCGCCGACGCGATCGCCGCGCACCCTTCCGAGGCGATGCTCGCGCTGCTCGGCCTGGCGATGCTGGCGGTCGGGCTGCTGTTCAAGATCGGCGCGGTCCCGTTCCAGTCCTGGGTGCCCGACGTCTACCAGGGCGCACCGACCCCGATCACCGCGTTCATGGCGGCCGCGACCAAGATCGCGGCGGTCGGCGCCATGCTGCGCATCCTGCAGATCGCGGTGCCGGGGCTGCGGGACGACTGGCGGCCGGTGCTCGCGGCGGTCGCGATCGCGACGATGGTCGTCGGCGCGGTCCTCGCGGTGACGCAGACCGACGTGAAGCGGATGCTGGCGTATTCGTCTGTGGCGCATGCCGGTTTCATCATCGTCGGCTTGGTCGCCGCCAACGACGCGGGCATCGCGGCGGTGCTGTTCTATCTGGTCGCCTACGGCCTGGGCACCCTCGGCGCGTTCGCGGTGGTGAGCCTGGTCCGCGAGCCCGATGGTGCGGAGGCGACCGCGCTGGCGCAGTGGTCCGGGCTCGGCCGCCGTTCCCCGTGGCTGGGAGCGGTGTTCGCGCTGCTGCTGCTCTCCTTCGCCGGTCTGCCGCTCACCAGCGGGTTCGTCAGCAAGTTCGCGGTGTTCGAGGCAGCCGTGTCCGGCGATGCCGTCACGCTGGTGATCGTCGGCGTCATCTCCAGCGCCATCGCGGCGTTCTTCTACATCCGGGTGATCGTGCTGATGTTCTTCACCGATCCCCCGGCCGACGCGCCGATGGTGATCACTCCCCCGCTCACCCGGGCGATCGTTCTGCTGACCGCCGCGGCGACCATCGTGCTCGGTCTGTTGCCGCAGTCGCTGCTCGATCTCGCCGAGCGAGCGTCGACCCTCGTGCGCTGATCTCGTCCCTGAAGGGGCCCCGGCCGATCGTTCGGCCAGGGCCCCTTCTTGTGCGCTACTTGTCGAGTTTCGCCCGGAACGGACCGCCGATGCTGTTGAACAGCAGGTCGCCGTTCGGGAATGCCTCGATGATCGCGTACGCGCCGTTGCCGTAGTTCGACGGCCCGAAGATGGTGCGGTGCACGGTCTCTCCGGTCTTCCAGTCCAGGCCGGTGACCTCCCAGCCGTCGGCCTCGCTGTAGCCGTTGACGAACACGACGCCGGCCGTGGTCGACACCGCGGGCACCATGGACGTGGACACCACGTCGCCGCGCTCCCACGCCGAGGTCCACTTGTCCGCGGCCGGGTCCCATTCGAAGCGCTGCATGCCGTGCGGCGGTTCGTCGACCGGGCCGTTGGCCATCACGTCGACGAGCCGGTCGGGTTCGCCACCGGAGCCGATGTTCTGCACGACGAACGCTCCGTAGTCGTGCACCACCACGGACTGCTCGCTCTGGATGAACTCGGGCTTCGGTTCCGGCAGGCCCGCCGTCACCTCGATCTGGTCGGCGATGCGGTTCGACTCGGCACTCGCCTTCGGCTGGAAGCCCTCGGGAATCTCATTGCGCCAGAACGCGACCAGCTTCATGTGGTCGGCGCCGTCGGTGATCACCACGAGTTCGTCGCTGTCGTCGCCGAATCCCATGAGGGTGGGCGTGGAGCCGCTGCCGACGCCGAACTTCACCGCGGGCGGCTGGCGGCCGAAGTCGTAGGGCGCGGACCAGGCGCCATCGGCCTCGTCGGTGGACAGCTTGGCGCCGGTCCACACGACCTTGCGCATCACCTTGTCGGAGGCGACGTAGATGCCGCCCTTCTCGTCGACGGCGATGGAGTTGGAGACGGTCTCGTCGTCACCGAAGCGAATCTGCTGCGGTGGCCCCGACAGCTCGCGGTCGATCGCGAGCAGGCCGCGCGAGGAGACGACGACGAGGTGGCCGTCGTAGGTCATGTTGACGCCGACGATGCTCTCGGGGATGCCGAGCGTGGTGGTGCCCGTCCCGAGCAGCGGCTTGAAGTCGAAGCGCTCGACGATCTCGATGCCTTCTTCGGGCTTGTCGTTGTTCTTCAGGCCGAAAACGAGGAGCTCGGAGTTCTGGGTGGTGTAGTAGATGCGATTGTCCTTGTCCACCAAGCCGTAGACGCCGTTGGCGATGCGCTGCCAGGTCGCGCCGCCCCAGTCGTCGCGGATGGCGTTCTGGATCTGGGCGGTATCGGTGAACGTCTGATCGAGCACTTGATCCAGTGCCTGCGTCGGGATGGGTTGCACCCCGGGCGCGTCCATCGCGGCGACCTCGCGGAATCCGCGGTCGGAGACGTCGACGTACCGCACGCCGGAGCTCGACGAGACCCACATGTACTTCTCCGACGTCGAGGCCAAGGTGATGATGTTGACCGGGCCCGCGGGCACGCGCGGCATCTGGTGGGGGTCGACCCGGAACGTGCCCCTCGGCACGGGGTCGGCGAAGCTGTCGGACTGGCCGGAATCCAAGTGGGTGACCGCGTATTTGTCCGCGGCCAGGTACGGGTTCTTCGCCGGACCGCGTACCGTGCTGTTCGCGGCCGGACTAGGGTCCGACGATTCCGGCGAATCGTCGCCACACCCGGGTACCGCGCAGGCCACGGCCACGGCCAGGACCGCGATACCGATGGAAGATCGATGCTTGCTCACAGCAGTGCTCCTGTTCTCGCGACGGGTACTGCGTTCGAATCGAGCTGACGAACGAACCGTCGACCGCAACACCGCCGACGGCGACCAGCGGAACCACACGAACTGAGACAAGATGCCTTCGGGCTTCCGCGACGCTAACACGACGCGCGCCACAACAAGATCACTTCCGCACACTCACGTGGGGACCTCGAACCAGGCAGGTCGCGTCCACTGCCGTTACGCACTCGATGCCGCAATCGGATCGGCGAGCTGGTAGGAGCCGCAGCTCAGGAGCAAGGGTGCAGTCGGATGTGGAAGGGTGGGTTCATCGAGGAACTCGGTTCTGTGAGTACCCGATCACGAGTCTTGAAGGAATCTGGAGCGAGGAGCGGCTTGGTGGAAGCAACGTTCGATGTGGCTGGGCTGGTGGGACATCGCTATCGTGCGGATGACTACTACGAGGTGGGCCGGGAGAAGATCCGCGAGTATGCGCGGGCTGTCCAGGATTTCCACCCGGCGCACTGGAGCGAGTGCGCTGCCGGCGACCTCGGCTACGCCGGTTTGGTCGCGCCGACCACATTCATCTCGATAGCCGCGATGCTGGCCAACCGTAAGCTCTTCGAAACGGTGATCACGGGCTATGACGTGTTCGTGCAGACCGATCAGGTCTTCGAGATGTACAAGCCGGTGCTCACCGGTGACCGGCTGGTCAGTGATGTCGAAATCACTTCGGTTCGTCGCATAGCGGGCAAGGATTTGCTGACGATTACCAATACCTTCTTCGACCAGACCGGTGCGGTGGTGCAGATCATGCATACAACCGTCGTCGGCATCACCGGCGACGAGGTCGGCGCCGGCATCAGTGACGCGATCGAACGTGTGGTCATGCACGGTATCAACGTGTCGTCTCGAACCGCGACCTCGGCCGCGACGGCGCGGACTGCGACGGACCCGGTTTCCGAGACCGGCCCACGCCTGTCCCCTATCTCGCGCACGCGTGTCCCGCGCACCGCAATCCGATTCGAAGACATCACCGTCGGCGACGAGCTTCCTGCTCGGATCGTGCGACTGACACGCGGTGATCTGGTGAATTACGCGGGGGTCTCCGGTGACGCGAACCCCATCCACTGGCACGACGAGGTCGCCGCGCTAGTGGGTCTTCCCGATGTGATCGCGCACGGCATGCTCACCATGGGCCTCGGAGCAGGATTCGTCACCGGATGGCTCGGCGATCCAGGCGCGATCACCAGGTACGGGGTCCGGTTGTCGAACTACACCGTCGTCGAAGCCGCCACTGTCGGGAGCGTCGAGTTCACCGGGCGCATCAAGTCGGTCGACCCCGAGGCCAGGACCGCCGTCGTCGTCATCATCGCCAAGTCCGCAGGACGCAAAATCTTCGGCCTGGCCACCGCGGATATCCGTCTCGCGTAGTCCTCGGCCCACGCACTCCGACACCGCCGCCGGCTGACCGGCCGCCCTGCCCTGCCGGCGCCGGGCGGCTCCGCGATCGGAACAGGGTGTCGCGGACTCGTAGCTCGTCATCGATGCGCTGATCTGTGCGGCGCATCTTCCTCACGGCAAGCCACAAGCCCAGACGATCACGGCGTTGGTGGCCAGGGGCGAACACCCTGCCTACTTGTCGTGCTGTCGGCGCACCATTTCGGTGATCCAGGTGGGCGCGAACGGAGACGTGCAGTTCGGTGGAGTCGGGTAGTCCTTCAGCACCTCCAGGCGCTCACCGATGTCGATCGCACGGGCGCGGTGCTCGGCGTGCTCGATCCCGATCTGAGCGAGGCAGTGGTTCATCGCCCACTGCAAGCGATCCGGTGCGTCTTTCATCTGCGCCTCGATGACGTCGAGCAGTCCTGCCAGGTCGAGGCCCTCGGGCTGCTTCGCCACGCGTTCGGTGGTCAGCGCCCATCCGGCGCTCGCGACCACCGGATCCGGATCGGCGGACCAGGCCAGGCGCAGTTCTTCGGCGTGCGGGTTCTTCTTCACCACGTAGTTCACGAGCCAGTCGTGCACCTTGGGTGTGCGCGCCTGGCGCACCATGACGTCCAACTCGTCACGCTCGAACGTCTTCGGGCGGCAGAGGAGTGTTGCCAGCAGTTTCGCCGCGGTGTCGTCCGTTTCCCACAGCCCGCGCGCGAGTTCCTGTTGCGTTTTCAGCCGCTTGGCGAGCGCGCGCAGTTTGCTGAGGTTCACACCGTGATCGTCACCGTGCTTCTCGTTCACCGCGCGGATCTTCGGGTCCTCGAGCGCGACCAGTTCGGCCATGACCTCGGCCACCGTCGTCTCGGCCACCTCGACCTCCTGTCCGTCACATGGGAGATTCAGCCTATGGCTTCCCGCTGTCGATCACGCGGAGCCGCTCTCGACCTGAACCACGCGCGGCCGACCGGGTCGGATTCCCTACCGGCGGCGCGTGGTGTCCGAGGCCAACATTCGTCGGCCTGCCGAGACCGGCTCACGCGGCGACGCGCTGGAACAACCGTCCCGCGAGGTCGATGCCGACGACCGCGCCGCTCTCGTCGCGGGAGAAGAAACCGAGCTGTCCACGCAGACCGCCGTGGGTGACGAGGTATTCGTCGCCATCGCCGGGCAGCAGGCCGATGGCGGCCGCCGGGTAGTCCGGCGGCACTTCCTGATCCGATGCCGCGCGGATCTCCGGTTTGACCCCGACCGCGAGGTTCAGCCCGGTCTCGTCGGCGGCGATGGTGAGGGTCATGGCGTCGATGGCGTACGTGCCGATCAGTTCCGCGGCGCGGGACGGGTCGTAGGAGATCGGTTCGGGGTCGCGGTCGAGGACGCGCAGGTAGCGCTCGAGCGCCCAGCGCACGATCGCCTGGTTGCAGGCGATGCCCTCGGGTCCCGCGTTCGACATCACCACGATCGCGAAATCGCGTTCGGGGACGATGAGCAGTTCGGCGAACTGCCCGTTGCCGGATCCGCCGTGACCGATGGCCCGCACGCCGTCGATGTCACGCAGGAACCAGCCGACGCCGATGGCGTCGCCGAACGTGCTCGCCCGCAGCGCGACCGTCGGACGACGCATCGCGCGCAGCGTGTCGGTGGGCAACACCGCGCCGCCGTCACCGAGATGGAAACGCGCCCAGCGCAATTGGTCGGCCGCCGAGGACGCCAGTCCGCCGCCGGGGTTGTTCGCTCGCCATGGCCGCCACAGACGCGCAACCGTCAGCGAACCGTCAGCCTCGGCATTGTGGCCCTCCGCGAACCGGCGGGCGGTGATCTCGCGCGACGCGAAGAAGCTGTGCGTGAGGCCGAGCGGCGCGAAGATCAGCTCCGCGATGGCCTGTTCGAACGGCTGCCCGGTGACCTTCTCGATGACCCGTCCGGCCAGGTTGTATCCGGCCTGGCTGTAGGAGGCACGAGCGCCGGACGCGGCGATCAGGCCGAGTTCCGGGAGCCTGGCGACGAATTCGGCGAGCGCGTCTTCGCCGTCGCCGGTGTCGACGAGGAGGTTCCAGTCCAGTCCGGCGGTGTGGTTCAACAGGTTCGCCACGGTGATCCGGGTGGCGGCGTCTTCGTCGGCGAGCGCGAGTTCGGGAAGGTAGGTCCGCACCGGGGCGTCCAGCTCGACCCGGCCCTGCGCGGCCAAGCGCATGAGCGCGGTCGCGGTGTAGGTCTTGGTGACCGAGCCGAGCTGGAACAGCGTGTCGCTGTCGACCGGTTGCGGGTTGTCCAGGCTCGTGACGCCGTGGCAGGCGAAGACGTCCTGGCCGTCGATCAGCACCCCGACCGCGACTCCGGGAATCCCGAACTGCGTGGCGGTCGCTTCGACGAACTCGGACAACGTGACATCGGACATCGGGCGTTTCCTTTCGCTTCGTGGAACGCCCATGACGATGCCGGTCGGCGCTGACAGCGCACCGACGGCGGGCTGACAGCCCGTCAGTCGGCGCGCAGCACGCCGCGCAGGTATGCGGCGAATGCCGACGTATCCCCGATGAATCCGGTGTGATCGCCGGGGAACAGTGTGGGTACCAGGCCGAGCGCCGCGGCCAGCGCACGACTGCTGCGGTCGCAGAGCTGTCCGGCGGAGTCGACGCCGATACCGATGACGATCCGAGCCTGGGTCGCGCGCAACGTGTTGAGATCGGGTCGCCAGCCGACGGTGCCGAGCAGCTCGTGGTCGAACCAGTAGCGTTCGGAGGCTGCCCGGGCGGGATCGCGGTCGCCGCCGAACATCTGCTGAAGCACCGGTTCCGGCAGCTGAATGTTAGCCTGCGCGAGGAACTTCCGGAAGGCGCCGAGCACGTCGCCTGCGCCGTAGGTGGCGATCATGTCCTCGGTGCCCGCCCGCAGCTCGGCGCGGTCGTCGAGCAGCTCGATCAGCGGCGGTTCGTGCGCGACCACCGTGGTGACCAGATCAGGATGGGCCTCGACCAGGGCCAGCGCGCTCGCCGCGCCACCGCTGGACCCGACGACCACGGCCGGGCCGATGCCGAGGTGGTCGATCAGCCGGGCGAGATCCTCACCCCGCAGTTCAGGCGTGGAGTCCTGGTGCGGATCGGTGAGCACGCTGCCACCGTGGCCGCGCGGGTCGAGGGTGAGGACGGTGTGGTCGGTGGCGAGCAGGTCGGCCAGCGGCGCGAAATCCGCGGCGGCCATGGGCGCGCCCGCCAAGACGATGAGCGGACCATTCCCGCGGACCTCGTAGTAGAGGCTGACGTCGGAGAATTCGACGGTGGCGGCGACGGCGGCAGGGCTGACGGTCATAAGGTCTCCTAGGTGTGAACGCGTCCCTTCGACTGTGTGGACGGCCGGGGCGTGGGAAATTCATCGCGGCCTCGGAATCGGGTGCGCGTCGGGTGTCACAACCGGCCCTGCGGTGGTGTCTAGTGGGTGTCGTCGAGCCCGGCCCGGCGACGCCCATCCGACCATTCGCCCCGAAGGACCAGCCCCATGTCGACCGACGAAGAAACGAGCAACAAGGCGACCTTGGAACGCCTGCATGCCGCCCTCAACTCCCACGATGCGGAGCGCATCACGGCGACGATCGACGAGGTAGTCGCGCCCGACGCACTGATCCGCACCCCGGCGCCGGTCGGCGTCACCGGCGCGCGAGCGCTCGAAGAGGTGTTCCGCAGGCTCCACCTGGCTTTCCCCGACCTCCACGTCGGGGTCGAAGACACGATCGCGGAGGGTGACAAGGTCGTCAGTAGGAACACGGTCACCGGCACCCACCGAGGCGAGTACATGGGCCTCCCGCCGACCGGCAAACCCATCACCTACAACGAGATCTTCATCTTCCGCTTCGTCGACGGCCGAGTCGCCGAGACCTGGGGCGTTGTCGATACTTTGGGGCTGATGCGTCAGCTCGGCGCGCTTCCTGGGTGACACCGCGACGTAGTAGTTGTTTACCGTCCGGTCGCTCGCTCGGTCATTGGTAGGCTCCCCGCGTAGTGACGGGATCTACAGGGGCGGGCGTGTGATGCAGGGACGACGTTCAAGGGAGCCGATCCGGTGATCGAATCCGTCCAGCAGCTCAGGCAACTGGTCTCGCCACCGCCGAATCGCCGAGATGTCGACTGGGATGGCGTCGAACGGGACCTAGGTGATGAGCTTCCGGCCGACTACAAGGAATTGATCGGCATCTACGGCGGCGGCTACTGGGACAACTACCTCTACATCCTCGAACCTGGCTGTGCCAACGACGATTACAACCTTCTCGACTGGAAGGACTGGCACACCGAAGTCCTGGAAGACCTCTGGGAGTTCGAGGACAAACCGGCCGAACTCAACGAAGACGGCGCCAGGCTGCTGCCATGGGCCACGACCGACAACGGTGAACTCCTCTACTGGCTGATCCGCCCCGGCCTGCGATCCGATGACTGGACCGTCATGGTCAACGAGGCGCGCGGCGACCACTGGGAACACTTCGGACACACCTGCACGCAATTCCTCGCCTCGGCTCTCACCGGAGACATCCGCTCGACCCTGCTATCGGCCCACTACTTCCCGCTTCCAGTTCACACACACAGGCGATTACGCCCGACGGATCAGTAACGGCCGCAACGCATCCAGTGTCGATCTGGTGGACGATGCCTGAATGCGATGTGTATTCACCGACCTCACGCAGCTGACCGCTGTGCCCCGGGTCGCCGTCGTCGTCGACGTCATGCGTGCGTTCACCACCGCGGCATACGCTTTTGCCGGTGGGGCGGGCAAGATCGTCTTCGCTGAAACCGAAGACGCTGCCTTGGAATCGAAGGCACGCCATCCGGATTGGCTGGCTGTGCGCGACGGGGCGCCCGCGCCGGGTTTCGATCTCGCGAACTCACCCGGGCAGATCCGGGCACGGGATCTCCGTGGCCGGACCCTGGTGCTGAGAACAACCGCGGGCACGGCGGGCGCACTGGCCGTGGCGGGCGCAGATGTGATCTTGTGCGCGAGTTTCGTTGTCGCACAAGCGACAGCGAGCTTCCTGCGGAGCCTGGCGCCCGGCGAGGTGGTGTTCGTGATCACCGGGGACAACGGACGCGCCGACGAGGACCTGGCATGCGCCCACTACATCGCCGAGTTACTGACAGCCGAAGAGGTAGACCCGTCGCCGTTCATCGAACGGGCGCGTCGCTCGGTCGCCGCCGAGGACCTCGCAGAGGGCCTGCGACAGGGATACCGGGGAGTGCATCCCGACGACATACCGCTCTGTCTGGAAGCCGACGTCCACGCGTTCGCTATGACCGCAACCAGCGGAGCGTGGGGAATGACTTTGGGCGCCAGAAGGCCACGCAGATGAGGCCAGCGCGAGCGCCTCACTCGTCGAGGCCGGACCGTCGACTTGGCTGAGGCTCATGGCCACGACTACCGAAGCCGCCCTCACGCGTCGTAAGTGACCAGCACGGGCCGATCACCCCCGACGTCGCATGAGCACTGAGTAGAACGACCCTGTCCCCCAGCCGGTTTCACGAAGCGAGCCCGCCACCCGACATCTCCATTCGCATGCCGCCGAAACGGCTACGCATCGCCCGGTCGTGGCTCACGATCACGACCGCGCCCGGATAGTCCCGCCAGTGCGGCCTCCAACTCCTCCACCAGAGCGGGGGCGAGGTGGTTGGTCGGCGCGTCGAGCAGCAGCAAACGGGCCGAATCGCGTTGGCGTCAATTCCGTTCCGCGGGAACGTGATCCGGATCGCGCCACGGCGGAAAGCGCAGATAGGTGACCGCCCGCAGCAACCACTCCACCGGCCCGTACCGGTGGTCGCGCAACCACCACGCGCTCAGCGCGAGTTGCGCCGCGTAGGTGAGCAGGGCGAACCCGATCACCCCGGCGGGCGGCACCTTGTCGGCGAGGGCGAAGCCGTAGCCGGTGTAGAGCACCATGAGAACGATCGACTGCCCGATGTAGTTCGAGGCCGCCATCCTGCCCGCGGGCGCCAGTCTGCCGACGGCTCGCGCGGTGCGTGGTGCGCGGGCGAGCAGGAGGATGCCCGCGATGTAGGCGAAGGTCATCACCGGGTTCACCAGTTCCTGCACGCCCATCCACCACCACGGCGCGCGCAGCAGGCCGACCGAGTTCGCGAACGTCACCGCCGAGATGGGCAGTCCGAGCGCCAGCCCGATGGCCAGCACGCGCGGCGCCCACCGATCCAGTGTCTCGCCGTCCTCGAACAGGCCACGTTTGCCCGCCGCCATGCCGATGAGGAACAGCCCGAGACTGGTCATCCCCTGCGCGACCCAGGTGAGCAGCATGAAGCTGGGCGCTACGGACAGTTGCATGTCGAGCGTGTCGGCGAAGCTGCCGGTGTAGCCGGCGCGCAGTGCGGGCAGGTCGATGAATCTCGACAACTCCTGGTACATGTCGCCGCCGGGCCCGGGTACGAACGCCCACAGAGACCACAGAGCGTAGAGGACCACACCGGTGATCAGCGCCGTGCGTGGCCGCAGGTTCCGCAGCATGATCAGGATCAGGCACAGCAGCGCGTACAGGGTCAGGATGTCGCCGATCCAGAGCAGCACGACGTGCGCGAGTCCGATCGCCATCAACGCCGCGCAACGCCGCAGCAACCGTGCGTTCGCCGACGCTCCTGCCCGCTGCGCGGCCGCGATCTGCAAGGTGAAGGAGTAACCGAAGAGGAATGCGAACAGCAGGTAGAACCGTCCGGAGAACAGCGCGTCCACCACGCCGGTGACGATGTGGTCGACGGTGCCCCGGTAGTGCTGCCGGATGTCCTGCTCGGTTCCGTCGAACGACCACAGCACCGTCGCCACGGTCACATTGGTGAGCAGAATCCCGAACAGCGCGAAGCCGCGCAGGATGTCGACCTCCGCGATCCGCCGACCGGTGGTCGCGACGGGCAGCACGGATTCGGTGGCACCGGACATGATCCGACGTTAACCGCCGCGACGACCGGGGCGCGTCACCCGTTCGAGCGATTCGCGCACCGGCCGAAGTCAGGGCGAGCCGCGACCTCCGGCGTATTGACCGCGGATCGGCGTCAGCCGAGATCCGCTACCTCCAGGTAGATCTGGCGTTCGACGGTGAGTTCCGCGAGGAACCCCTGCTCGCCGCCGACGGACTCGGTCGCGCGGAACGCCGCCACCGCGATCTCACCGGTCCGCAGGCGCTGACCGTGGAATTCACGCTGCCCCAAGATGATCGGCTGCGCGGTGTCGAAACCCACCTCACGCA
This sequence comes from Nocardia sp. bgisy118, assembly GCF_057708605.1. Classification (NCBI taxonomy): domain Bacteria; kingdom Bacillati; phylum Actinomycetota; class Actinomycetes; order Mycobacteriales; family Nocardiaceae; genus Nocardia; species Nocardia sp. bgisy118. Next base: position 91,700 of record NZ_JBYISM010000012.1, on the reverse strand, counting down.
CGTCGTCGGGCAGCCGCCTGCCGAGCATGTCGGTGACCGTGCCCGGAATCAGGCGCACGGCCACGATCTGATCGAAGCTGGGCCGCCGCGCGATGCGATGCGCGAGATACAACCGGCCCGGCCGCCCGAAGCACAGGTGCGTGAGCAGTTCTTCGCCGCGGTACGGCTGAAGTTCGGCGAAGTACTCGACGCTGCGAACGGTGGCGACGACGTCGCGCGCGATGATCGGACCACCGCGTTCCAGGTGACCGCGGAACAGGGTGCCGCGCAGTTCGGTGCGCGGCACTTCACCGCGCGGATCGAGCTCGGCGAGCGGGAAGAAGTCGGGTTCGAAGGTGTGAAACCCCTCGTATCCGATCCTGCGGTCGGCGCCCAACGCGCGCCGCCCGTGCTCGTCCAGCTCGACGGCGAGCAACACCTGGTAGTTGTGCGGCGCCTCGAACGTCGGCATATGCGACAGGTAGCAGTCGACCCCGGTGCCGAACACCAGCATGGCGTGCGTATCGGTCGTGCCCGCCATGGCGCCCGAACGCTCCAGCGCGTGGGGATGGATCCCGAACATGGGGGGGCTCCTCTCTCTCCAGTCCCTACAGGGAGAGTGGCACCAAACCCGGTCACGGCCACGAGTGCCGGGCTACTCGATTCCCCATGTTCCGGCTACTCGCCAGGGCCGATCCGTCGCGCGCTGGGCGCTCGGGCCCTCGGTCACACTTCCGTTTACAACTGAATCATCGTCGTGACAGCGCCGAACGCAACACCTCAGTTATACGAGTGGGTGACCCCGTCGAGCAGATGCTCCATGGTCTCGAAGGTCGGCGGGTCGACGACGTCGATCAGATCGGCGGGCGCCGGCACCTTGTGCTGGGCGCTGACCTGGGCGAACTGTGCCGCGTCACCGGTGCGGAAGCCGTGCTCTGCGGCTAGTCGCTGCAGCTCGGCATCGGTGGACAGCAGCCGGCCCAGCCGGTCGCCGGAGGCGTCCAGCGGCACCAGCGTGTGGGTGGACAGGACGGTCGGCGACGGGTACGTCAGCACCATATCCGGCTTCAGCTGCCGCTGCACGGCCGCCTCGACGAACTGGGCCTCGTAGATCATCACCAGCGGCGTCGGCCCCATCCCTGCGGTGAGGTACTCCTGGAACGGGCCCGCGCTCGAGTTCTCCGCGTACCCCTGGCCGGTGAACAGCCGCGAGACGATCGGCAGTACCCGCTGCTCGGCCTCCGCGCCCTGCACGACCGCGTTGTCGTTCGCGACGAACCCGGCGATGGCCAGGTACATCGCGGCCGAGTTGGAGGTGCGCGGGTCGGTGGTGGAGACGAGGATGTTCTTGCGCACCGGGTAGGCGGTGTTGCCCGGCAGGTGCGCCCACTCGGTGTTGCGGCTCACCAGGTCTAGGTAGCGGGCCACATCGAAGGTCGGCACGGGACCCGGACGTACTACGCCCGCCGCGGTGAGCAGGTCCGCAATCGGCCGGAAGGTGGCGATCGCCATCGGCGAAGCGAACGGCGTGTACTTGGTCGCGATATTGCGAGCCCGCTGGATCCGCTCGGCGGCGGGCGCGCTGGACGGGAACGCGAAGCTGTGGTTCGTCAGGTCGATCGAGGCGATCTGGCGCGAGCCCGCGGGCTCGACCTCGGCCTTCAGCCCGTGCTCGGCGAGCTCCTGCACGACGCGCGGGTCCTCGAAGAACGCCATCTTCTCCGATCCGACGACGCCGCGCACGATGGTGAGCCCGGAACCGGGAATCGCCGTGGGCGCGGGATCGGGCTGTCGCGCCACCAGCGCGACGACCAGCAGCGCCACCACGGCCAGCGCGCCGCCGAGCAGCGCGACCGACCGCTTGCTGTTCAGCGGGGACTGCCGCAGCCGGGCGACGAGGTCGAGGCGCGGGCCGTCGGCCTGCGCCGTCGCGGTGTCGATGCGTTCGGCCGGGGTGTCGGCGGGCTCGGGTTCGAGTTCCCTGCGCACGATCCGTTCGATGAGGATCGGCACGAATTCCCGCACCGGACGGCCGTCGAAGCGCTGCCGGGCCGAGCCGATCGCGGAGTGGATCTGCTCGGCGGAGTGAGTCTCGGTGTAATTCTCGACCAGACTGTCGGTCAACCGGCGCATCGCCTGTTCTTCGCGGACAGTGTCGACAGCCACCAGTTCTCCTCGATGTCACAGCTGGATCGGATCTCGCGACAGCATTCGAGCATCTGTTCGCGCGCGCCGAAACCATACCGGCATTTCCGGCCGGCCGATACACCGCGCAAACCCGCGCGAGGGCGATTCGACTGCGGGTGAACGCATTTCGGTGAGGCGGCACCGGTCGCCGACGGACGTCTTCGCCGCAGGTCAGCGCGGGTACTGTTGCGGGAAAGACGTCGCCGCGCTCGGTACTGCGCGGCCGTGGAGCCGGTCGCACAGCGGCTTCGGCAAACGCGCAGAGTTCAATCCGACATCGGCTGCGCGCCATCGAATGTTGTGCCGCGGTTCACCGATCGACACGGATTCAGCCAGACCGCCTGTCGCGGTTTGGTATTCGCTGATCGACGGGTCTACGACGCATGAGGGACTGCGCCGTAGCACGGGCGCTTCACTGGTTCGGATTGCGGCGCAACCTGTTTGGTGGCCTTGTGCCGCGGTTCACTCGTCAGCTCCAGCTCGTCTCAGGTTCGAGGGCGGACGCGTCCTCCCGACGGCCCGCGCCTGAGCGTCGCGCGCGCTTCGGTGCCAGGACTTCTTCGGTTCGCGAAGACGATCCAGTTCTTGGATCTCGATCTCACAAAGGAGGTCCGTCCAACAACGGGACGACGAACGAAAAGGGAGCATCAACTCCTTTCCATTTTCAACATATAGCGCACAGGGGGCCTTGCGGCAAGACCCGGGTCGTGCCGCACAATCGCTGGCCGAGGTCGAAACCTGCGGAAATGGGAGCAGCGAGAGGCGGCACGATCCGCGGCTGAACCGCCCATGCCCGCGCCGACCGCGCGGGATCGTCGTGCCAGGGAAAGTGAGGGGTGTGTGTCAACTCAGGGATATGAAGACGAACTGCGGTCCGAACGGAGCTACGTGGCCGGTCTCTACGCACGGCTCGATGCCGAGCGCGCGCGGGTGAAGGGTCGATACAGCGCGGCGTTGCGGGGCACCGGCGGCACACCCATGGAACGGGATTTCGAGGTGCGCGCGCTGGCCAAGGAGGCGAAGCGGTTGGACGTGGCGGACAAGGGGCTGTGTTTCGGCCGGTTGGACGCTGTGTCGGGCGAGCATACGTACATCGGCCGGATCGGCATTTTCGACGAGGCGAACGAGTACGAACCGTTGTTGCTCGATTGGCGGGCGCCCGCGTCGCGCGCGTTCTACGTCGCCACCGCCGCGAGCCCGGAGAACATGCGTCGGCGCCGCCAGTTCCACGCTCGCGGTCGTCGAGTGGTCGATTTCACCGACGAGGTGCTCGGCCGCCCCGGTGGTGGCGAGCGCGGGGATGCGGCCTTGCTCGCGGCGGTCGATGCGCCTCGCGGCGAGGGCATGCGCGACATCGTGGCGACGATCCAGGCCGAACAGGACGAGATCATCCGGCTCGATCATCCGGGCGTCGTGGTGATCGAGGGCGGCCCCGGCACCGGGAAGACCGTGGTGGCGCTGCACCGCGTCGCGTACTTGCTCTACACCCAGCGGGAACAGATGGAACGCAACGGTGTGCTCGTGATCGGGCCCAACCCGGCGTTCCTGAACCACATCGGCCGCGTGCTGCCGTCGCTGGGCGAGTCCAACGTGGTGTTCATGACCACCGGCGACTTCGTTCCCGGTCTGCGCGTCACCGCGGAGGACACCCCGGAAGCCGCGCGGCTCAAGGGCTCGCTGAAGATCCTGGACGTGCTCGCGGCGGCGGTCGCGGATCGGCAGCGGCTGCCCGAGCATCCGCTGCCCATCGCGCTGGCCGACGTCACGGTGCGGATCGACGCCGAGACCGCGGAGTGGGCGAGGGAGGAGGCGCGCGGGAGCGGGCTGCCGCACAACGAGGCTCGCGCGGCGTTCACCGAGATCGTCACGTGGGTGCTCACCGAACGGGCGATCGGGCGGATCGGCCGGGGCTGGCTGACCCGGAAGGATCGGGAAGCGTGGGAGCAACTGCGGGCGGACTTGCTGACCGAGCTCGCCGGTGACGACAAATTCACCGCCGCGCTCGACGAGCTCTGGCCGATACTGACGCCGGAAGACCTGCTGGCATCGCTGTACGCCTCCCCCGAGCGGCTGCGAGCGGCGGGCGCCGACGAGGCGCTGTGGCGCGCCGACGGCGACGCCTGGACGGTATCGGACGTGCCGCTGCTCGACGAACTGGTCGATCTGCTCGGCACCGACAAGTCGGTGGACCGGTCGGCCGAGCGGGAGCGGAAGGACGAGGCCGAATACGCCGCGGATGTGCTGGACATCCTGGTCAGCCGCGAGGACATGATGGACGACGAGGATCATCTGTTCGCCCACGACATGCTCTACGCCGAGGATCTCGCGGATCGTTTCGTCGAGCGCGACACCCGTGAACTCGCCGAACGCGCTGCCGCGGACCGGGATTGGACCTACCGGCATGTGGTGGTCGACGAGGCCCAGGAGCTGTCCGAGATGGACTGGCGGGTGCTGATGCGGCGTTGCCCGGGCCGGTCCTGCACGGTGGTCGGCGATCTCGCCCAACGCCGCTCGGCTGCCGGGGCGACCTCGTGGGACACGATGCTCGAGCCGTACGTGCCGGGCCGCTGGCTCTACCGGTCGCTGTCGGTGAACTACCGAACCCCGGTGGAGATCATGACCGTCGCCGCGGCGCTGCTCGCCGAGTTCGCGCCCGAGGTCACGCCGCCGGAGTCGGTTCGCGCGTGCGGCGTCCAGCCGTGGTCCCGGCGCGTCACCGAGGACGAATTGCCCGCTGCCATCGAGGAATTCGTCCGTGACGAAGCGGGTCGCGAAGGCACCAGTATCGTGATCGGGCCACCGGGTGTGCCGGGCACGGTGGCAGCGTCGGAGACCAAGGGCCTGGAGTTCGACGCCGTCCTGGTGGTGGAGCCGGAACGGATACTCGCCGACGGTCCGCGCGGCGCGGCCGAACTCTACGTCGCCCTCACCCGCGCCACCCAACGCCTCGGCGTCCTGCACCGGAGGCCGCTGCCGCAGGCACTGCGTGGACTCGTCGAGACCGGGACACCCGCGGAGACGGGGTATCAACGGTCGGCGTGATTCGCGTGCGGCCGCTCACGCCCGGCGTGCTCGATCACGCCGGGCACGAGCGAGCCTCCGACGACGAGCTACTGCTCCCCCACCATGGCGCGGATGTCGGGCAGATTCCCGATCCGCTGCGTGGTCGGCCGTCCACCGGCTTCGGTCTGCGGGGACCCGGTGGCTCGCAGCAGCCGTCGCACCTGCGCCGGATCGTGCATCTCGAAACTCGTGGAGGTAATGCCCAGGTAGCACGCCAGCGCACCCACGACGATGGGGGACGCACTGGAGGTGCCGCTGAATTCGTCGGTGTACCAGTAGTCTTCGTCGGTTCCGCCTTGCAGGTCACCGTAGCCGGTGGTGGTCACCTCCCGGCCCCAGCCTTGCGCGTCGATGCGGGACCCGTAGTTGGAGAACGCCAGCCGCGATCGCGCCGGACCGTGGTCGCTGCCGTGCGTGCCCGGCGGCGGAGCCCCCGCGCCCACCAGCACCGCGCCGGAATCGTCGGCGTCGCCGCGGAAGGGGTTGCGCCACGACTCCGGGAATCCGCTCGGGCGCGTGTCGTACAGCGCGGCGTCGAGGTCCTCGCCGCCGTTGCCCGCCGCTTCCACCACGATGACGCCGCGCGCGGTGGCGTAGCGGATCGCGGCGAGGTCGTCGGGCCACCACTCGATCGCGATGTAGCCCAATTGGTCCGCGCGGTTCTGGTAGTTGCGGCGCGGCCCAGGCCGGTGCAGTTCGATGAGGATGATGTCGCCCGGACCCAACGCGTCGGCGGCGGTGCGGATCGCCGTCGCCGACCCCGGGCCGAATACCGAGACGGCGCGGATCGTGGCCTCCGGTGCGATGCCGGTGATGCCGAACATGTTGGCGTCGCCGCTGATCTCGCCCGCGACCGCGGTGCCGTGGTTGCGCCAGCCTTCGTCGGCGGAGGGTTCGCCGCCGATCACGCCGCCTTGGTTCTGGGTGAGGTCCTCGTGGGTGAATCGCCACGCGCCCTCGATGTCGATCACCCGCACGCCCGTTCCGCGTCCGCCGGGCCGGGTCCACGCCCAGCGTGCGTCGATACCGGCCGGTGCGGCGTCCAGATATCCCTGCCTGGCTTGGAAATCCGGCGTCTCCGGCGGGGCGGCTGCCGTCGATCGCATCATCGTGGTCCTCGGCGCGATCGGCGGTTCCGCCGGTGGTTTGACGTACGCGCCGGCCACCGCGTCGTTCTCCCGCAACTGTTCGGCAACCGCTTCGAGGTCTTCGGCGACGCCGACCACGGCGAAGTAGTTCAGGTAGTGCGCGGCGACCGGTTCCTGATCGGTGCCGCGCAACCGCCCGGGCAGCCGGTCGCCCGGACCGAAGATCGGGGACAGCCGCGCGCCGCCGGGCAGCGACGCCGCCAGATGCGATCGCCCGGCGGCGTTCTCGCGCAACGCGATCGGCCCGATGGGCCGCACCGCGCCGTGGGTGACGACGATGAGTTCCGCCGGAGACCGCATCGAACCCGGTACCGATGGCCGTGCCGAACTGCGCCGCTGATCCGTTGGTGCCATAAAGACAGTGAACCGGTTGCGCGGGCGACCCGCCAGTTCAACTGCGCGGCACGGGTACTCGCGTTGCGCCGGGCGCCCGGACCGGACCGGCGCGACCGACGCCGACCAGCGCGATCTCCAGCCCGCCGAGCATCGCGAGGCAGCTGCCGACGACCACGCCGAGGGAGCTCAGTTCCTCCAGCGGAAGACCGAGCACGACGATGCCGACGATCATCGTGAACAGCCCGAACAGTTCGTGCCGCAGGCTTTCGGAGAGCTGCTCGTCGTCCCACGCCGCGACGGTCGCCTGGGTGATGCCGCGAATGGTCCAGCTCAGCCCGATCCACATCGAGAGCAGCAGCACCGAATTCCCACCGCGCAGACACAATACGGCCAACACCAGCGAGAGCAGCCCGCTGACGAGCACCAGCACCCGCAGCGGCAGCGCGAACCGCGCGCCGATCGCGAGCCACAGCTGTGCCACTCCGTTGGCCAGCAGATACAGGCCGAACAGCAACTCCAGGATCGGCACGGTCTTCTCCGGCCAGATCGCGATCAGCACGCCGAGGGCGACGGAGCAGACACCCACGACCAGAATCGCCTCCCGTCCCCCACGGACCCGCGATTCCACACGCCCCTCACCATCGTTTCCGGGCATAGCACCATGATATGACCGGAAGACATGGTTAGCCTGATGTTTGCCGTATTTGTGGAGGCGGTCCGGAGATCAGCCGTGCGCCGACAGCAGAATCGACCGCGTCACCTCGCCACCCGGCCCCCGCCACGGCGCGGTGACGGTGGCGAGGCCCGGCGGCGGCGCTTCCGGATCGAGCCGTCGATGAACTCGGAGGAGCGGTCCGCCGACCACGGTGATCTCGGTGTCGTCGACGCCGTCCGCCACCGCGAATTCCGCCACCGCGGAATCGGATACCGGGCTCGCGACGACGACCGACGAATCCGGGGTGTCGCTCTGGCTCTGCGCCTGCGGTTGCGCGTTCCCGCACATCAGCGCGGCGATCTGCGCGACGGCCACCGGGTCGTGCGATCCGTCGTAGATCCAGCGCAGTCCGAGCACACCGTGCTCCGAGGTACCGATCAGCGCGTGCGCACCGCCGGGCAGCTCGGCGCCGCGGTAGGTCATCGGCAGGTGATAGGTCACCGGTCGCACACCCGAATCGTCGGTGACGACCATGAACTCGATGCCCACCTCCCCTGCCGGGTCGTCGAGCCGGAACCCGCCCACTTTCGTCGGCCGCGGTCGGGTCCCACCGCGATACCACGGGCGGCTCGGCAGCCAGACGGTGAGCAGATCCCGCTTGCTCGGGGACATGGTCGTGCGGTGGATGACAGCCATACCGCACCATAGCGCGCGGGCTGGATCGTAGGCCGCGCTCGGGCTTTCGGTCAGGAGCTCTCGACCGGTTCCGGCGTGACGGGGACTCGCGCGGCCGCGAGCAGCTCGTCGAGTTGGCGTTCGGCACGTTCGGCACGGGCGAGTGTTTGGGTGCGAGCGTCATCGAGGGCGGCGATGCGCTCGCCGGCCTCGGCGCGCGCCTGCTCGAGCGATACGGCTGCCGCCGAGCGCTGAGCGGCCGCTTCGGCGGAGGCGGTGCGGCGCAGGTCGGTGAGTTCGATTCGGGTGGCGTCCAGTTCGCCGCGCAGGCGGGTGAGTTCCTCGCGGGCTTCGGCGAGAGCCTGGGCGCGTTCGGCGGTGGCCTGTTCGGCGCGGTCGATGGCGCGGTCGGCGTCGGCGGCGCGCTGCACGGCGAGGTCGCGTTCGGCGCCCGCCGCGGTGACCTGCTGCGCGGCTTCCCTGCGCACCTGCTCGATCTCGGCGGCAGCCTTACGCCGTGCCTTGTCCACGTCCTCTGTCGCCTGCTGGCGGGCGCGTTCGATGTCGTCGGCGGCTTCGCGTCGCACCGTGCGGATCTCGGCGTCGGCGTCGGCGCGGGCGGCGAAGACATCGTCGGCGGCCTGCTTGCTCATCCGCTCCACCTCGTGCAACGCATCGTCGCGCGCGGTGTTCGCCTCGGCGACCAGTGTTTCCGCGCGTTCCGCAGCGGTCGCCGCGTCGTCGGCGGCGGATTCCGCGATCCGGCGGGCGTCCTCGGCCTCCCGGCGCGCTTGCTCGGCAGCCACCGTCGCGACCTCGGCCTCCGCGATGCGGCGGGCGGCATCGGCCTGCACGGCCTGCACCTGCGCCTCGGCGATCGAGGGATCGGCCAGCGTGGACAGTTCCACCACCGCCGCATTCAGGTTGTTGCTCAGTTGTTCGGCGAGGCCACGGAACTGGGTGAGCAGTTCGTCGGCCCGCGCCCGAGCGGCCGTGATCGGACCCTGTGGCGTCACAGTGACAGAAGCGACGGGTGTCTCCGACTCCTGTTGCAGCCGTTGCCTTTCCCGCCATGCCCGCCACCGCGTGTGGTCGGGGTGTTCACAGTATTCGGACGGACGTCCGGGGCCGCCACCCCGCGTGATGGGCCGGGTGCATCCCGGAAAGCTGCAAGTACTCGACACCCGGGAATCGTAGCGTTGATTTCGTTGGATTCGACGTATTGACACGAAACGAAACCCGTGTCGGCACTTAGGAAGGGCTTTGCGCGACAGGAGGTTCTGACCGCCGATAAGTGAACATTATCGGCGGTCAGAATCTGAGACTCCCCCGCATGCGGCCACATTCGTTTCGTTTCCGTTTGGTCACACCAAATGAAACGTAACGTCAACGAAAGTCGCTGAAAACTAGGATTGCTGGGACAGCCGTACCACTGCTGGGTTCTCACACCACCCGACGCTGACCCGAAAGCCCTAGCCGGGGAGATGGCGGTGTGCCTGGGACTGCCCGTCGGCCGCCACGACTCCCCTAAGCCCTCGCGCACGCGGTCGCCGCAGTGATGCGCCGGGCGGGCACCCGGCAGTAGTCATGGCCATTCTCGCGCTCTGGCGAAAGACCGCCGCACTGCTGCCGTTCCGGGTCCGGCCGGTCCGCGGCGAGACCACCCGTGATCAGGGTCTGCTCGTCGGCGGCCGACAGCTACTGTCGTCGGCATCAACTCTGGCTCGGGGAGTTTTCCGCACCGCTGCCGGTGGACCTCAGCTCCGCACCCGAGATCGCGAAGGCAATTCATCAGCGCGACAAGCTGTTTCGCAGCGACGAGGACCGCGACTGGACTTCCGGCCACGTCAACGCAGCCCGAGACATCATGACCGCCCGGCGGTTCAACCCCGATCCGCTCATGCAGTGGCGGCTCAGCCAACGATGGAACGACCGTGACGCCGCGGTCAAGGCCGTCAACCAAGCCCAGCAACTGCTGCCGACCTGGCTGCTCGTTCTGCCCGAATCGGTGATCCTCGCCGAAATCCTGATGGATCCGGCCTGGCGTCGCCGGATCGGGCTCGCGGAGCAGCTCCACGAACAGCGACCGTTCGCCCACCGTCTCGGGCTCCGCGGCTGGGCTGCGGGCATGCACACCGACAACGACCCACTACGCCGCTGGGTCCACCAGCACCGAATCCAGCACCGAGACACGGCCTCGCTAGCCGGCTACCGGTCTGCGATCGACGATCTCACCAGACGAATCGAAGGGCTCACGACCCGCCGGACGACGCTGATCGCTCAACTGGACCAAGCCGCTCACCGCACCGGCACTGCCGCACAGGTCCATGAGAAAGAGGTAACCATGCCCGAATTCACCAGCCTGCCTGCCGAATTGCCAGCCCCCGCCGATGACGGAGCAGCAGCTCACCTGCCCGGCACGAGAATTCCGTCCCTCACGCTCCAGACAACCAGCGGCGACGACATTCGTCTCGACGATCTCGGTTCCGGCAGGACAGTCATCTACATCTATCCGTTGACCGGTCGACCGGGGACCGACCTGCCTGACGGCTGGGACTCGATACCGGGAGCACGCGGTTGCACACCCGAAGCATGCAGCTTCCGCGACCACTACCAGGAACTGCGCGGAGCTGGCGCCGACAACGTGTTCGGGCTCTCCAGCCAGGACACCGCCTACCAGGCGGAAGTGGTTGAGCGACTCCATCTCCCCTTCAAGATGCTTTCAGACCCTACCCGGAGCCTGGGCCAGGCGCTCACCTTGCCAACGTTCACGGCCAGCGGTCTGACCCTCTACAAACGGCTGACCCTCATCGTCAACGATGGAGCGATCGAGAATGTCTTCTACCCAATCCACCCGCCGAACGACCACGCCAGCCAGGTTTTGACCTGGCTGCGAAAGAACCTGCGATAACACCCGCCGGGCCGATCGTTCAGGTTCCTAGGTCAGGTGTTGAGGGTCATGACGCTGTCCACCGCGATCGTGATGACGACCCGCTCGGGCGGGTTGGGTGGCGGCGACTGATAGCGCCTGGTGTACCGGGACACGCCGTCGGACACCTCGCGTGAATCGTTGGACACGGTCGCCGTGCCTTCGAGCGTGATCCAGCGAAAGCCGTCCACCTGGCACAGGGCGACGCGGCTGCCCGGGTTCGCCGCCAGGTTGCGGGCCTTGCGTGAGGAGCCGACCGTCATGACCCGGGCCAGCCCCGCCTCACCGTCCCAGGTGAAGCGAACCGGCGCAGCGTGCAGTGAGCCGTCCGGCCGAATGGTCGTCAGTGTGGCAGGCAGCGGTTCGGCCAGGAAAGTCTCGGCCGAGGCCGACAGCGGCTTGTGGCGGGTCACTTGAACGCTGTGATGGTGCGTGCCACCCATTCGGCGAAGGTGCGGGGTGGGCGTCCGAGGAGTCGTTCGATATCGGGGCTGACGGCCTGCTCGGTGGCGGAGGGTGTGCCGAGCGCGTCGAGGGTGGCCTCCACGATCGGCTCGGGCATGTACCTCAGCATCTGGGTCCGCGCTTCCGCACGGCTCTGCTCGACGAACCGCACCGACTCGCCCAGTGCGGCACCGATCGCCGCGGCCTGCTGCCGGGGTGAGATCGGTTCCGGCCCGGTCAGCGTATAGATGGTGCCCTGGTGTCCTTGCTCGCGTAGCGCGATGGCGGCTACCTCGGCGATGTCGGCCGGGTCGATGGCCGGGACTGCGACATCACCGAACGGTGCCGCGACCACCCGCTGTGTACGGACCATATCGGCCCATTGCAGCGCGTTGGAGTCGAAGTTGCCCGGCCTCAGCATCGTCCATTCCAGACCTGACTGCTGAACAGAGTCTTCCAGCACCGACGGATGACGTCCCGTGCCAACGCCATGGGACGACAACAGAACCACGCGCGGGACATCGGCCGCGCGCACGACGTCGAGGACGGCATTGATATTGCCGTTCGCCATGAAGTCTGGGGAGGTCAGCAGAAATAACACCGCAGCTCCCTGGAGGGCTGGCGCGAGGCTCTGCGGCTCGGCCAAGTCGGCCTGGTGATGCCGGACTCCCGCCGGTACCCCGATCTCCCTCCGGGACACGGCGATCACCGGCTCGTCAGCCCGGACGAGCGCCTGAACGAGCGGCTGCCCCACATTTCCGGTCGCTCCCGTCACCACAATCATCTCTGTCTCCTGTTCCGCGTTTGTTCAACGCATTCGGCGACGCTACTATCCGAGAGCTAGTAGGTACCTAGGGGAAAGTGGTTTTCAGGTGACCGAGGCCACATCGCAGGTCCCTCCGGAGCTGGCTTGCCCAATCGCTCCGGTGGTCGATCTCGTCTTCAGCCGCTGGACCACGCCGATCCTGTGGACACTCAACGAGTTCGGGCGGCAACGGTTCAGCGAGCTGGAACGCCGCATCACAACGATCACGCCCAAGGTCCTGACGCAGCGGCTCCGGCAACTGGAACGTGACGGGCTTGTCGTGCGCACCTATCACCCCGAGGTCCCACCCCGGGTGGAGTACGAGATCAGCGCACTGGGGCGCAGCCTGGCACCACTTTTCGCAACACTCGCCGAATGGTCGGTCAACCTGGACAAGGTCGATCAGGCCCGACAGGACTACGACGCCCGCGACCGGGCCCCTCACCGTCGAACCTGATCCGAGACAGTGGTAGTGACATGATGTTTCGGCGCCGGAATGAACGTTCGCGCGGAATCCGGCGCTAAGGATTTACCGCAGCGCGGGACCTGCTGGCTCGTGGCCGATTCGTCGGCTGTCGCATCGTCTCAACCGATCCGATTTCCCGGCCGATGCCGCGGTAGCGCCGTACCCTGAAGCGAGCGCCACAGCGAATCAGGGCGAGGGGGCGGGGATGGCGACCCGGGACGAATTGCTGGCCACGCTGTCCGAGCGGCTCGACGAGGCGCTGGCCGCCGACGATCTTTCCGCACTGCTCGGCAAGAAAGTGCTCCGCCAGGCCGAAGAGCTTGTGGCGCAGAGCGATCCGCTCCACGACGTGGAGGTGGCGTACACGCTCGGGTGGTTGCGCTGGTTGCCGTTCGAGGCGCAGCTGACCAGCTTCACCGAAGCGGAGCTCATCACCGTGATGAGCTGGTTCCAGACCGTGTACGCGGCCGATCCGGACGCCGTCCCGGCCCCGCTGCGCGAGGTCATCGAGGAGGACGACCCGCCGCAGGCCCGGGCCGATGCCGACCGCGCGGAGCGACTGATCGACGAGTACGAGGCTCACCAGGACGCCGGCGTGCTGGTCCGCGCCATCGAACTGCTCCGCGCGGCGATCGATGCGACACCCGAGACCAGCTTCCGATACGCGCCGCGGCTGGTGAATCTGTCGGGGCTGCTCGGGCTGTTGGACGAGGAGATGCCCGAAGCCGGCATCCTCGCGGAGGCGATCGACACCGCGCGGCGAGCCACAGACGCCGCCGCCGACGACGACAGGATCCGCTGGCTCGCGATCGGTAATCTCACGCGAGCCCTCTGGCGCGACTACCAGCGAACCGCCGATCCGGAGTCCTTGCGCGAGGCGATCGAGCTGCTACAGGAAAGCCTCGAGCAGCTCTCCGAGGGTGAGGCGACGCCCACGCGCGAGTTCCTCGCCGAATTGACCGAGGAGTGGGATTCACACGCCGAGGAGTTCGCACGCGCGGCGGAGGCCGCGGCGAATTTCGATGTGGAGGACTCGATTTCGCAATTGCGCGCCGAATTCCTGACCGCACGGCCGGAGGATCCGGACTACGGCGGCCGACTGGCCAACTTTGCGAATGTTCTGATTCAGGCATACGACTACGCCGGGTATCCGCAGCTGCTCGACGAGGCCGTGCGCGTCGCCAGGGAGGGGGCGGCGCTGACGCCGGAGGACGTGTGGTTCTTCCACATCGTGCACAACACCCTCGCTGCCATTCGGCTGCGGCGCTATCGCACCTACGGTGATCCGGGCGATCTCGATCACGCCGTGGACGCGATCAACCGGGCGATCGATTCGATCGATTCCGCGCATGCCGAATACGAGCATCTCACCACCAACCGGGCACTCATCTCCAGCGCCCAACCGGAAGGCACGAACGACGAGGGGGCGAGCACGGAGGCGGCGACGCTCACCGATGCCGGTCGCACTGTCGCCGCGCCCGACTTCGCCGACGATCCCGAGCGGCTGTGCGCTGTAGCGGGCAGCCTGTACATCCGCGCCGACGCGCTGCACGACATGGCTGCCGTGTCCAGGGCGATCGGCTACACCGAGCGTGCCCTCGAACTGCTTCCAGCCGAGGACGACCGGCGCGGCGACGCGTTCGACCTGCTGAGCCTGCTGCATCAGCTCCGCTACCGGCGCACCGATGGCGAGAACGATCCCGACGCCGCCGTGGCCGCCGCCGAGCAAGCCGTCCGGTACGCGACCGAGCCCGGCGGTCGGCGGGCGGGATTTCTGTCCAATCTCGCCTCGGCCCTGCTGCTGCGTTCCGCGCCCGGTGATGCCGCGCGCCGCGCCGATTATCTCGCGGAGAGTGTCCGGCTGGCGTCGGCGTCCGGCGACGACCGGCAGGCGATCACTGTGTCGCTCAACGAGATCGGCCTCCTAGTGGAGATGGGCGACTACACCGCGGCGGCCAACGCCCTCACCGATTCGGCCGGGCTGTTCGACGCGACACTGGCCCCGCTCGCCCGGCGCTCGCCCGATCACGGCCGCATCCGACTCGGTCTCGCGGTGCATTGGAGCCGGATCGCGCTCGCCACCCGGCTGGCGGGCCATTTCGACCAGGCGATCGCCGCCACCCGGCGCGCGGTCGAGGTCATCGTCTCCGAACCCAATGACAATCACGCATGGCTGCTGCAACTGGCCGGTCTCACCAGGGAACGCGCCACCCTGTTCCTCGATCCCGCGGACCTCGACACCGCGGAAACAGCGCTGCGCCATCTCATTCGGAGCGGACCCGACCCGGACGAACTCGCCGAGAGTCACTGGCAGCTCGGCGCGGTCTTGCGATTACGCCACAGTCTCAGCCGCGATCCCGCACTGCTCGACGAGGCCGTCGCGCTGCTGCGGGCAGCCGCCGATGGGGAGCTCGACGACCTCAACCGGCGCAAGATCGTCGGGCCCAGTCTGGCCGCCGTCCTGCTGGCCCGAGTCGCGAGCGGCCGGGGCACCGAATCCGATCTGGACGAAAGTGTCGCGCTGCTGGCCGATTCCGTGGCCGACCGATTCGAGACCGGCCTCGATGACACCGACCTGGACGCGCGGAATCTGTACAACTACGCGGGCGCGCTCTATCAGCGATACCTGGCTCGGCGCGACACCACCGACCTGGATGCCGCGATCGACTCCGCGCGACAGGCGGCCGACGAAAGGGATCCCGGCGAGCCGAACCGCGCCCCCATGCTGTGCAACCTCGCCGTCTACCTGCACCGCAGATTCGCCGATACCGGGGACGGCGCCGACTGGGTGCGGGCCGCCGACACCTGGCGGCAAGCCTGGGAGACGCCGGGCGCACCGCTGGTGCCGCTGCTGCGCATCGCGCTCGGATGGGGCACGGCCACCACGCAGTCGGGTGATCCCGCGCGCGGAGCCGACATCCTCGGCCGAGGCGTGGCGCTGCTGCCCGCGCTGGCCTGGCGCGGCTTGGCCCACGCGGACCGACGGCTGCTGCTGCAAGCCGAGGCGGGCGAGTTGACCCAGAACGCGACCGCGGCGGCAATCGCGGCGGGGCGATTCGAGCGCGCGATCGAACTGACCGAAGCAGGGCGGGGCATACTGTGGACCCAGCGACGGGAGGTTCGTGCCGACATCGAGGGATTGCGTAGCGCCGCACCGGAACTCGCCGACGAATTCGAGGTCTGCGCGGCCGCCCTCGATGGCACCGGCGAGCCCGGCGAGCAGGAAACGACGCGGTACGAGCGGGCTGATTCCGCGCGGCGGTTCGAGCGACTGCTCGACCGGATCCGTGGCCTCGACGCCACCGCCGGATTCCCGCGTCCGGCGGAATTTCTGCTCCCCCAACCATTCTCGGCGTTGCGCCCGCTGACCCCCGGCGAATGGATCGTGCTGATCAATTGCAGTGAACTGCGCTGCGACGCGGTCGCGGTGAGCCGGGATCGCGTGGTCGCGGTCCCGCTGCCGGGACTCGATGCCGACACCGCGGTCCGGCAGGCCGAGCTGCACGTGAATACTGTCAAGCGGTACGCCGCCAGTCGGCGCACCACCACCGACACTCAGGTGTTCGACGCGGGCCTGGCCAGAACTGCCGCCTGGATGTGGACCGCTATTGCCGAACCAGTGCTGTGCGCACTGGGTTTCACCGATCGCCCGGCCGCAGGTGCACCGCTCCCACGCATCTGGTGGTGTCCGACCGGTGTCCTCACCGTCATGCCCTTGCACGCCGCCGGATTCCACGCCGAAGGAGCGGGCCGCACGGTGCTGGACCGCACGATCTCGTCGTGGGCCACCTCGCTCACGCACCTCGCGCACGCCCGCCGCACCCACACCGAATCCGAGCCCGCCACCGTCGACGCCCACCTCGACACCTCGGATGGCCGCCGCGCCACCACAGACGCCCACCCTGGCACCCGGCGCGCCGAGTATCCGGGCGCCATGCTGATCTTCGCGGTCCCGGAGACCCCCGGACTCGATCCGATCCCGGCCGCGGCCGAGGAGGCCGAGGATCTGGTGAAACTATTGGGCGCACAACCGCATACGGCGCTGATCGGCGCAGCGGCCACCCGGGCGGCCCTGCTCTCCGGGCTCGCGGACCACACCTGGTTACACGTGGCCTGTCACGGGACGCAGGACCTGTTCGATCCGGCGGACGCGGGGTTGTATCCGTACGACTGGCAGGAGGCGGGCGTGGTCGGCATCGACGATCTCACCGGAACCAGCCGTGGCAGTGGGGAGTTCGCGTTCTTGTCCGCCTGCGAAACCCATGTCGGCGACGCGCGGAATCTGGACGAGTCGATCACGCTCGCGGCCGCGTTGCAGAGCCGGGGCTGGCGGCACGTGATCGGCGCCATGTGGGCGATCGGGGACGTCGCGGCGCACCGCATGTCCCAATGTGTGTACCCCGCACTGCTCGGTTCCGGTCGACCGAGCGCCGACGCCGCAGCGACCGCACTGCACGGCGCAGCGATGGAGTTGCGCGACGCCGAACCGCACGCCATGCGCCACTGGGCGCCGTTCTTGCACATCGGCCCCTAGCCGCAACGAATTCGAAGGGAGCACAACAGGATTGGCACCACCACCTGTCTCGGACCGCACCGCACGCGCTTGGTGGTGTGAGAACCTCCCGGCCTTCACCGAGATCGCCGAGCAAGCCGGTTGGCGCGGTGCACTCGACGCCGCCGTGGCCGACATCGCCGCCGGAACCGCCGTGGCCGAGGCGATTCGCGATCGCGGCCTGCCGGTCGATCCGGCCGAGGCCGTGACCCCGCGACCGGCGCCCGGCGATCGGCACGGGATCGATCCCAGCGATCTGGACCGGTTCGGTGTGCCCGCCGTGCCGGTCCGCGGCGGATACGGGTGCCCGACCAGAGCCTGTGACCGGCGGGCGACCGCGGATCCCCGCACCGGTCACCGGCCGCGCTGCGCAATCGGCGACACCGACATGGTCCGGCGCCTGCCCGGGTTGCGTGGTGGCCGCTCGTGACCGACATCCTGATCGGCCTCGGTAAACGATTGAGCGAAACCTGGTTCACTGCCATCGCCCTGCCGGGATTGCTGTACACCGCGCTCGCGGTCTGGGCGGCACTGGCCGCCCACCGGCACGCGCTCGATCCGGGATTCGTCAGCAGCCGGGTACAGTCGCTCACCCGAGGCGGTCGCGATCTCGCGGCGCTGACCGTCTGGGCCATCCTGCTGCTGGCCGCCGCGACCCTGGCGGGGTTCCTGGCCGCACTGGTCGCGGAAAACCTGGTGCACCGCTGGTGGATTCGCGTGGCGCGGCCCGTGCGCCGCGATCGGCGTCAGGCTGCGGCGCGAGAGCGGTGGCAGGACCGTCACGAGCCGCCACCCGCGCGATACCTGCCGACCCGGGCGACCGCGGTCGGTGAGCACTTCCGCCTGCTGGGTGAACGCGTCGACGCCGAGTACGGGCTGTCCCTGGTGCATGCCTGGCCGCGTCTGTGGCTGTTGATCGGCGCTGAGCGTCGCGAACTCGTCGTCGCGGCGCAGCGCGGCTATTTCACCGACGCCCTCCTCGTCGCCTGGGGCGTTCTCCTGCTGCCGTGGGCCGTATGGTGGTGGCCCGCAGCTCTTCTCGCCTCCGCTGCGGTACTCACCGGGGCTTGGCGGGCCCGCGACAGTTCGCGGGTACTCGCGACGCTGATGGAGTCCACCCTCGACATCCACCAGGCCGACCTGGCCGAAGCCCTCGGCGTCGAACTGCCCAGCGGCCGCATTACCGTCGATCTCGGCAATCAGATCAACGACATACTGAACAAGCGGGCCTGATCACCGAACTGGTTTGTGGCTGGAAACGTTGCCCGGCTAGTGCAAATGCTCGGCGAGATCGGCCGCCGCGGTCATCAGCACCAGCAGCGGAACCACCTTCGCTGGAGGGATGCGGTAGGCGCCGCGGCTATGCTGCTCGATGATCTTCGGGGCGGTGAGCGCGCGGACGTGATGGTAGAGCTGACCGGTCGAGGTCAAGCCGACGGCCTCGGCCAGTTCAGCGCCGGTGCGGGGACCGTCCAGCAGCGCCTGGATCAGTGCTTGCCGCACCGGATGTCCGAGTGCAGCAAGCGCTTCCACCCGGGCGGCGGCTGGCAGGTTCAGGACCGAGGACGCGGCGTAGCGGATCGTCCAGCTGATCTCACTGCCGAAATCGACGGTCCCGCGGTATTCGATGAAGCCGCGGGCGGCGTCCTCGATGACCGGGCGCCCCTCCAGGGCCTCGATCCGCGCCTCGAGTTCGGCGAGTTTACCCTCGACATCGGTCATACCGCGCACCTCAACCGGTGCAGGGTGTCCGGTTCGGTCAAGACCCCATCGCCTCGAACTCCTCCGGCGGAGCCTGCCATTCCAGCTGGGCGCGAGCGATATCCGCGCCCGCGCCGAAACTGCCCGTGGCGATCGCGCGGTGCAGGGCGGTGAGCTGGCGCGCCGAACCCGTCGGCGTGCTGTCGGCCCACGCCAGCTGAGTATCCAAGGGCTGGCAATGTCTTCGACTGGATCTCGGTGCGATAGCCGGGGTCGGCGGCATGACGCCGCGCAGCGGCCCACGGATCGGTGACGGCCGGATCGAGCAGGCGGATCGCATCGCCGAGCTTCGTGGACGGCGAGTAGCCGGTCCAACTGCCGGCCGCCTGGCCTCGATCAGCGCCTGGTCGCCCAGGCGATCGCGCAGGTAATCCGGTGCGGCGTTGTCGCTTTCGCGGATCATGGCGCTGACCATCTGGTCCAGGGTGACCGTATCGCCCGGGAGCCGGGTGCGCGCCGCGTCGTGTGCGCCGCCGTCGGTGCCCGGCAGGTACCAGCGTTCCCAGTCGGTGACGGCGATCCGCTCCTGCGGGTCGAGGGCTCCCGTGGCGACCGCGCGAGCATAGGCCGCCAGCGGGACCACCTTCACCGCCGAGGCGAGGGGTTGCTGACGACCTCAACCCCGGCCCTGGGCAATGTCGAGTGCGGCCGCGGATCATCCGGTCAGCCGAGGCCGGGCGGGGACTTCCGGCCGTTCGGTGCTGCTGATGGTGGCGTTGACTACGGATGCATCGGTGGACTTGTGGAACTTCAGCTGGAAGAGACGGCTTCCTCGTAGGCGCGAAGTGTTGTGATGACCAGGGCGCGCTGCTCGGCCGTCAGCGGGCCCAGCGCGGCGCGCCATCCGCGGTCCGCGCCACCGAGCCAGGCCGCTACCGCCGTTCGATGCGAGTCGGCGATGGTGACAAGGGTGCGTCGCCGGTCGTTCTCGTCGGTCCGGCGGTCCAGTACGCCTTGGCGGCTGAGGTCGCCGATCATCAGGCTCACGGTGGTGGGCGCCACCTCCAGTCGACTCGCCAGCTCGTTCACTGTGAGCGGCCCGTCGAACAGCACGTACGTCAACAACGACAGATGGCGCGGTGCCAAATCGAACGATTGCAGAGCTTCGGGAACCGGCAGGCGTTTCGCGCGGCCGACCAGCCGCGGCATGAGCAACACCATGGCTCGAACGCTGTCGTCCAGGGATAGACCGTGCTCCGTTGACATACCTCTCTCTCCCAAATATTTTTGCTTTCAAAGCAATAACGGTGAACGAGAGACCAATCGTCCCACGCGGACGGGCGGTCGCACCCCTTCGTGGAGGAGAGTCGATGACCGAAGCTACCGCACGCCTCCGAGCACTGACCATCGGATTGCATCCACAAGCCATGGACTACAGTCGTTTTCCTGATCTGGACGAGGCGCAGCTCACGGCCAGGGTCGACGTCACCAATGCCGCTCTCCAGAACACCGAATTCGATGTGATGCCGTGCATGGTCCGCGCGTCGCCCGAGGAGGCTGAAACCGAAATCCGCACACTGCTGGCGGACCAGCAGTTCGACCTCGTCATGGTGGGCGGGGCGGTGCGGGCCTTCCCCGAGCACACCCTGTTGTTCGAGCGCATTGTCAATGTCATCGTCGACGCGGCGCCGGGAATCCGGTTCTGCTTCAACACCTCACCGGAGACCAGTCTCGACGCCCTCCGCAGAGCAGCCGCATCCGTCTGAATCGCGATTACGCGCTTGCCCCGGGGCGTGCCGTGGATCCGAAGATGAGCTGCCCGCTCGCCCCAACCCCGACAACCTCAGGCGAGAGCGTGGACTGGCGGCGGGCGGCAACTCCTCGACCGACAGAGGGAGAGGCCGGACCGGGTGTGGCAACTGCACATAGCACTTGCCACACCCACACGATCGGCCGTCAGTGTTCGACGGGGAAGCCCGCCTCGGTCCAATCCTGAATGCCCTCAGGGTATTTGCGCACATTGGTGTAGCCGAGGGCCGTCAGCTTGGCGGCGACCTGCCCGCTGTTGGGGCACGCCGGGTTCGAGCAGTAGGTGACGATCGCCGCATCCTTGTTCGGAAGCAGTTGCGACGCTTTCGCTTCCACATCGGCTTGGACAAGGTTGAGCGCGCCGGGCAGGTGCGCCCTGGCGTAATACTCGGCCGGGAGCGCATCGATCACGGTCAGCGAACCGGTCTCGAGCTCTCTTGCGAGTTCGTCACGGGTGATCAGGGCAGTCATCAGGAGGACCTTTCTCGAGCACAAATTTGCGTGCGTGCGCACGCTACTACATGCGTGCGCGCGCACGCAATCGACTAGGATGCGTACCGTGCCGAACCATGCGAACCGATCACACCCGGCCGTCAGCGCCTGGGCCGCGTTGCTTCAGGTGCACGCCAAACTCGTCCCCGAGCTGGACGCGGAACTACGTCGCACCACCGGACTGCCCCTGAGCTGGTACGACGTGCTGCTGGAGCTGAATGGTCCGCAGCCATTGCGCATGAGCGACCTGGGCGAACAGGTGGTGCTCAGCCGAACCCGGGTGAGCAGGCTGGTCACCGAACTGGAGTCACACGGCCTGGTGCTCCGCGAATCCAATCCGGACGACGGCCGCTCCGCCTTCGTCAGCATCACCGACACCGGCCGACAACGCCTCCGGGCAGCCGCTCCGCACTACCTCGCCGCCATCGAACGCCGCTTCACCGGCCTCGACACCACAGAACTCGACGCCATCTCATCGGCACTCCGGAAAGTCTTGGGCCAGAACGACCTTCCCCATCCCACCATCAGAGGTCATCGGTCGTAGTCGCCGAAAATGGAGTACCCGAGTGAATATCGGACCTGAGGTCCGTACGACTGCCGGAGTCGTGCGAGGCGGATGGGAGAACACCGTCGTCCGATCGATCACCCGAGTCCGGCGGGTCACCTGGAGAGGGAGCCGGCGCTGTTTGCTCGGCCTGGATCTCGATCTCGACCTGAGTTCGCGCCGCGCCCGGATCCCACATGTCCTGGAACGGACCGGTGACCGAAACACCACCGATCCCCCGCCGACGCGCGCGAGTCGTAGCCCACGCGAATCCACCCGTGATCAGCACGATGGGACCGACGGATATCACGAACAGCAAGAAACCGTCCATGCCCCGATGCTACTTCCCACGACACCTCCTGACACGAAACCGGAACGACAGCGCGGCGACAGCACCGGACGGAACCTTCGACCTCCCCACTGCCGACGACGGCGGGCCGCCGCCGAGCGAAGACGGTGCGAACGTTCGGGTGAACGCCCGGTTTCCGGGTCAGTGATCGATGAGTGCGGTGAGCTCGCGGCGGAGCTCGTCGTCGGGTTCTGTTGCGGCAGTGGCGGTTACCCAGCTGCGGATGTCGTCAGGGAGGTCGTGGCCGTACCATTCGACGAGGGTTCGCAGAGCTGCGCGGCGCAACCGTACTGGATTGGCGCCGAGCGCGGAGCGCACCAGCGGCAGGCCGGTTCCCGACGCCGCGCGCCGCACAGTCGACACCATGATCTCCAGGATGTGGTCATCGGCGCGACGCCTGCCGCCAGGCTTCGGCCCGCGGGTGATCTCGTCCAGCGGTAGCAGATCCTGCGCCAGGTCGGCCAGCGCGGCAACCGCGTGGTCGGGCGTCCTTTTGGACACCCATTGCCACGCGTAACCGTTGCGTGGATTGCGTCGAAGATGGGCCAGGGCCTGCGGATATGCCTGGATCCCGACGGCTTCTGCGCAGGACAGTGCTTGGTTGAAGCCGAATTCGCCTTCCGGCTGGGCCAGGCGCGCCCGGACCTCGTCGGCCCAGTCGGTCCGCGCGAGCAGCGCCGCGTATTCGGTGGCCAGACCGGTGACCTCGTCGGAGGGCCAATCCAGTTCCGGGGGTGGGTCGTTCAGTAGACCTGTGATCGTCCGCGTACTGCGGATGCGGGTGAGGGTCGGAGCAGCGGTGGCGAGCAACTCGGCGAACCGGATCAGCACCGGCAGTGCGTCGGGGTAGTGCCGGATGTCCGCGGCTGGTCCGCCGTGGAGGGCCAGCGCGGCGAGAATGTCGGCGGCGCCGTCGAGGAGTTCGTCGCCGACCTCGGAGGCGAGCAGCGCGCCGCGGAGATCGCCGGTGGTGGCGGCGAGATGGGCGAGGTATTCGTTCATCACGCCGTTGCGGAAGCCGGTTCGCAGCAGCCATGCCTTGATCTCGGGATCGGTGGTTCTCGCCAACCGCTCCACGGCGTGGATTCGTCCCCATCCGTCGACGCGGCGAGCGAGCTGGTACACCGCGCGATGCCGATCCGGTTGCGAATTGCCCAGCGCTACCACCGCATACAGCGTCAGATCGCCCAGAGTCCCCAATGTCAGCAGCAATTCGCGGTCTCGCTCGTCGCCGGTCACTCCGAGGATGACGATGCCGAGCGCCACGGCATTGCGGCGGGTGCCGTGTTCGGTCAGCCACCGCGCCACCGACCGCACCTCGTCGCGCGGCAACGTGGCAGCGCGCAGCTCACGAACCAATGCGTCGGCCAGCGCGAGCGCTGAGCGCTCGGCCAACTGATCGTGCAATGCGGCCAGTGCCGAATCACTCGGCGCGGCAACGATATCGGTGATCGTAGCGACGGCGGCAGCGGCGACGTCCGGCTCGGCCGGGGCCGTGGCGTGATGGGTCTGCACACCATCGAGGACGGTCGAGTTCAGGAGCTTCCGCTCGTCAGGTGAATCGTCCGGCAGCGGACGGCCTTCCGCAGGCCATGGGCCTGGCCCGTGCAGGGCAGCGAGACTGATTGCGTGGGCGAGAAAAGTGGTCTGGTCATCGATGTCGTCGGAGACCAGCCACTCGCCGGGGGTCACCGGCAGGGGCGCGCGGCGCCCTTTCCGTTAGAGAAAGTCACCGCGACACCATACGACAATGGGGAGGGTTTGTGCACGCCCACATCTCCCCCGCGGCGTGAATTGCCATGGCGCAGGCCCGCGAAGAAGTTCTCGAGGTCGACGAAATCGGTCAACGACGGGCCTCGAGGATCGAGACGATCCCGGTTTGCCCACGCCGCTGGGCATTGTCGAGAGCGGTGCGTCCGGATGCGTCGCGGATCGAGGGGTCGGCGCCCGCGTCGAGCAGGGCGGTCACGACCCGCTGGTAGCGCTCGGATCCGTCTCCGTAAACGATCGCCTCGTGCATCGCGGTCCAGCCCGGCTCGTTGACGTGGTCGACTTCGACGCCCGCGTCGATCAACAGCCGCACCGTGCTGAGGTATCCGTGTTCGCTGGCCGGGATCAAGGCGGTGCCGCCGTAGCGGTTCACGCTGTGCACGTCGGCGCCGTGGCGCAGGGTGAGCTCGAGGATGTCGTCGATGCCTTCGGCGCCCGCGTAGAGGTAGGCCGAATCTTCCATGTCGTCCTTGGCGTTGACGTCGGCACCCGCCTCGATCAGTGCCCGCGCCGCGGCGGAAGCCCGGTTCTTCGTGGCCGCGATGAGCGGAGTGCGATCGTGGTCGCCGCGGAACTCGATGTCGGCCCCACCGGCGATGAGCTCGCCTACCTTCTCGGCGTCGTCGGCCGCGGCCGCCCGCACCAGCTGCGGTCCGAGTGCGGGGTCGCGGAGAGCGCGCACGGGGGACGGCTCCGCAGCGGAGGTACTCCTCGGGTCGACCGGCGGCTGCACGGTCCGGTCGCCGGGAGGATCGGCCGTGCAGGCCGCGATCGAGAAAGCCAGTGCGGCCGCGGCCAGCACGATTCGGTGGGAACGCTGGATCAATGGAGAACTCCTGACTCGGGTTGCCGATATCCCCACCATGCCCAGGAATCGCGATAGTGCCCAATACAGAGGTCCCATGGTTGCGATAGAGCGCGTCTATAGTTCGTTCATGGAGCTGCGCCTCATCCGGTATCTGCTCGCGGTCGCCGATCACGGCAACTTCACCCGTGCGGCGGAGTTCCTCCACGTGTCACAGCCGACGTTGTCGCAGCAGGTCAGGCAGCTCGAGCGCGCGCTCGGCGTGCAGCTGCTCGATCGCTCCGGTCGCGCCGTGCGGCTGACCGAGGCCGGGGAGGCGTACGCGCATCACGCCCGGCTCGCCCTGCGCGATCTGGATGCCGGTGAGCGCGCGATCCACGATGTGCAGGATCTGTCCCGCGGCCAGCTCCGGGTGGCGATGACGCCGACGTTCACCGCCTACTTCATCGGTCCGCTCGTGCACGAGTTCCATGCCGCGTACCCGGGTGTGACGCTCACCGTCGTCGAGACGACCCAGGACCGGATCGAGGCCGACTTGCTCGCCGACCGTGTCGATCTCGGTATCGCCTTCGCGGGCGCCCATGCCGCCGGGGTCGAGGGCGTCGCGTTGTTCGCCGAACGCCTCAGCTTGGTGGTCGGATCGACCCACGCCCTGGCCGGCCGCGCGAAGCCGCTGCCGGTCGCGCGGCTGGCGCGGTTTCCGCTGGCGCTGCTCACGCGCGATTTCGCGACCAGGACGCACATCGATGCCTACTTCGAGGAAAGCCGCAGCACGCCGAGCATCGCGGTGGAAGCCAATTCCATCGGAGCGCTGGTCGAGTTCGTGCGCCGCGGTTCGCTGGCCACCGTGCTGCCCGATGCGATCACTCGCGCGCACGCCGAACTGGTTCCGATCGACTTGGCGCCCGGGTTGCCCACCCGGACCGTGGAGTTGTTGCGGCGCGGGACCGCCTATCAGTCGGCCGCCGCGCGAGCGTTCGCCGCGCTCATGAAGGACGCCGCCCGGTCGAACTGAACGCGGCGACCTCCCTCCGAATCGATCTGCCACGCAGTCCATTCGGCGCGCAATGAGGACGGTGCGAACGCCGGTCGATCTTCGCGCAGCCTTCAACTATTGGCGTGAACAATCGCAAGCATGGGAACTGCGTCTTGGACGCTATAGCCGCAGGTTGTGCATGGTGGATTCGTCAGGCCCTACCGAAGGGAGCGATCCATGCACGACCTCGCCGCCGGCGTCGCGAGTTTCCAACGCGATGTCTTCCCGTCCAAGGCGGATCTGTTCGCCCGTTTGGCGACGAGGCACCGTCCCGAGACGCTGTTCATCGGCTGTTCCGACGCGCGTGTGGTTCCTGAGCTGGTGACGAACAGTGAGCCCGGCGAGCTTTTCGTGATCCGCACCGCGGGGAATCTGGTTCCCGCCTACTCGGACACCGACGGGGTGACGGCGAGCATCGAGTACGCCGTCGCCGTGCTGGGTGTCTCGCGCATCGTGGTGTGCGGCCATTCCGGCTGCGGCGCGATGACCGCCCTGGCCGAAGGTCGCGATCTGAGCAGGACTCCGATGCTCGCCGAGTGGTTGCGGCACGCGGGCTCCACCGCCCTCGGCGTCTCCGTTCCAGCGCTCGTGCGAGCGAATGTCCTCGCACAGCTGGCCAACCTGGCGGGTCACCCGCAGGTTGCCCGGGCGGTCGCGGCGGGCGGCCTAACCGTCGAGGGATGGGTATTCGACATCGGCACCGGCGCGATCACCGTCCTCGACGGCTCGGATTCCGGCAACGTGCCGGCTGCCTGACCTCCCACGCGAAAACCGAAGCGGTCCGGACTTGCCGGGCCGGTCGACCAGAAAGGAACAACCCACTATGGTGCACGCACAATTCGATCCCACCGCCCGCCAAGCTTTGGCCGCCGCGGCGGTGGACGCGAAGATCACCAAAGATCTCACCTGGCAGCAGCTCGCCGACGCGGCCGGGCTGTCGGTCGCCTTCGTCACCGCCGCGGTGCTGGGCCAGCACGCCCTTCCGCGCGAGGCCGCCACGGCGGTCGCCGAGCTGCTGGGCATGGACGACGACGCGGCGAAGTTGCTGCAGACGATCCCGACTCGCGGGTCCATTCCCGGCGGTATCCCGACCGATCCGACGATCTACCGCTTCTACGAGATGTTGCAGGTCTACGGCACAACCCTCAAAGCACTGGTGCACGAGCAGTTCGGCGACGGCATCATCAGCGCGATCAATTTCAAGCTCGACGTGCGCAAGGTCGCCGACCCGGAGGGCGGCGAACGCGCCGTGATCACCCTCGACGGCAAGTATCTGCCCACCAAACCGTTCTGAGAAGCGAGGAGTAGCAATGGATTTCACACAGCGCACCATCGGTCTCGCGCGCCGCAACGTCACCGAGGGCGGGCGGCCCTTCGCGACCGTGGGACCAGCGCCGCCTGCCCATGCGCTACGCGCCGCACGACGAAGCGGTCGACGTCTATCGCCTCTGGCAGGAACGCAACGGCGGCGAGCGGCGCGTCGCGGGCGCCCCGACCGGCAGCTAACGCTTCGCAGGCTCGGCCAGTGAGCGCGTGCCCATGACCACCTCGGTCGCGGCGGCCAAGTCGAGGTGGAGTTCGAGGTCAGGGGCCTCGGCGGGGCCGTCGTGGTGGCTGATGCCCGCGCCGGTCACCACGTAGTGGAACGTGGTCTCGCCGATGTGAACAGTGACGACCCCCTCGGGGAGCAGGTCGGCGACCGCGCGGCCCAGCGGCAGGGCGAACCAGTGCGCGCGGACGGCATCGGTGGCGCCACGCTCGCCGAGCAGCGGTGCGCCCCAAGCCGACAGCGCGGCGAGCACGGGCCGCAGGCCGAGGCCGACCTCGGTGAGTTCGTAGACGGCGGTCGCCGCGCGGGGACCGACGCGGCGACGGGTGAGGATGCCGTCGCGCTCGAGGTCCTTGAGCCGGGCGGCCAGCACGTCGGTGCTGATGCCCGGCAGGTCCGCGAACAGATCGCTGTAGCGGCGCGGACCCGACGACAGTTCGCGGACCACAAGCAGCGTCCACCGGTCGCCGACGACATCGAGTGCGCGGCTGACGGCGCAGAAGTGGGCATAGCTTCGACGTGGCACCATGCCACTGTATCGAATCGCTTGGAAAATCCAAGTGCATACTTGGAAAAACCAAGTAGAGTGTGTGCGGCAACCGCACTCAGAAGGGATGTTCATGCAGGTCAAGCAGTCGAGCAAGCTCGCGGGCGTGTCGTACGAGATCCGTGGCCCGGTGGCCGAGCACGCCGCGCGGCTGGAGGCCGAGGGCCACCACGTCGTGAAGCTGAACACCGGCAATCCCCTGCCGTTCGGCTTCGAAGCGCCCGCGGAGCTCTTGCAGGACATCATCCGCACGCTGCCCGCCTCGAGCGGTTACTCGTCGTCGAAAGGCCTGTTGTCGGCGCGGCGGGCGGTCGTGCAGTACTACCAAACCCTTGGTGTCGACGATGTCGACGTGGAGGAAGTGTTCCTCGGCAACGGGGTTTCCGAGCTGATCATGATGGCGATGACCGCCCTGCTGGAGAACGGCGACGAGGTGCTCGTCCCCTCGCCCGACTTTCCGCTGTGGACCGCGGCGACCACGCTCAACGGTGGCAGGCCGGTGCACTACGTCTGCGACGAGTCCTCGGACTGGTTTCCCGACGTGGCCGATATCGCCGCCAAAGTCACCGACCGCACCCGGGCGATCGTGCTCATCAACCCGAACAACCCGACCGGCGCGGTCTATTCGCCGGAGGTGCTGCGCCAGGTCCTCGAGATCGCGCGCCGCCACAATCTCGTCGTGTTCTCCGACGAGATCTACGACAAGATCCATTACGACGATCTCACCCACACGGCCACCGCCGCGCTCGCCCCCGATCTGCTGTGTCTGACCTTCTCCGGGCTCTCCAAGTCGTACCGGGCGGCCGGATTCCGGTCCGGCTGGCTGGTGGTGTCGGGTCCCACCGAGCACGCCGAGAACTACCTGGAAGGTCTGACGATGCTCGCCGGGCTGCGTCTGTGCGCGAATGTGCCTGCGCAGCAAGCGATTCAGGCCGCGCTCGGTGGGCATCAGAGCATCACCGACCTCACCTTGCCCGGCGGCAGGCTGCGCGAGCAACGCGACCGCGCCTGGGAAGCGCTGAACGCGATTCCCGGTGTCTCCTGCGTCAAACCCAAGGGCGCGATCTACGCCTTCCCGCGCATCGACCTCGATATGTATCCGATCCACAACGACGAACAATTCGTGCTGGATCTGCTGCTCCAAGAGAAGCTGCACATCGTGCAGGGCACGGGCTTCAACTGGAAACGACCCGACCACTTCCGCATCGTCACCCTCCCGCACGCCGACGAGCTCGAAGCGATCATCGAACGCATCGGCCGCTTCCTGGCCACCTACCGCCAGTGATCGTCGGGCGAATGCCGCTGTTTCGCAGCGGGATTCGCCTGATGCTCGGCCGAACCTGCCCGACGAGACGTCGGCCGAGCGCAGAGATCACACGCGGGCGACACCGAATTGTTCGGCGAAGCACGACAGTTCGTCGAGTTGTTCGTTCGGGTCCGACGCGGTGGCGCTGACGACGACACGGGTGACGCCCTGCGCGGCGAAGGCGGCGAGCCGTTCGTCGGTCATATCGATGCCGCTCCAGCGGGTGTATTCGAGCGCGTCCGGGTCCCGCCCGGCTTCCTCGGCCGTCGAGCGCGCCAGATCCCACTGGACCTTGCGCTCTTGCGGGACCAGCATGCCGCCCGCGAAGTATCCGTCGCCGCGCAGACCCGCTCGGCGCGCGGCAGGCAGGCTCGATCCGCCGACGTGAATCGGCAATGTCGTGGCCTGGTAGGGCTTCGGGTACTGGACGAGATCATCGAAGGCGAAGAACTCGCCTTGGTAGCTGACGCCTTCTTCGCCACCCGCCCACAGCAGCCGCAGCACATCGATCGCTTCGTCGGCGCGTCGTCCGCGGGCGCGGAATTCCACACCGGTGGCCGCCGCTTCTTCGGGCAGGGTGCCCAATCCCACGGTCAGCAAACGCATCCGGCCCTTGGACAGCACGTCGATGGTCGCCAACTGCTTCGCGAGCACCACCGGGTGCCGGTACGGCAGCAGCAGCACGCCGGTGCCGAGCAGCAGCCGCTCGGTCGCCGCGGCGACGTAGGCGAGGGTGTCGAGCGGGTCGAGGAACGGCAGCGTGGGCGGGACCTCGAAGGTGTGCATCTTCGCGCCGGGAAACAGCACCAGATGTTCGGGCAGGTACAGGCCCTCGAATCCGCAGGCCTCGGCGTGGCGCGCGTAGTCGATGATCCGGTCCGGATCGGCCCCGAAATGGGCGCTGCTGTAACTGACCGCGAACTTCATATTCGATCCCTTCCGGCGCGATGTCCGTGTCGCCGTTCAGTGCTGATACCGGCTCCGGTGTATATCGCCGGGTCCGGCGGTCGTCCGCGGGGAGAACCTTGCCGTGCTCGAGAAAAATTCCCGACCCGACATCGGGTTGTCGCGACTCCGACCGAGTCGCGCGGTAGGAACCGCGCCACCGCTGTCCACGACCGCAACATGGCGTCCGGGTGCGCGACCAGCTCTCCGCCAGCGCATAGTCTGGGCTCGAATGCGGTCGGCGCCATTACGTTCTGTGCGCTGCCGACCCGGGGCAGTGAGGAGCGGAAGTGGGCGACAGCGTCGTGGCCGTGCCGGAAGCGGTGCGCACCGAGCTGCGTCGTGGCGTGCGCAGCGTGCTGGTCGACCCGGCCGCCTTGCATGTGGTGCGTGAGCGATTCGACGACGTCCAGGCCGGTTCGCTGCGCCGGTACCTGGAGGCGTCGCAGTCGGCGAACACGCTGCGCGCCTACCGCACCGACTGGATCGCCTGGGCGGGGTGGTGCGCGGCCGAAGGGCGGCAGGCGCTTCCGGCCGACGCGCTCGATGTCGCGGTGTATCTGGCGGCCGCGGCCGACGCGCGACGCCCGAACGGCGAATGGGCGTTCGGCCCCGCCACATTGGAACGCAAATCGGCCGCGATCGCCGCCGTGCACGCCGCCAACGGACTGCCCTCCCCCACCCGCTCCGACGTGGTCCGCCTGACCCTGCGCGGTATCCGGCGCACCCGCCGCACACCGCCCACCAGGAAGCGCCCCGTCCTGCTGCACACCCTCGACCAGTTGCTCGCCGGCCTGCCCGAGCCCGGCTGGCCCACCGAACCTGCCCGCCGCCGCGACGCCCTCGCCCTGCTGATCGGCTTCGCGGGCGCGTTGCGCCGCAGCGAACTCGCGAGCCTGCGGGTCGCCGACGTCCGGGTGAGCACGGATCACGCCACCGGCGAACCGATCCTGCTCGTGCACTTGCCGACCACCAAGACCGACCCCACCGGCGCCGCCGAACAGCGTGTGGCACTACCGCGCGGACAACGCCCGCGCACCTGCCCCGTCTGCGCCTGCGCGGCCTGGCTCGAGCTCCTCGAAATCCACACGGCCGCAGGACCACTCGCTCTCCGCGACCACTGCACGACACCCATGGCGAATGACGGAATCCACCGCTGCCACGGCTTCACCGGCACTCCCCTCGCCGAACACCCGGACCTGCCGCTGTTTCCCACGATCACCCGCCACGGCGGCATCGGCGACCGCCCGATGTCGGGGCGCGCCGTCGCCGAACTCGTGAAACGCTACGCCGCCCGCGCGGGCCTCGACCCGAACCTCTTCTCCGGACACTCTTTACGCGCGGGCTTCGCCACCCAAGCCGCCCTCGGCGGCGCCAGCGACCGCGAAATCATGCGCCAGGGGCGCTGGTCAAATCCCCGCACCGTGCACGGATACATCCGCACGGCGAACCCGCTGGAAGACAACGCCGTCACCAAACTCGGTCTGTGACAGGTAACCGACTCGGCGCGGGCGAAGCGGTGTGCGGTTCGCCTGTCGGCCAGTCCGGCAACCAGCGCACAGAACTTGAAAAGATTGTCGAGTTCGTTCCGACGCGGGCATAGTTGAAATATCGATAGACTGGATAACTAATCATCTAGAACGCGCCGATTGGTTGCGCCCGACAACTAGTTGGCCCGCCTACCCGAGCGTGGAAGCCGCCCACCCGGGGTGAGCATGTTTCCACCCCTACGGGTGGTGTTTGCTGGCAGGTATCTGAGGAATTATTCATGCCAGGTGTTCGACGGGAACGCCACCAGTCCGGCGGCAAAGCTTCCGGCGGGTTCGGTCTCGATTGAAGGAAATTATGACGACTGCGTACGTGAACAAGATTTCCACCGCTGTTCCAACGAACGAAGTCCATCAACTGCTGTGTGACAACCTCCTCGAGGTGACCCAGCTGAAGCGTCACAGGCTGTTATTGGAAAAGGTCATTCCGCAGTGTCAGATCTCGAGCCGCTACTCGGTGCTGGATCAGCCGTCCGAGTTCTACGGCTCCGATCCGGACGGGGTCAGCACCGCGGCCAGAATGGCCGCGTACAAGGAGGCTGCCCCCGACCTCGCCGCCAGGGCCGTGGCCGGACTGGAGATCGACGACATCGCCGCCGACATCACGCACATCGTCGTCATCACCTGCACGGGATTCTTCTCCCCGGGTCTGGACCTCGAGTTGATCAAACGGTTCGGCATCAATCCCAACGCGGAGCGCACGACCGTCGGTTTCATGGGGTGCTTCGCCGGCGTGAACGGCTTGAAATTCGCGAACCACATCGTTCGCTCCGAGCCCAACGCAAAGGTGCTGGTGCTTTCCCTCGAACTCTGCTCACTTCACCTGCAGATGCCCAAGAACCTCGAGATGTCCATCTCGTCGCTGCTGTTTGCCGACGGTTGCGCCGCAGCGCTGATCACCAGCGAGGAACAGGGTATCGGCCTCGATTCCTTTACCGCGTTGGTAGTGCCGGATACGCACGATCAGATGTCTTGGCATATCGGCGACACCGGGTTCGACATGGTCCTGTCCCGTCGTGTGCCGGGAGCTCTGAAGGATGCGCTGAACGCCGAGAACACCCAGATCATTCTCAATGGTGCACAGACGGATTCGATCGATCTGTGGGCAGTCCATCCCGGTGGACGGCTCATCCTGGATTCGGTCGAAGAGGCCCTGGAGCTCGGGTCCACCGACCTCCGGCACTCACGAGACATTCTCGATCGGTACGGGAATATGTCATCCGCAACCATTTTCTTCGTCCTCCAGCAGATGATGAGTGCCGGCGACGGAGCCAATAGCGGCAAGCGCGGGTGCGGGATGGCCTTCGGCCCCGGCCTCACGGCCGAGACCATGCTGTTCCATATCGCCTGAGAGGACACGCTGTGAATAGCTACTTGTCTCAGGCACCTGGCGACACACTCGAGCCGAAGATGGTCCGTCAGCCACGGCCTTCCCGGTCGGCCGCCACCGGTCGATACGACGCTG
Source organism: Nocardia sp. bgisy118 (assembly GCF_057708605.1). Lineage (NCBI taxonomy): Bacteria > Bacillati > Actinomycetota > Actinomycetes > Mycobacteriales > Nocardiaceae > Nocardia > Nocardia sp. bgisy118. The sequence continues at coordinate 58,596 of NZ_JBYISM010000012.1, read as the reverse complement.
TCGTCGTCGGCGGCGGCCTTGCCGGGTCGGCGGTCGCGATCGGACTGGCGCGCAGCGGCGCGCGGGTTGCGCTACTGGAAAAGGAGGCCCGAACCTTCGGCAAGGTGTGCGGCGAGTTCCTCAGCCGTGAGGCGCTGACGTACCTCGATCGGCTCGGCGTCGATCCCGACGGGCTCGGTGGGGTGCCGATGGACGGCGTGCGGTTGCGTAGCCGCCAGCACAACGTCGACGTACGGCTTCCGTTCCGTGCGCTGGGCCTGTCACGTCACATCCTCGACGAGGAGTTGATCGGCCGCGCCGCGCAGGAGGGCGTCGATGTGCACCGCGGCATCCGCGCGCGCAAGCTGACAGGTGAGGTCGGCCGATGGAGCGTCGAGACCGACAAGCAGAGTTTCGATGGCCGCGAGATCTTCCTCGCTACCGGAAAGCACGACCTACGCGGATGGACCCGTGAATGCGGCAAGGGCGTGCAATCCGGGTTGGCGGGATTCAAACAACACTGGAAGCTCACGCCCGCACAGTCCGGCGCACTCGGCAACCATGTCGAGCTGGTCTTCGTACCAGGGGGCTACTGCGGGATCAACCCGGTCGAGGGCGGGGAGACGAACGTCTGTCTGCTGCTCGACAAGGCGCAGGCGGGACCGGGATGGGATCGGGACTTCGGAAGTATCGACCCGGCAATCGCGGAGCGGTTGGCTGGTGCTGATCCGGTTCATCCGAAGATGCACGCCGTGTCGTCCATTCCGTACGGCTATATCGCGCGAACTTCCGATGGCGTCTGGCGGCTCGGCGATCAGGGTGCGGTGATTCCCTCGTTCGCGGGTGACGGGATGTCGATCGCGCTGCACAGCGCGAGCCTGGCAGTCGCGGCATGGCACCGGGGATACGACGCGGACAGGTACCAGGCACGACTGGCGCGCGACGTCCGATACCGGATCCGGCAAGCAACCTGGCTCTCTCAGGCATTGGTGTCGCCGCGCTACCAATCGAAGCTTCTCGCGATCGCCGCGAGCGCGCCCTGGGTGGTCAGCGGGATCGCCCGGTTGACCCGACTGCCGAACCCCGCCATGAAACGCGCGGTGGCCCCGAACGAGGGTAGAGGAGCCCATTGGTGACCCATCTCAAAGAAGAACTGCGTGAGCCGGTGGTCGATCGGCCGGCCCTGCCGGTCTCTCGTCGCGCTCGAATCACCCTCGCAGCGGTGTGTTTGAGCACGTTCATGCTGCTGCTCGATCTCACGATCGTGGCGACGGCGCTGGCGGAACTCCAGTCCACCTTCACCGCGACGCTCGGGTCGCTGCAATGGGTGGTCGATGCATACACCCTGCCCATCGCCGGGATGGTGCTGATCGCCGCGACGGTGGGTGACCGGATCGGACGCAAGCGGCTGTATCTGGGCGGCGTCGTCGTCTTCACCACCGCGTCGGTGGCCTGTGCGATGGCCCCGTCGATCTTGGCGCTGAACCTGGCCCGCGGTGTTCAAGGTGTCGGTGCGGCCATGCTGTTCGGCATATCGTTGCCGATTATCGCCGCCACGTTCGTCGAGCCCCGAAGCCGGGCACGTGCGATCGCCGTGTACGGGGCCGTGCTCGCGAGTGCGGCCGCCGCAGGGCCACTGATCGGCGGAATCGTCGTGGACACGATGGGCTGGAAGGCAATCTTCCTCATCAATGTGCCAATCGGAATCCTGGCCTTCGTCGCTGCGTGGCGTTACATGGCGGAATCGCGCGATCTGCGGCCGCGTCGAGCAGATTGGGTCGGTACCGCAACGATCAGCATCGCGCTGTTCGCCGGTGTCTTCGCATTGATCGAAGGCAACAACGCAGGGTGGACCTCCGCAACGATCATCGCCGCAGTGATCACTTCGCTGGTCGCTCTCGTGGTGTTCGTCGGCTGGGAGTTGCGCACGCCGGAGCCGATGCTCGACCTCCGCCTGATCGCGCAGCCGACATTCGCGGCGCTGACCCTGGGCGGATTGGCCATCGGCGGCACCATTTTCGCCGGTGTCAACTACCTCGCTCTCTACTACATGAACACCCTGCAGTTCAGTCCGCTGCAAGCGGGTCTGTGTGCGCTGCCGCTGACTCTGGCTGCGTTCTTCGTCTCACCCGTTGTCGCGATCCTGCAGCGGCGCATGCCGATTCGCTGGTCTTTGCCCGGTGCAGTCGTGCTGATCGCGGCCGGGCTGTTCCTGTGCACGGGAGTGTCGGTGGGCACGCAGTGGACACATTTCGTACTGGGTTCGATCATCGGTGGTGTCGGACTGGGAGCCGCGAGCGTGATCGTCTCGCAGGGTGCGCTCGCCTTCGTCAGTGTGGAGCGCAGCGGAATGGCGACCGGTACTGTCCTCACCGCTCGTCAGGTCGGTACCGCGTTGGGCATCGCAGGCCTCGGCGCGCTGTTCGCCGACCGGGCGACCGCATCCACGGAGCGTTCGCTCACGGGCCTGGGACCTTTCGTCCGCGGGATACCGCCGCATGAGGTGAACCGGCTCACCGATGCCCTCGGCTCCGGGGTCGGTCGAAAGGTGGTCGACTATCTGCCCGACCAGATGTCGGGATTCGCCCCAGCCGTGGACCGGATCGCTATCCAGGCGTCCGCCTCGGGCATGGACGCGATCATGTGGGCGGGAGCGATCACCGCGGGCGTCCTCGCAGTGGCGATCTTCGTTCTGTGCCGGTTGCCGGGCGCACGCGAGGTCGACCTCGATCGCTGACAACCTCTGCCGTCGCGATTCGAAGGGCAACCCATGGGTGGGCGATTCCCACCCATGGGTTGCTTGTTTTGTCCCGGGCTCGCCGCGCTGTTCACGGTGTTGCTCGCCACCCGTCTCGCAGACGCTCCGCTCGAGGCCACTTCGGTAAAATCGCACGAAGTCGATCGTGTTCACGGCTGGTGGCGCACCCTCCGAGAAGGTGAGGTGAGCGAGGTGGCGGACGCTTCGTCGCAGGCGCAGACCAACGAGAATTCCGTCGAGCTCGGCGGCTATCGGCAGGAGCTGAAGCGCACGCTCGGCCCCTTCCAGGTGTTCGCGATCTCGTTCGCGTTCATCTCGGTGGCGGTCGGCATCTTCGCGACCTACGACGACGTGCTGCAGAACGCGGGCCCGGTCGGGATCTGGCTGTGGATCATCGCCGCGGTGGGTCAGGTCCTGGTGGCCTTGGTGGTCGCGCAGTTCGCGGCCCGCATCCCGCTCAGCGGCTCGTCCTACCAGTGGGCCTCACGGCTGGCCAACCCCAAGATCGGCTGGGGGTTCGGTTGGCTGACGTTCTGCTACCTGGCGGTCGCGGTGATGGCTGTCGACAATGCGCTGGCGAGCCAGGCGTTCATGCCGCTGGCCGGCCTCGCACCCGACGAGGGCACCGCTCGCCTGATCACCCTCGCGGTGCTGCTCATCCAGGCCGTACTCGCCGTCGCCTCGACGCGCCTGGTCAGCATGATCAACACCAGCGCGGTGGGGCTCGAACCGGCGCTCGTCGTGGTGGTGGCGATCGCGCTCGTCGTCGCGGTGGTGATCACCGGCAACGGCACGGCCCACAACCTCACGTCGCGCGGTGTCACCGAGAACGCCCCCGGCTATTTCGCCGTCGGCGGCGGTTTGATGCTCGCGATGATCATGGGACTCGGCACCCTCGTCGGCTTCGACGCCGCGGCCAATCTGGCCGAGGAGGCCAAGGATCCCTATCGCAGCGTCCCGCGCGCGATCGTGGGGTCGGTCGTGGCGGCCGGGGTGCTGGGTCTGCTGTTCGTGATCGCACTCACCGTGGCGATCGACGACATCCCCCGGATCAGCGCCAGCGAGTCGCCGGTCGCGGCGATCATGCGCGACCAGCTCGGTCCGGTGATGGAGAGGATCCTGCTGGTCGCCATCACGTTCGCGTTCTTCGGTGCCGGGATGGTGGTGATGGCCGCGTGCTCGCGGCTGGTTTTCGCGATGTCGCGCGACGCGCGCTTCCCCGCCCACCGGCTGATGCGACGGGTCGACCCGCGCACGCATACACCGGTCCCGGCAACGATCCTCATCTTCTTCCTCGGCGTCGTCCTGATGGTCGCACTGCCTGGTGACGCGCTGCTGGAGCTGGTCACAGCCTCGACGATCCTCCCGGCGCTCATCTACGGCTCGACGATCGTCCTCTACCTGACGGTGCGCAGACGATTGGACCGCAGGAAAGGCGCGTTCGACCTCGGGCGCTTCGAGTTGCCGGTCGCGATCGCGGCACTGGTCTGGTCGGCCGTCGCGTTGTTCGTGCTGGTGACGCCCGAGCATGCGGTGGTCCCGGTGCTGATCGTGGTCGGCTTGCTCGTCGCCGGCGGGCTGTTCTTCCTCACCCTGCTGATCTTCGACCGCGAGGCGCTCGAGACCGAGCCGGGAGACACGAGCATCTTCGAGCACTGACCGAGCGCGTCGAACGCACTTGTCGCCGAAGCGATCACGCGACGAACGCGCTCAGGCGGCGGCCTGGTCGTAGGAGGCTTGCAGCACGGTGGTCGCGACGGTCAGTTCGTCGGTGTCGCGCGGTGCGTAGAACATGACGATGCCGCTGGGGAACTCGGGTCGCTTGCTGATCGGATGCGGTTCCACCCAGCCCAGGTCCGTCAGCACCGCAACAGAACTCACCGGGATGGTCAGGTGCATGAATCCGGTGCGGTGCACGTGGCCGAATTCGTCGACGGAGGGATGCAGGAACGCGTCGAAGTCGCGATCGGCTCGGGGCAGGCGGAAGGCCAGCGATCCGGGTTCGGACACCGCACTCGGCCCGGTCCGCACCCCGGGTAGCGAGCGCGCGAATTCGATGAGCACGGAACGGATCTGCGGCGGCGAGAACGCCTCCAGTTGATCGTGCGGGATTTCCAGCCCGGTCGTCGCGGGCCTGTCCCCGCTTCGGGCGGGCAAGGCGGTGAGATCGGCGGTCACGGTGTCCTCCTGCGCGGTAACGCACTTTTTGTGCGTTGGTCACTACTTGTGTTCGACAGGATTCTGGGCGATCCTCCCGGGGTGACAGAAGTAGGCACTTCGGAATTCGCTACGCACACCGATGTTTCCATGCAGGTCAGCGCGGATTCGGCCACCTGTGAGCTGCGCGATGTGCTGGACCGGGTGGGCGACAAGTGGAGTGTGCTGATCATGGCGGTGCTCGGCACGGGACCGCGCCGCTACGCCGAGCTGCGTCGCTCGATCGACGGCATCTCCCAGCGGATGTTGACTCTCACCCTGCGCAGCCTCGAACGCGACGGGCTGGTCACCAGAACCGTCACCCCGACCACGCCGCCGCGCGTGGACTACGACCTGACGGCGGCGGGGCGGACACTGTCGCGCGAGGTCGGCGCCCTCATCGACTGGGCCGAACGGCACCGCGAATACATCGCCACCGCTCGCCGCACCTACGACGAACGCTGACCGGGCAGACGCCACAACGGTGTTCGCGGGACGTCGCACCGCCGGCCTCGCACGCTCGGGCGCCTATCGCATCGATCATGGCTGCGCCGGACGCGTGCTCGTCATGCACGGCGCGCCGGGAGTCGGAAAGTCCGCGCTGCTCGAGTACCTGAAGCGTTCGGCGACGGGCATGCGGATGCTGCGTGCGGTCGGTGTCGAGTCCGAGATGGAGCTCGCGTTCGCCACCTTGCACCAGTTGTGTGTTCCGCTGCTGGATCGGCTGAAAGAACTTCCCGCGCCGCAGCGCGACGCGCTCGAGACAGTGTTCGGGATGCGGGCGGGCACCCCGCCGGAACGCTTCCCGGTCGGACTGGCGGTGCTGAGTCTGCTCTCGGATGCTTCGGAGAGCCCGGATCGAACAGAGCTTCCTGACGCGGATCGAAGGGTTACCCGAGCAGAGCAGGCTGCTCCTGCTGATCGCCGCCGCTGAGCCGGTCGGTGATCCCGCTCTCGTGTGGCGGGCCGCCGAACGGCTCGGCCGGAAAACCTTTGGTCAGGGCGGTGATCGCTCAGGCACACTGCCAGGCGTGGTCGTATCGGAGAAGGCCGTGCGGGCGCCGAGCCAGGCACGGGCGACCGGGCTGAGTCTGATCTCGTGGGTGCTGTTCGCAAGTTCGGGCTCGCTGGCCGCGGCGGTGATGGCGGCGGGCTGGTCTCCGGCTGAGGTGACTTCGGCGCGGATCGTGTTGGCCGCGATACTGCTGGTGCCGATGGTTGCGGTGCTGCGGCCGCGGGCACTGCGATTCGGCCGCGCCGACCTCTGGTTGCTGCTCGGCTACGGTCTGCTCGGCGTCGCCGGGGTGCAACTGCTGTTCTTCGTTGCCGTGGCCAGGGTTCCGGTCGGGGTGGCGATGGTGCTGGTCAACGTGGCGCCCGCGCTGGTCGCGCTCTGGGTTCGGGTGGTGCGGGGCACCCGGCTGCCCGGACTGGTGTGGCTGGGTATCGGGTTGGCTTCGACCGGATTGGCTTTGGTCGCCCAGATCTGGCAGGGCACCCGGCTGGACCTGCTCGGCGTCGCCGCCGGGCTCGGCGCGGCGATCTGCTCAGCGGGGTACTTCCTGCTCGGCGAGCACGGCGCGAGCAGGCACGACTCGCTCGGGCTGACCGCGGCTGGGCTGGCGATCGGCGCGGTGATGGTGGCGGCGGTCGCTCCGCCGTGGACGCTGCCTTCGGGCCTGCTCACTACCGCTGCGGTACTGGGCGGTCTGCGGGCCCCGGTGTGGCTGGTGCTGCTGGCGCTGGCCGTGGCCGGCACCGTGCTGCCCTACCTGGCCGGGTTGCGGGCGCTGCGCGATCTGCCCGCGGCCCTGGCCGGCGTGCTGTCCCTGGTGGAACCGCTGGTCGCCGCGGTGCTGGCGTGGCTGCTGCTCGGCCAGTCACTCGGGCCGACGCAACTGGCCGGGGCGGCGATACTGCTCACCGGCGCGGTGCTGGTGCAACTGCCCGGCCCGAGACCGCGTCCCGACATCCGATCCGGATGCAAGGGCCGCCGATCTGATCAAGAGTCGAGCGGCGCCAGGTTCGGGTGGCGCTGAGCTGGGTGGCCCGAAGCACGGCACCAGGTCGACATCGCCGCCGGACTCGACCAGCCCGGGCCGACCGGTACCGGCCGCTGCGCGTCCGCGACACCCTCTTCCGACCTCGTGGCGACAGGCATGGCCGCGCCTGTCATCTACCTCCGGTGATGCCGCTGATCGCGGTGTCCGGTTCGGCCACAACCGGATTAGAGTTTTCCGGGTGCCCAACCCGCTGCATTTCGATACCCATGCCGATGTCTACGACCGGGCCAGGCCGCCGTATCCGGCTGTTCCGTGGGCCGAGCTGCAAGATCTCGGATTGCTGCAGCCAGGGATCCGGGCGATCGATCTCGGGGCCGGTAGTGGACTGGCCACCGGACCGCTCCTCGAAGCGGGCGCGTCGGTCGACGCGGTCGAACCGGGTCCGGCCCTGGCCGATCGTCTGCGCCGTCGCTGGCCGGCCGCAGTTGTGCACGTCGACACGGCCGAGCAGGTTGAGCTGCCCACGGCAGTCTTTGATCTCGCTGTCGCGGCCACCGCTGTGCATTGGTTCGATCTCGAGGTGGTCTTGCCGAAGTTGCATCGCGTGCTGCGTCCCGGCGGCCATTTCGCTGTGTGGCGCAAGGCCTTCGGTGACCCAACTGCCTCGATCACGCCGTTTCGCGAGCGAGTCGCCCATATCGTGGCCCGTCGCGAAGCCGTAAAACCACAGCGTGTGCATGGTGAACTCGACAGTCGTCGAATTTCCCGGCGCGCACAACGGGATACGCACCGACCCCAGGGAATTCGCTCGCCAGCTGATCCAGATCCTGTCGCCGGAATCCCGCTGAACCCGGTTCAGCGGAAGATCGCCGCGAAGTGCTTGGTCAGATCTTCGGGCGTCGGCGCGTGTTCGGTGAATCCGAGATAGCCGTCGGGCCGGATGACATAGGCGCACAACCCTTTCGCGCCGTAGGCGCGGGCGAAGTCACCGTCGCGGTCGCGAATCACCGGCAGCGGTGAGGATTCGGGTTCGGCGTCGGCGGCGGCGATGAGGTAGACGTCGATCCGGCCGTGTGCGGCGCGGCGCGCGGCATCGGTGAGCGCGGCCACCGCGGCGGGCGACTCGGGGCCCGCGGTGTCGTCGACGTAGATCAGGACGGTGTGATCGGTTCGCCCGAACAGGGAGAACAGCCGGATCGGGAAGGCGACGGCGTCGCGGGTCAGACCGGCCGCGTCGGGGGCGCGTCGTCCGGGCAGCGGACCGCCCGTGTCGGCGGGGGCATTGCTCACCAGCGGGCTGGCGGAGTAGTCGATCAGCAGTTGCGCTTCGCGGCGGATGACGAAGTCGGGGTCGGTCTCCCCCGCGCCGATGCCTTCCCGCGCGCTGCGCACGGTCCGTCCGACTACCTCCGCGCCGACGGGCCTGCGTTCGGCGTCGTAGCTGGCGAGCAGATCTGGCGCGCCGATGCCCGCGAGGGTGAGCGCGAGTTTCCAGGCGAGGTTGTGCGCGTCCTGGATGCCGGTATTCATGCCCTGCGCGCCGGTCGGCGGATGGATGTGCGCTGCGTCTCCGGCGACGAACACCCGTGCGCGCGAATAGGAGTCGACGATGCGATGGCTGATGCGGAACACCGACGACCAGCGCAGGCTCGACGCGGTGACCCGCTCGGGGGCGAGCCGGTCGAGGACCGCCTGGATGTGGTGCAGCTCGGGCGGATGACTGCCCTCGAAACCGTGCTCGACGGCGTCGCCGCCCGTCGCCGGTGCTGTCGCGAGTTCCTCGGGCACCAGCATCGAGACCCGATACCGGTAATCGCCGGGCAACGGGATACACACCAGCAGATCGTCGGTGACACCGTCGGTGCGGTGCATCGCACGGATGCCATAACCGCGCGGCATCGACCAGCCCAGTTCGACATCCCCGAGCATGTACTGTTCGGCGAACGCCGCGCCTTCGAAACTGAGCCCCAACCCTTTTCGCACGATACTGTGCGCGCCATCGCAACCGATCAGATACTCCGCCTGCACCCGGCGCTCGCCCTTCTCGTCGGTGAGCACGGCGTGCACGCCGGAGCCGTCCTGTTCGAAATGGGTCAGCGCCGTGCCCCGTTCGACGTGCGTACCGGTGGCGTCCAGGCGTTTACGCAGGATCCGTTCGGTCTCGTACTGCGGCAATCCGACGAATTGGTAGGGGATGTCGGCGGGCAGCGTCAGCGCGACGCGCTCGACTTCGGCTCCGTTGACGTACACGATCTGCCCGCGCAGCTGGATCGACGAGTCGAGCACCTGCCGCAACACCCCCATGCCCTCGAACACCTCGAGCGTCCGGGGTTGGATACCGACCGCCTTGGCATACCGCGGTGGTTCGGCGGCCGCGTCGATGATCCGGCAAGTCACTCCGCGTCGGGCCAACTCGATGGCCGCTGTCAGTCCGACCGGACCAGCGCCGGCAATGAGCACCTCTGTGTCGACCATGCCACATCACCTCGAAGTGGATGTTCACGCAGCGATCCCGGTGAGTCTACGCCCGGGCCTGCGTGGCTCTCATCGATTTCCGGCAAACTCCCAGCATCCGCGCATGGTCGGCGCGGTCATTCCTGGGCGGTGAGCCAGCGTGCGGCCGGCAACCGCGGCAGGCGTTCGGCGATGTCGTGCGTCTCCTCCGCCCGGCCGGCGTGCACGGCGGCGGCACCAGATCGGTGAGCATGACGACCAGCGCCACGGGCTGGAAGTCGGTGGTGACGAGACCCTCGCGCTGCCCGCGTTCGATCTCGCTGATCTCGGTCGCGATGATGCGGCGCACCGCGTTCTCCGCCGCGGGGATGCGGGTGGCCCGGACCTCGGCCCAGGCCTGCAGCCGGGCGTTCTCGGGCAGATAGTGGTCGAACATCCCCCCGGGTGTATCCGGCAAGTCCGCGACGTCGAGTGCGGTCCCGTCGGTGATCTGGCCCGGCCACTGCTCGATGACCGCTGGATAGAGCCCGTCCTTGCTCGCGAAATCGGCGTAGAGCCGATCCTTGCCTGCGCGCACTTCTACTTCCCGCTCGAACGGGTCGCTCCGTGCTGATCATCGCGGAGGACGAGGAGAACTTCGCGTTCCTGTCGCGCTATCCGACGCTGTTCGGCTCCGTCCTCGTCGCACCGAAACTGCACCGCGAACACGTCGTGCGAGACCTCCCCGAGGACGCTTTCCTGCGGATCATGTCGCTGGTGCACCCGGTGACGCGCGCCGTGGAGGCGGTGGTGCCGAGCGAGCGCACCTATGTGCTGAGTCTCGGTAGCCAGCAAGGCAATTCGCACCTGCACCGGCACGTCGCGCCGCTGCCGCCTGGCGTCCCCTACCGCGAACAGCAGTTCCACGCGCTGATGGCCGATAACGGCGTGCTGCCGTGGTCGCTGCCGCAGGCCGTAGAGCTCGCGGAGCGGCTCCGCGCCGCGTTGTCGACACTGGACTGACCCCACGGCCCCGTTGGCCGGATGCTGGACGCGACTGCTGCTCGATCTGGTGCTGTCCGATCCGCGCTTGCGGCCGGGGCCAGCCGCAAGCGCACTGGCGTTGCAGCGCACCCAGTTCGAGCGGCGCGCCGTCGCGGTGGTGGGTAACGGGGACAAGATGCCCGCGCCGGGGAATACCGAGTGCGGCACCTGCCATTCAGTGTTGCCGTTCGGTTCGGGCGATGAGCAGGACGGCCACAAGCAGTAGCGTCAGCAGGATCGCGGCCAGCAGCACTTGGGGGTGCAGGCCGACGATCGACGGGTTGTCGAATTCGGGATCCTGTACGGCGGCGCCCGGGAACAGCATCGCACTCAGCAGGCCCAGCCACGGCGCGGCCAGGATCGCGCAGGCCGTCCACACCCGGGATCGTGTACCGCCTCCACGCTGTACCAGCAGTGTCAGCGCGACCGCGCCGAGCAGGATCGACATGACGATGTACTGCGCGTCGTGGAATTTCGCGTGCGGCGGCCACGCGTCGTTGTGCAAGTGCTGGCCCGCGCTCTCCGGGACGACGAAATCGGCAAGCAACGCACCGAATACAGTGACGAGTGCGACGAGCACGGCGAGAATCCGTGGAGCGGAAAGACTTCTGGCTACCGGAGACGTCATGTCACAAAGGTCCTTGCTGGTGTGGGGGTTTCGTGGAGTGGCAGCGCAAGAAGTCGTCGACGACATCGTGCACGTAGTCGAGGTCGAAGGTTCGGTTGGCGACCAGGCGGCGGAAGAACAGCGGACCGAGCAGTCGATCGACGGCGATGTCGATATCGAGTTCGGCGGGCAGTTCGGCGCGTGCGACGGCATCGGCCAGGATCGCGCGCACCACCCGGGTGCCCGACCGGTACAGCGCCTCCTTGACCTCCGCGAATTTCGGTTCGACAGCAGCCCTTTCGATCATCACGCGCATGCCCTGTTCGCTGGCCGGTTCGTGCAGCATCGCGCGGGTTCCCGCCAGTTCGGTCAGCAGGTCCTCGCGCAGATCACCGGTCGGCTGTGACTGCGCCAGGGTGATGTGCCAGGCGATCGTGGCGCGAACCAGATCGGGCGGCTCGGGCCAGAGCCGGTACAGCGTGGCCCGGCTGATCCCGCTGCGCGCCGCGACAGCACCGTGGGTCAGACCGGCCAATCCCTGCTCGATCAACAGCTCTCGGGCCGATGCGAGCGCGGCATCGCGGCTGCGCACCGTCCGAGGATCCGGTGGTCGCACGGTATCCCCTTACGAAACAGTTTGTCTCATATCTTCGAGACAAACTGTATCGAAGTTCAGCCGATACGAAAAGAGGGAGCGTGGAGCGGATCGGTCTGGATGGCCGAACCGATCCCTTTCGTACGCAACGCATTCGCCCGAACACGGGATCTACGGAGATCCCGTGCGGCCCCTCAGCGCGCCGCCTCCGGCCGCGCGGACGTCGCAGCGGAGACGGTCGGCGGGACTGTGTGACGGTACACGCCCAACGCCCAGGTCGGATCCTCACAGACCGCGGTGACCGCCAGCGGGGTGCCGAAGACGTCCTCGCACGCCTTCATCACCCCCGGCGCCTTCGGTTGCGCGACCGCCCGACCGGGCAGCGACGCCGTGGGATCGGCATAGTCGTCCAACACCAGGATCGCGCCGGGCGCGAGTCGCGGCAGGGTGGCACGCAGGCACTGCACCGTCGACTCGTATCGGTCGCCGTCCATGTAGGCGAAAGCGATCCGGGCGGGGAGCTGCTCGGGCAGGGTGTGGGCGAACAAACCGGCGTGCACGTGCGGCCGACGCAGACCGAACTGTTCGTGCAGCCTCAGCACATCACCCACCGAGGCGGTGAACTCGCCCTCGGCCAAGTAGTCGCTGTCGTAGCTGCCGACCGCGGGCAGCCCGCGAAACGAGTCGTAGGCGTGCACCGGCGGATCCGCGCCGAGGGCGTCCAGCACGGCGCGCATCCACGCGGTCATTCCGCCTCGGTAACAACCGAATTCGACCACAGCGCCGGTCACGCCGCCGCGCACCGCCCGGGTGAGCTCCCGCTCCACGACCACCATCCGCCCCCGGTCGATGGTCCTGGGTTGAGTCCGCAACAGGTACTCCTGCAACGCGCCGCGACGATCGTTCACAACGCCCTCCGGTCTGTGCGGTTCTCGCCGCCCGGCGGCACCGGACTACGTCAGAATAGCAATCGGCTATCGGGATGGAAGGTGATCGAGAAGCGCCGTCAGAGCCCGATCCACCGATTCCGGCGCGGCGGGTAACAGCGGCAATCGCACCGCCGCGCTCGGAATGCGCCCCTGCGCGTGCAACACACCCTTGATCACCGTGGGGTTCGGCTCGGCGAACGCCGCCGCCGAGACCGCGGCCAGCTCCGCGCCGATCGCCCGCGCGGCCGTCAGGTCGCCTGTCCGCCAGGCACTTTCGAGGGCGACATAGCGCGCGGTCGCCAGCTGCGCGGTCGCCGCGATACCACCTACCGCGCCCAGCGCGAGCAGCGGCGACACGAACGCGTCGTCACCGGCCAGCACCGCGAAATCCGCGGGCGGTTCGGCGAGCAGATCCACCGCGTCGGCATCCACACCGCCGACCGCGTATTTCACACCGACGACACCATCCAAGGCCGCCAGTTCCCGCAGCGTGTTCGCGCTCAACGCACGCCCGGTCCGGTAGGGAATGTGATACACGATCAGCGGCACGGGCGAGCTCGCCGCGAGGTGCGCGAAATGCGCCACCACCCCGGCCTCGGTGGGCCGCGTGTAGTACGGCACCGGCACCAACGCCGCCGCGACGTGCGGCCAAGCCGTCAGCTCCGTCAGCGCGCCGACGCCGGCGCGAGTGTCGTTGCCGCCCGCCCCGACGATCAGCGGAGCCCCCGCTGCCGCGCACGCCCGAGCGCACACGTCGATCACCGCGCGCCGCTCTTCGGCGTCCAGTGTCGCCGCCTCGGCGGTCGTGCCGAGCGCCACCAGACCCGCCGCACCCTCGTCGAGCACGTCACGCGCCAACGTCTCCAGTGCGTGCAACGCGACGGCGCCTTCGGCTGTGAACGGCGTGATCAGCGGTACGAAAATCCCTCGAAATCGGTACATAAGGCCAGCGTGCCGCACCCCGACGTTAAGAACCAGTTCGCATATGTTCCGCTGAGCGTAAGCTCAGCTGATGCTCGACGTGCGCAGACTGCGCCTGCTCCGGGAACTCGCGCGCCGCGGCACCATCGCCGCCGTCGCCGAAGCACTCGCGTTCACCCCGTCCGCGGTCTCCCAGCAACTCACCGCGCTGGAACGAGAATCCGGCGTCGCGCTCCTGGAACGCACCGGACGCCGAGTCACGCTCACCCCCGCCGGGCACACCCTCGTCGCCCATGCCGATGCGGTACTGGCTCGGCTGGAGGAGGCAGAGGCGGATCTGGCCGACGCCAGGGCCGGAGTCACCGGCCCGTTGCGTATCGGCGCATTCCCCAGCGCCACCCAGGCCTTCATCCCCGCCACCCTCACCCGACTTGCCGCCGTCCACCCCGGGCTGGAACCCTGTGTGACAGAACTGGATCCGGCCAGGGTCGCCGACGCACTGCGCGCGGGCGAACTCGACGTCGCCCTCGTGCACGACTACGACCTGGTGCCGTTTCCACCCGAACCCGGCGTGCACACCGCACCGCTCTACCGCGAAGCCATGTTCCTCGCCGCCGATTCCGCCGTCCCCGGCGCCACACTCGACACCTGGCGAGACGCGCCCTGGATCGTGGCCACCGCGGGCACCCGCTGCCACACCATGACCCTCCGCGCCTGCGAAGCCGCCGGATTCAGCCCGCGCATCCGGCACCAAGTCGACGACTTCAGTACCGTGCTGGCCTTCGTCGCCGCAGGACACGGCGTCGCCCTGGTCCCCGAACTCAGCGCCACCGATCCCCCGCCCGGCGTGCGACTCATCCGGCTCCCGATCGCGCGCACCACAACCATCGCGTGCCGCGCCGGAGCGCACGCGCATCCCGCGATCGCCGCCTTCGCCGCGGCCGTACGGGCCGAGATCGACTGACCCCGTTCACTCCCGGCGCAGTTCGAAGATCCGGAACTCGCGGCCACCGGACAGCTCGTACTCCATCTCGTAACCGGGCCAGAACTCCACGGCCAGATCCCAGGCCCGCTTGCGCTCCACCCCGGTGATCTCGGTGACCCGCACCGCGAAACGCTCACCCCGATGCCCGACCGTCGCGGTGCTCGCCGCACGCAGATTCGCCGACCACGCGGGATGCTTCGCGCTTCCCCAGTTCGAACCGATCACCAGGAAATCCGTCCCCCGCGGCACATACAGCAGCGACGCGGTGCGCGGCATGCCGGTCTTGCGCCCGGCGACGGTCACCTCGATCGACGGCAGCCCGACCAGGTCGAGCACGCCCATCCGGCCGCGGCTCAGCCACCGCACGAACCGTTCCAGCGGCAGCACCACCGGCGCCAGGCGCATCACCCATCGCTGCTGCGCGAAGCGCCGGGCCAGGGTCGGCAACGGATTCGAGACCATAACCGCATGGTGCCACGACGCGGCGAGCCCGTCCGGTCCGCGCGCGTCGAAGCGGGGCAATTCACACGCCCGCACGCCCGCGTCCGATCACCGACCGCACACGCGTGCGAAGCGAATTGATGTCACACGACCCGGAAATGATAGTTAAACGCCTACATTTCACTCACGTCTGTACCTTAGATGGCAGACGCCCTGTCGCCCCACGGAAAGGACGCGGCCCCTTGGTCTTCCGCGCAGCAGGATCGGCTCACCGACCGAACCCGGCCCCCGACGCCCCGCCCTGCCCTCACGGAGACCGCTGATGTTCGCGCGATGGGGGGATCTGGTCCACCGATACCGATTCGGCGTCCTCGGCGTCGTCATCGCCGGACTGCTCGCACTCGCGGGCTACGGCATCGGCATCGAAAACCACCTCAGCTCCAGCGGATTGGAGGACCCCACCTCCGAATCCGCCCGCGCGAGCCGCATCGCCGACGAGGCATGGGGCCGCGACCACGAATCCGACGTCGTCCTGCTCGTCACCGCACCCGTGGGCAAGACCGTCGACGATCCCGAACTCACCCGCACCGTCGTCACCCACCTCGACAGCCTCCCCCGCGACCACCCCGACGAGATCGCCGGCATCAACGGCACCTACTGGGCCACCGAGACCGGCAGGGCCAGCGGACCCCTCTTCGCCAGGGACGACCGCCGCCACGCCTTCGTCCTCATCGCCATCCACGGCGACGACGACACCGAAATGGTGCGCAACTACCGAAAAGTCAAAGACGCCTTCCACATTCCCGGCGTCGACATCCAAGTCGCCGGCCTGCAACCCATCGCGGGCACACTCACCGACACCCTCACCGACGACGTGCACCGCATGGAGGTCGTCGCCCTGCCCGTGGTCGCGGTGCTGCTCTTCTTCGTCTTCGGCGGACTCGTCGCCGCCGCGCTACCCCTCGCCATCGGAGCGCTCACCGTCACCGGCGCCAACGGCATCATGCGGATCTTCACCAACTTCACCGAGGTCAATTCCTTTGTCACCGGCGTAGTCTCGATGATCGGCGTCGGCCTCGCCATCGACTACGGCCTGTTCATCGTCAGCCGCTTCCGCGAAGAACTCGCCGCCGGCCACGACACCCGCACCGCCGTCCGCCGCACCGTCAGCACCGCGGGCCGCACCGTTGTCTTCTCCGCCACCATGATCGTCGCCAGCCTCGGCGGCCTGCTGCTCTTTCCGCAGGGCTTCCTCAAATCCCTCGCCTACGGCGCGATCTCGACCGTTCTGCTCGCAGCCCTCGCGGCGATCACCATCCTGCCCGCCGCCCTCGGCATTCTCGGACCGCGGGTGGACAGCCTCGGCCTCAGCCGATTCCGCCGCACCAAGACCACCGCCGAGATCGAGAACGGATTCTGGGGCCGCACCACCGACTGGGTCATGCGCCGCCCCCTCCGCGTCGCCGTTCCCATCGTCCTCGGACTCTGCCTGCTCATCATCCCCGTCAAGAACCTCGCCTTCGGCGGCATGAGCGAGACCTATCTGCCCCCGGACAACACCACCAGACTCGCTCAGCAGCACTTCGACGAGCTCTTCCCCAAACGCCAGCCCGACCCGCTGCAACTCATCGTCGTCTCCGACGACCGGGCAGCCATCGGACAGCTCTACCGTCAGGTCAACCAAGCCCCTGGACTCGCCAGCGAATTCAGCGTGCCCGCCTCCGCGCCCGGCCGCACCGACCTCTACCGCATGCGCGCCACCCTCGCCGACTCCAACGACGCGGGCCCGACCATCGACTACCTGCGCGCACTCGACGTGCCCGAGGGACTCACCCTGCTCGTCGGCGGCCAGCCCGCCATCCAGGAAGACAGCATCGACACCCTCCTCGACCGCATGCCGTATATGCTCGCGGCGGTCGTGCTCGTCACCACGCTGCTGATGTTCCTGACCTTCGGATCCCTGGTCCTGCCGATCAAAGCCGCGCTCATGAGCGCCCTCGGACTCGGCTCCACCCTCGGCATCCTCACCTGGATATTCATCGACGGACACGGCGCCGAGCTCAGCGAATTCACACCCCAGCCGATCATGTCCCCGGTACTCGTGCTCATCATCGCCATCATCTACGGGCTCTCCACCGACTACGAGGTGTTCCTGCTGTCCCGCATGGTCGAAGCCAGAGCCAGGGGCGCGAACACCACCGAGGCCATCCGCGTCGGCACCGCCCACACCGGCGGCATCATCACCGCCGCCGCGCTCATCCTCCTGGTGGTCACCGGGGCGTTCGCCTTCTCGGATCTGGTGATGATGCAGTACATCGCCTACGGCATGATCGCCGCGCTGTTCATCGACGCCACCCTCCTGCGCATGCTGCTCGTTCCCGCGGTGATGAAACTGCTCGGCGACAGGTGCTGGTGGGCCCCGGCGTGGATGCAGCGGATCCAACGGAAGATCGGCCTCGGCGACCCCGTCCTCGACGACGAGCCGCAGGCACAGGGCGCGCCCGACGCGGCTCCGGTCGCGGCATCCGTGGCCACGCGGATCTGACGGTCGGCCGAGTCGGCCGCGAAAAGCGCGGTCGCAACCCTCGCCCGGAGTACGCTCACCGCCAGAAGGGAGCGTCACCACCGCCGACCGGATCGAAGGACGTGCACCGATGAGCAGCCGTCTCGACGCCGAATACGCCGATCCCGCCCCGCTGCGGGTGCGGATCGACACCCATGAGCGCTACTCCGAGAAGCCACACGACCCGGGCGCCGACGTGCTCGCCGCGCTCGACCTCTCCGGCGCGGAATACCTCGCCGACGTCGGCTGCGGCGACGCCCGCTTCCTCGCCAGGCTCGTGGCGCTCGGGCACCGCGGCCCGCTCCTCGGCATCGACACGTCCGCGGCCATGGTCGCCGCGGCCGACGCCGTCCCGGGCGTGCGTGGCGTCCGCGCCGACGCCCGCCGGATCCCTTTCGACGACAACACCTTCGACGTGCTCACCGCCCGCCACATGCTGTACCACGTTCCGGACCCGGTGGCGGCGCTGCGCGAATTCCGGCGCACCACCAAACCCGGCGGTACCGTCGCGATCGTCGTCAACCACGCCGAAACCTGTCCGCACATCGGCGAACTCGTCGACGCGCACGCCGCGAGCTACGGCATCGACCTCGGCGAGACGCCGTCCCGCACCGTGGATTCGGAAACCTTGCCCGGGCTCATGTCCGACCTCTTCCGGGCTGTGCGAGTCCAACGCCGTGACAACGCGCTCGTCTTCGACACCCCGGCGCCGCTGATCCGCTTCGCCGAGGCCATCTTCGGCCCCCGCGGCATCCCGGCCGACCACCCCGATCGCGACGCCGTCCTCGCCGATCTCAGCGCCGACGTCGAGGACTGGTTCGCGCACCACCCCGGTCGCACCTGGCGCGATCCCAAGGGTTACGTCATCGCCACGGCGATCGTCACCGACTGAATCCGTTCAGATCCCGCCGCACCCTCTCCTCGTCCAAAGCAGTGGCGGTTGTGCTCTGTCGTTTGTTTGTAGGAGTAGGTGATTTGTGGTGGTTCTGCGAGGATGAATTTTCATGGTTAGATGCGCATATCTACGTATCGCCATGTTGTTCGACAATCACACCGGCACCGAGGTGCGCAGACCGCCGACACTGCCCCTCGAGGAGCGAGCCGGGCTCGACCTGCCCACTCCCCCCGGCCAACAACCCCACCATTCCGAGGCCCCTCCCCCACCCGAGTCGACTCAGGGGGTCGAGGGGCACCCCGTGCGAGAAAGTAGCCCTGGGCAGTTCGAGTGGGACCGAGGCGCAGGTCCTAGCTCAGTGTCTTCAGCGCCGTCCCGTCGTACGGCTTCAGCTCCTCGATCCGGTCCCCCAGAACCTTTGCCGCCCACTGCGGGTCCTGGAGCAGGGCGCGGCCGACGGCGACCAGGTCGAACTCGTCGCGCTCCAGGCGGTCGAGGAGGTTGTCGAGGCCATGGACCGGGGCGCCCTCGCCCGCGAACGCGTGGAGGAAGTCGCCGTCGAGGCCGACCGAGCCGACGGTGATGGTGGGCCTGCCGGTGAGCTTCTTCGTCCAGCCCGCCAGGTTCAGGTCCGAGCCTTCGAACTCGGGCAGCCAGTAGCGGCGAGTGGAGGCGTGGAAGACATCGACGCCGGCCGCGGCGAGCGGGGTCAGGATCGCCTCCAGCTCCTCCGGTGTCTCGGCGAGCCTCGCGCCATATGCCTCCTGCTTCCACTGCGAGTAGCGGAAGATCACCGGGAAGTCGGGCGAGACGGTCTCGCGGACCGCGGCAACGATCTCGGCCGCGAACTTCGTACGGGCTACGGGATCGCCGCCGTAGGCATCGGTACGGCGGTTCGTTCCCGCCCACAGGAACTGGTCGAGGAGGTAGCCGTGGGCTCCGTGCAGTTCCACGCCGTCGAAGCCGATGCGCTCGGCGGCCGCGGCGGCCTCGGCGAAGGCGCCGATCACATCGTCGAGGTCGCGTTGGGTCATCGCCTTGCCGGTGCCCTCGGTGCCGTCGACGCGGATGCCGGAGGGGCCGACGGCAGGGGCGTCGGCGTAGGGCGGCTCGCCTTGGTTGCGCACCATGCCGATGTGCCACAGCTGCGGCACGATCGTGCCGCCCGCCTCGTGAACGGCCTCGGCGACCTTCGCCCACCCCGCCAGCTGCTCCTCACCGTGGAACCGCGGCACGCGGTCACTCTGACCGGCCGACTCGTGGCCGACGTAGGTCCCCTCGGTGACGATCAGTCCCACACCCGCGGCGGCGCGGCGGGCGTAGTACGACCGCACGTTCTCACCGGGGACACCGCCCGGGGAGAACATGCGCGTCATCGGCGCCATCACGATGCGGTTCGGGACGGTCAGGCCGTTCAGCGCGAGAGGCCGGGACAGGATCTCGGCCGCACGGGAGGTGGGGGACGCAGTGACGGTCAACGGGGATGCTCCTCGTAGGTACTTGACAATCTTGATGCTTGAGAACTTCAAGCAATACAAGACGGTAAAGTTAGATATTTGAGATTGTCAAGTTTCCAAAGTAGAATGACTCCAATGACAGGACGTCCCCGCGTCGACACGGCCCAGCTCATGGAACTGCTCTCGGTATCGCTCGGCGTCTATTACGGCGACTTCACGGTCGCGGCGGCGAGCGAGAACCTCACAGCGAGCCAGGGCAAGGCGCTGACCGTGTTGCGCCGGGGACCCGCCGCGATGCACGCCTTGGCCGACATCATGACCTGCGACGCCTCCAACATGACCGGGATCGTCGACCGGCTGGAGAAGCGCGGACTGGTGCGCCGCGAGGCCAGCGCCTCCGACCGGCGCGTCAAGAACGTCGTCCTCACCGCCGAGGGCGAGTGCGTCACCGACGCGATTCGTGCGAAGATGCGCGCCACACAAGATGGCCTGGACAGGCTCAGCGACCAGGACCGGGACTGCCTGTACGCCCTGCTGGAACGAGTTTTCATCGCCCAGCCCGCCGCCTGACCGGGAATTACCGGAATCTCCTGGCAGGGTACGACACAGCAGCGCCGTCTTGCCCGACAACCCATCGGTGGCCCACCCGAGCAACCGGCGCGGCTGCTGGCACGTCCACCGAGCTCGGGACCACGGTGTCGAGGTCACGAAGCCTGCCGCCGGTTGTGGTCGCGGCGCCGAGCCAGCTTGCCGCACAACGCAATCCTCCCCCGATGCGGTCGGGCGACCAGTTACAGTGTTCGCCGTGACCCCACCCGGCCCGGTGTCCTCGGATACCGGAGGTCTATGAGCGCCGGTCACCCGTTCGGAACAGGAGTTCGATGCGATCCCCCAGTCGCCGCCGAGTCTTGGCCATCCTCGCCGCCACCACCGCCGCGCTGCTCGTCGGCGGCAACGCGCCGGTGCAGGCCCGCCCCGCGCCGCCCACACACGTGCAGCCCTTCGGCAGCGACTTCCTGTGGGGCGTCGCCGCGTCCGGTTATCAGTCGGAAGGCCATGCGCCGGACAGCAACTGGTCGCGGTACGTCGCCGCGGGCAAGACCGAGGATCCGTACGGGAACGCCATCGACTTCTACAGCCGGTACCGGTCGGACATCGAACTCGCCGCCCAGCTGGGCGTGCGGGTGTACCGCATCGGCATCGAATGGGCGCGTCTACAGCCCCGGCCCGGCGAGTGGGACGAGGCCGGATTCCGCTTCTACGACAACGTGATCGCCGCGATCCAGGCCGCGGGCATGCGGCCGATGCTGACCATCGACCACTGGGTCTATCCGGGTTGGGAGGTCGACCGCGGCGGCTGGCGCAATCCGGCCATCGTCGAGGACTGGCTGGCCAATGCCCGGCGCGTGGTCGACCGCTACGCCGGCGCCGACCCCCTCTGGGTGACCTTCAACGAGCCGATGATGTACGTGCTCAACGAGGTGCGCCACGGCGGCCTCGGCGCTGCCGACGTACCCGCCATGCACGACCGAATCGCCCGGGCGCACAACGCCGTCTACGACCACATCCATGCCGTGCAGCCCGGCGCGATGGTGACGAGCAATGTCGCCTACATCCCCGCCGCAGAGGACCCGGTCAACAAGCCGCTCATCGACAAGATCGCCGCCAAGCTGGACTACGTCGGCATCGACTACTACTACGGCCTCTCCCCCGACAACCTCACCGGGATGACCAACTTCACCGAGCTGTGGAAGAACCCGCTGCAACCCGAGGGCATCTACTATGCGCTGCAACACTATTCGCACGCCTTCCCCGGCAAGCCGCTCTACATCGTCGAGAACGGCATGCCCACCGAGAACGGCCTGCCGCGCTGGGACGCCTACAGCCGCGCCGACAATCTGCGCGACACCGTCTACTGGCTGCAACGCGCGAAAGCCGACGGCATCGACCTGATCGGCTACAACTACTGGAGCCTCACCGACAACTACGAATGGGGTTCCTACACACCGCGTTTCGGCCTCTACACCGTCGACGTGCCGACCGACCCCACGCTGACCCGGCGCCCCACCGACGCCGTCGCGGCCTATCGCGCCATCACCGGCGAAGGCGGCGTCCCGGCCGACTACCTGCCGACACGACTGCCGAAGGAGTGCTCCTTCGTGGACGCGCTCGCCAGCTGCGCCGATCCGGTCACCATTCCCCGCTGACCTGTCCACCCCGCCGTGCGGCTCGACCGCCGCACGGCGGGCGTCCCGTCAGGAACGCCGTACGCGGGGCGACTCCGCGATGTCGTGCACCACGGCGTCCTGCTCGCCGCCGCGTTCCGCCTCGTCGTAGCCGGCGAGAGGGGGCATGGTGCCACCGGGATCTCCGCTCCGGTGCGCGCGGGCGACCAACGCAGAGCGCAGATACCACAGGCCCGAGGCCTGGGTCGGATCGAACGCGATCAGTTGACCGATCCGCTTGAGGCGGTAGTCGACGGTGTTGGTGTGCACGTGCAGCAGACGCGCGGTCCGCTGCCGGTTCAGGTTGGTGCCGATGTGCACCTGCAGGGTTTCCAGCAATTCGGGGTAGTCGTCCAGCGGATCGAGCAGCGAGCCGAGGAAGTCGCGCGCCGGGCCGGGGCGGGTGAGCTGATATTCCAGCGCCAGGTCGTTGAAGCGGTACAGACCCGACACGCTGTTCATCCGATGCACCATGTCGAGCAGTTCGTGCGCTTGGTCCGCCGCCTGCGGGATGCGGTCGGGCGCGGCCTCGACGGCGCTGGCGCGCACCGGAACCTGGGCGGCTCTGGACAGGTGGGTGATCAGTTCGTCCAGCTGCGCGTCGGCGAGGGTCGTGGTCGGAATGAGGATGGTGCCGCCGTCCACGCTCAGCAGCGAGAGGGCGCTGTCTCCGCACCGCGTGGCCAGCTCGGCCTGCAGCCTGCGCAACTTGCGACGGGCGACCACCTTGCCGTCCAGCGCGGGATTCTTCTCGTCCCGGTGCGGCGGCACCGCCAGCGCGAGCACGTGATAGGACTCGGCGATCTGGATGCCGCACTCGCGTGCCATGGTCGACGTGCTGTTGCCGCCGAGCAGCGCCGAGGTCAGCGTGTGCACGGCCGTGTGGTGTTCGCTCACCACGGCGCGTAGCTCGCGCACGTACGCCACCGAGACCGTGGTGATGATGGTGTCGAGAATGTCCATGAAGCGACGGGCCACGTTCACCAGGCTCTCGTGGTCCTGGGTGGTGGCGTTCGCCAGGATCAGATCGAAGCCGAGTTTGAAGCCCTCGTGAATGGCGTGCTGGATGGTGTCGATCGGAATGCCCTCGCGCGCCCAGCCCGCGGCCGCGGCGCCGACCCGCTCGATGTCCTCACCGCCCTCGTTGCCGTCGAGCATCTGCACGGCCAGCTCCAAGCACACCCGGGTCACGGCGGTGACGTCCCCGCTCAGCGCCTCGCCGGGCAGCGTGCCACACGGCACCACGTTCTTCACGAAGTGCCCCACCATGCGCTGGGACAGCGTCCTGGTGTCTTTGAGGTGCGTCGAGACCGGGCGGCCCGAGACGATCAGATCGGGATCGGCCATGTTGGGGGCGGTCATAGCGGGTCCTTCCGGCCGGAATTGCACAGCGATCCAACGTAACGGGAATCACGGTACGGTGGGCCGCCTCGACCAGGGATTGTGAGACTTGGGTCCGCTCCGCACGGGCATTTGTGACATGTGACAGAGGACGCGGATCAGGCTTGGAAGGTCGGCTCTCCGCCCAGGTACGTGGCGTGCACCCCGATATCGGCCAGCTGCTCCGGCCGCACCCGCCGCGGATCGTGGTCGAGGACGACCAGGTCCGCGTACTTGCCGGGGGTGAGGGAGCCGGTGATGTCGTCGGCGAACAACTGGTAGGCCGCGTCGATGGTCTGGGCGCGCAGCGCCTGATCGACGGTGATTCTTTCCTCCGGCGCAAGAACGCGTCCGCTGCGCGAAGTCCTCGTGACCGCGGCGGCCATGTTGCGCAACGGCTCCTCCTCGGTGACCGGGCAGTCGTTGTGGAACGACACGCGCATACCCGCATCGAGTGCCGATCGGGTGCGCACCCAGTTCGCACCGCGGTCGGGGCCGAACAGGTCGTCGACGAGCACGTCGCCCCAGTAGTAGACGTGGTCGACGAACAAACTGCACGTGATGCCGAGTCGCGCGGCGCGCTGGAACTGCTCCGGGGTCATCGCCCCGCAATGCTCGAGGCGCAGCCGATGATCCGGGCGCGGATATCTGGCCAGCGCGCTTTCGTACACGTCGAGGATCAGGTCCACGCCGAGATCGCCGTGCACGTGGCAGGCGATCTGCCAGCCCATCGGGTAGTACGCGCCGACGATGCTGTCCAGCTGCTCTTCGGAGTAGTTGGCGTGGCCGCGGTGATCGTGGCCGAGTCCGAGCGCGGCGGTGGCCGGTGTGTTCAAGTACGGGAACGAGGTGTCGATGTTGCCGACCCACGGCGACCCGTCGACCCAGATCTTGATCCCGATCTGCCGGAACATGTCATCGCCGTTGTCCAGCGGACAGTACGTCTCCCCCGCCGGATCGGCCATCTCGTAGGCGCGCATGCGCACCTTGGCCCGCTGCTGTTGGTAGAGCGCGCTGGTCAACGGCCGCATCTGCTGGGCGAAAGCCATGTCGCTGCACAGCGTGACGCCGCGCGCGGCGAGGTCGGCGTGTTCGCGGGCGAGCAGGTCCGGGCCCACTAGCTGGTCGGCGAGGATGGGCCCGATGACCGACAGCACCGCGGGCGCTTCGTAGACCTTCCCGGTCATGTGACCGTAGTCGTCCCGCGCGTAGTGACCGCCCGCCGGATCGGGCAGGTCGTCGGAGAGACCGGCGAATCGCATGGCGGCGCCGTTCGCCCACGCCAGGTGTCCGGAGTTCTGCCAGATCACGATCGGCCGGTCCGGCCCGAGCTCGTCCAGCCAGGCCCTGGTCGGCTCGGGAAAACCCGTCTGCAGCAAGACATCCAGGCCGTAGAAGATCAACGGACGCCCGGCGGGAGCCGTGGCGACGGTGCGCAGGATCTGGGCGTGCGCGTCCTCCGCGCTGGGACAGGTGGTGACCGGGCGAATGTCGATCACGGTGTCGGAGTAGAGCATCTGGTCCTGGGTCGGATGAGTGTGCGCCTCCACGAATCCCGGCATCAGGCAACGATCCCCCAGATCGACCACCTCGGTGCCCGGCCCGAGCATCGCCAGGACCTCCGCTCCGCCGACCGCGGCGATCCGTCCGCGGGACACGGCGAGCGCGCGGGCGCCCTCGTGCTCGGGATCCATCGCGAGGATCGCGCCGCCGGTGAAGATCAGGTCGGCTGTGCTCATCGGAACCTCCGTGGATGCGGTCGGGCCGGCGGACGAGCTCAGCCACTCGATTGCGAAGAGTTTGCGCAGACGACGATAACAGCTGGTGTCGCTGTTTCGTGTGCACAAATGGGGTTTGCCGATGCCCGTCCGGGCCTCGATCCGGCAACCATTTACTGAAACATGTTCTAGACAAAGGCAAACATTCGTCTTACGGTCGAGATATGCAGACAGCTTTGTCACATACAGGCGGGTTCGTCCTCCGGTCCGGCGACACCTGGCGCGATCCCTGGCCGATGTACGCCGCGCTGCGCGACCACGATCCGGTCCACCGCGTGATCCCGGCCGACCATCCCGACGAGGACTACTACGTGCTGTCTCGCTTCGGTGACGTCTACGACGCGGTGCGTGACGCGCAGACCTTCTCCTCCGCCTCGGGCATCACGGTCGACTACCACGATCTGGAGAAGATCGGACTGGGCGAGAACAAGCCGTTCGTGTTCACCGACGCCCCCGACCACACGATCTTCCGTCGCCGGGTGGCCAAGGGATTCACCCCACGTCAGGTCGAGGAGATCCGGCCCGCGGTACGGCGATTCGTGGTCGAGCGCATCGAGCGGCTGCGCGAGGCGGGCGGCGGCGACATCTCCGTCGAACTGTTCAAGCCGCTGCCGACTATGGTGGTGGCGCACTATCTCGGTGTGCCCGAGGCCGAGCGGGCGAAGTTCGACGAATGGACCGACAGCATCGTGGCCGCCTCGGCGACCGGCAACGTCTACTCGGCGCAGGCCGCCGTCGGCGAGCTCACCCAGTACTTCACCGCGATGATCGAACGCCGCCGCCTGGAACCGGCCGACGACACCGTCACCCACCTGGTGGCCTCCGGTCTCGGCGAACCCGACGACATTCCCGGCATCCTGCAGATCATCGGCTTCGCGTTCACCATGATCACCGGCGGCAACGACACCACCACCGGCAATCTCGGCGGCGCGGTGCAATTGCTCACCACGCATCGCGACCAGCGCAGGCGCCTCATCGAGGACCCGACCCTGATTCCCGGTTCGGTCGACGAATTCCTGCGGCTCACCTCTCCGGTGCAGAACATGGCGCGCACCGTGACCAGGGACGTGGAGATCGAGGGCGTCACCATCCCCGCGGGCAGGCGGGCGCTGCTGCTCTATGCCTCCGCCAACCGCGACGAACGCGAATTCGGCTCGGACGCCGCGGAATTGGATGTCACCCGCAGACCGAAGACCATTCTCACCTTCGGCCACGGCAACCACCACTGCCTCGGCGCGGCGGCCGCCCGCATGCAGGCCACCATCGCGCTGCAGGAGCTGCTCGCCCGCTGCCCGGACTTCACCGTCGACCTCGACGGTGTCCGATACGCGGAGGGCAACTACGTACGGTGGCCGGTGCACGTTCCGTTCGTGGCGAACGCATGAGTGCCGACTGGCTGGCCGAGGCGCGCACCGAACTGGCCGCGCAGCGAATCCTCGATGCCGCGGCGCGCCTGTTCGCCGACCGGGGCGTCGCCGAGACCCAGATGGGCGATATCGCCAAGGCGGCCGGGTGTTCCCGCGCGACGGTCTACCGCTACTTCGAGAACCGGCGCGCGGTGCGGCTGGCCTTCGTCCACCGGGAGGCGCGCCGCATCGGCGCAACGGTGGTCGCCGAGGTCGACGGGATCGCCGATCCGGGCGAGCGGATCGTGACGGCGGTGCTCACCGCGGTGCGCGCGGTGCGCGCCGACCCGCTGCTCATCGCCTGGTTCCGGCCCGCCGACGCGGGACTCGCCGTGGAGATCGGGCAGTCCTCGCAGGTCATCGTGGCGCTCGCGGCCGCGTTCCTGCCGGATTCGATTGCCGGGGAACGAGATCGGGCGCAGCTGGCGCGCTGGCTGACGCGGCTGATCGTCTCGCTGCTCACCGTCCCCGGTATCGACGACGCCGACGAACGCGCGATGCTGGAACACTTCGTCGCACCGCTGTTCACCCGCGCCTGACCGCAACACAGCCGAAGGCCGCGGACACCGAAGCTGTTGTCACAGAACGGTGTCCGCGGCCTTCGCGAGCGACGCGCCTAAGGCTCCCGGTCGGCCGCCGTCGCGGCCGGTTCGCTGACGGCTTGGCCGTGCCGCGGCGCGCCCCAGCCCACGTGCGCTTCGGCGCGCATGCGGTCGACCATGTGCGGGTAGTGCAGTTCGAATGCCGGTCGCTCCGACCGGATCCGGGGCAGTTCGTAGAAGTTGTGTCGCGGCGGCGGGCAGGTGGTGGCCCACTCCAGCGAATTGCCGTAGCCCCACGGGTCGTCCACCGTGACGGGCTCACCGTACCGCGCGCTCCTGAAGACGTTCCAGATGAAGGGCAGCAGCGAGGCTCCCAGGATGAACGAGCCGATGGTGGAGATGGTGTTCAGCCCGGTGAAACCGTCGGAGGGCAGGTAGTCGGCGTAGCGACGCGGGAAGCCCTCCGCACCGAGCCAGTGCTGCACCAGGAAGGTGGTGTGGAAGCCGATGAACGTGGTCCAGAAGTGCCACTTGCCGAGCCGCTCGTCGAGCATGCGGCCGGTCATCTTCGGGAACCAGAAGTAGATGCCCGCGTACGTGGCGAACGCGATGGTGCCGAAGAGCACGTAGTGGAAGTGCGCGACCACGAAGTACGAGTCGGACACGTGGAAGTCCAGCGGCGGGCTGGCCAGGATCACGCCGGACAGACCGCCGAACAGGAACGTGACGATGAAGCCCACCGAGAAGAGCATGGGCGTTTCGAAGGTCAGCTGACCACGCCACATCGTGCCGATCCAGTTGAAGAACTTCACGCCGGTCGGCACCGCGATGAGGAAGGTCATGAACGAGAAGAACGGCAGCAGCACCGCGCCGGTGGCGAACATGTGGTGCGCCCACACCGCGACCGAGAGCGCGGCGATGGCCAGCGTCGCGTAGACCAGCGTGGTGTAGCCGAAGATCGGTTTACGCGAGAAGACCGGGAAGATCTCCGAGACGATGCCGAAGAACGGCAGCGCGATGATGTAGACCTCGGGGTGCCCGAAGTACCAGAACAGGTGCTGATACAGGATGACGCCGCCGGTGGCCGGGTCGTAGATGTGGCCGCCGAGGTGGCGATCGTAGGCGATAGCGAACAGCGCGGCGGTCAGGACCGGGAACGCGAGCAGGATCAGCACGCTGGTGACGACGATGTTCCAGGTGAAGATCGGCAGCCGGAACATGGTCATGCCCGGTGCGCGGAGAACGACCACGGTGGTGATCATGTTGACCCCGCCGAGGATGGTTCCCAGACCGGAGACGGCCAGGCCGAGGATCCACAAATCGCCGCCGACGCCCGGCGAGTGCATGATGTCGCTGAGCGGCTGGTACGCGGTCCAGCCGAAATCGGCCGCGCCGCCCGGCGTCACGAAACCCGCGGTCGCCATGGTCGCGCCGAACAGGTACAGCCAGTAGCTCAAGGCGTTCAGGCGCGGGAAGGCGACGTCCGGCGCGCCGATCTGTAGTGGCAGCACGATATTGGCGAACGCGAACACCACGGCCGTCGCGTAGAACAGCAGCATGATCGTGCCGTGCATGGTGAACAGCTGATTGAACTGCTCGGTGGACAGGAACTGCATACCCGGCCGGGCCAGTTCGCCGCGCATGAGCAGCGCCATCAGTCCGCCGATCATGAAGAACGACATCGACGTGACCAAGTACATCTGGCCGAGCACCTTCGGGTCGGTCGTGGTGACCAACTTCAAGATGAACGAGCCCTTCGGTCCCACCCGACTCGGGTACGGCCGGACGGCCTCGAGTTCCGGCTCCGGCCTGGGAGCTACGGCAGTCACCACATCCTCCTCGCGCATCAGATTCCGGTCCGTAGCACGTGTCGCCGCTGCGGATCCCCACGGTCGAACGACGGCGAGCATACGCCGGGCGATTCCGCAAGAGTGGAGTTTCGTCCACTTGTTGCCGTGTCGTTGTGCGTCGCACGACCAGCGAAAGTGTGAACCGAACCCATTTTCGTCGAGCGGCCGCCGCACGCTTCTCCGCCGCGACACACCGCGCCGACCGTGATCCGCCCCTCGAGCCGACGTCGCTCGGTTAGTGTCGGGACGTCATGACCGCCGGGCTCGGTGCCCTAGCGACACCACCCTGCGGGTCCGGCGGTCATGCACCACTCGTCCCCCGCGGCCTCGGAATCGACAACGCCGCCCCGGGTCTCGCCCGTGCTCTAGACTCGAGCCGTGCCGACGTCCTCGTCACCCGCCCCGCAGCCGACCGGTGGCAGGCAGGCGCGCTGGCAGCCGCACAACGATCGGCGGCGCGAGCGCATCGTGACGGCCTTGATCGAGCTGATCGAGGAGACGCCGATGGGCGTCGAGGTGCCCATGCAGCAGATCACCGAGCGCTCCGGATTGTCGAAATCGGTTGTCTACCGCCAGTTCTCGGGGCGCGACGAACTCGACCGGCGTACCAGGACCGCGATCGGCGATCGGTTCACCGACGACATCGACACCGCGCTCGACATCTCCGACGGCTCCATCCGTGCGATCCTGCGCCGCACCATCGCGGCGGTCGTGGACTGGATCGACCGGCACGCGCGTCTCTACGACTTCCTGCGCCATGGCCCCGCCCTCGGCGACCCCGACGATGTAGACGCCGTGAGCAGCCTCGAAGACCGGATCGCGGGCCGCACCCGCCAGCTCGTGTCCGGTCTGGCCGGAGTTGTCGGCGTGGTGGACGAGGCGGCCGCGGACACGATGACTTTCGCCATCGTGTCCATGACGGAAGCCACCGTGTCGCGCTGGGCGCGCGATCCGGACCGTGCCATGGGCCGCGACGAGCTCGTCGCCGAACTCGCCGGTTACGCCTGGAGCGTGCTCGACGGAGTGGCGCGGGCACACCGGATCACCCTGGATCCCGACGAACCGCTGCTCGCCGCGCTCGCGCGGCTGTCGAGCGTCGACACCGCGCCCTGAGCCGCTGCCCTTCGCGGAAGGGGCGCGTGAAAAGTGCTCAGGCGATGCGGCGTTCGGGTTCGCTGCGGTAGCGCGCGGCGTCGCCGTCGATGTGCAGCATCGACCACACCCGCTTGGTGACCGGGTTCATCAGCCCCAGTTCGCCCGCCAGCTTGCGGATGTCGCCGAAGTAGCCGGACAGGATCCGGCGCGACTGCGGCCCCTGCCAGAACGCCTCGCGGAACACCTCGCGCGGGACGTCGAACTGCCTGGCGAACGAGCGCGACGGCACCATGATCTCCCCGGCCAGCCAGCGCATGGCCAGCGGAAACGCCAAGGCGCACACAGCCTTACCCGCCGGGCTCATCCGTTCGATGTGTGCCTTCAGGAACTCGTTGGCGAAGGAGATGTGCCGCGCCTCCTCGGCGATGTGAATCTCCATGGTGCGCAGCACGGCGGGCGGGATGTTGCCGCCGTCGCGGATGATCGCCTTCTGGTAGTGGTCGATCGGTTCCTCACCGCCGAGAATGCCGATGAACAGGATGACGTGCGCGTAGCCGCCCGCCACGCCGATCAACGGGGACAGCGCGCGGAAGATCGGCCGCATGCCGGGCACGTCGTCACCGATCCGGTTGACCAGCTCCTGGAACATCTGGATGTGGTTGCACTCTTCGGTCATCTCGTGCAGGCAGTAACGGAATTCAGGAGAGCCGTTGGGCAGCTTCATGATGTACTGCATCATCCCGCGGATCAGCACGCTCTCGAAGGCCGCGCCCACCTTGATCACGTTCGCGGTCCGCCAGCGGCCGATCTCGATCTGCCGCTCCCGCGGCAGGTTCCGGTACCAGTCGGTCGCGCCGAGCGGATCGAACTCCGGGGACAGGATCCACCGGGGATCGTCCTTGTCGATCGCGAACTCCGGTCCGTCCCAGTCGATGTCCAGGTACGGGTCGAATTTCCGGTGCACCGAACCCTCCGACAGGGTGTCCAGCGTCTCCCAGTACTCCCGATCGAACAGTCCGGTACGAACCGATTCGGACAGCGTCATCGATGCCTCCTCGCTCCTGCCGACGCTCGGCGCCGGCACTGCGCACGCTCCTCGCGTGGTGTGATCCAGAATATATGGGACTGGCGGTCCCACACAATGGGGCGGGTGAGGTTCGTCCGGAGGTCAGTCGCGGAAACCCAGCAGATCCAGCAGGTTGTCCAGCATCAGTTCGAACAGTTCGGCGCGGTCGGCGAAGGTGTCGCGCCCGTACATGTCGAACACGTCGAAGCTCACCGCGCCGAACAGCGCACTCCAGACCGAGACGCCGCGCGCCACCAACCAGTCCGGCACGTCCAAGCCGAATTCGTCGCGGACGGCCGCGAAACTGCCCGCCAGCGCGGTGGACACCCGCACCGGCCGGGCGGGCTCCACCAAGCGGCCAGCCCGGTAGGCGTCGGCGAAGACGTGCAGCAGGGTGGCGATCACCCGCACGCCCGGGTCGACGGTCTGCTCGGCGGGCGCTTCGTAGCCCGGCACCGGCGAGCCGAAAAGCAGTCCGTACCAAGCGGGTTCGGCCAGTGCCCAGGCGCGTACGGCGCGGCCCGCCACGCGCAGCCGCTCGGCCGGATCGTCGGGCGCGTCGATCAGGGCGGTGTCCACCGCGTCGCCGAGCGCGTTGTAGCCGTCCACCACGAGCAGGGTCAGCAGCTCGTCGCGGCTGCGCACGTACCGGTACACCGCCGAGGACACGACGCCGAGATCACGAGCCACCGCCCGCAGGGACAGCGCCGCGGCGCCGTGCGTGGCGAGGTGTTCGCGGCCGATCCGCTTGATGTCCTCCATCGTCTGGGCCCTTGCCCTGGCGCGCGGCGTGGTCATGGCAGCCACTTTAGAGTGAACACTGCTCGCGGTTTCGTCAGCCGTCCAGTTCACGGACCGCGCGCTCGATCTCGTCGGCCAGGGTCGCGCCGCCGACCTCCCAGGCGGCGGCCCGGAAGCGCTCACGGAACCGGCTCAGGTCGGTGCCGATGCCCTCGCCGCCGTAGCTCGTCGCGGCGGCGTCGCGGAAGGTGCGCACCATCTCGTCGGCCAGCTCCGCGATCCTGGCGCGGATGAGTTTGCGCAGCGCGCCGGCGAGTGTGATGTCGGTGCCGACGTCGTAGAGGATCAGCGCGCCCTTGAGCATCGGCTGGTCGGGGATCCGCCAGCCGTCCTCACATCGTTCGACGTACTGCGCGGCGATGAGCTCGTCGAGGACGTCGGCTCGGCGATCGCCGAGCAGCGACGACAGTTCGTCGTCGTCGATGACGACCGACTGGTCCGCCGCGCCCGCGTACCTCGGATCGAGCACCGAACGCCAGTCGGCGTTGGCGCCGCGCTGAGCTTCGGCGTCGAACACCTCGCGGATCGCTTCCAGGCGCAACCCGCGCGCCTGCATACCGGAGATGTCGCGCAACCGATCCAGATGCTCGTCGGTGTACACCGCCTCCTTGCCCGCGCGACCGGGTTTCGGCAGCACACCGAGCGAGTGGTAGTAGCGGATGGTGCGCGCCGGTACGCCGCTGAGGTCGGCCAGCTGGACTCGGCTGTATCGGGACACGCGAATCAGCATAGAGACCCCGCCGATCCTTCGTTGACAGCTCCTACTGTCCGCATTAGCGTAACGCGGGTCACTGCCGACAAACCGAGGAGTTCCGCGCATGTCCCAGCGAGCAACCGACTTCGATGTACTCATCGTCGGTTCCGGTTTCGGGGGCAGCGTCACCGCGCTGCGCCTGGTGGAGAAGGGCTACAAGGTCGGCGTGCTCGAGGCGGGTCAGCGCTTCGCCGACGACGAGCTGCCCAAGACCAGCTGGGACCTGCGCAAATTCCTCTGGGCGCCCGCGCTCGGCTGCTACGGCATCCAGCGCATCCACCTGCTGCGCGATGTGCTGATTCTCGGCGGCGCGGGCGTCGGCGGCGGTTCACTCAACTACGCCAACACCCTCTACGTCCCGCCGGAGCCGTTCTTCCAGGACCCGCAGTGGCGCGACATGACGGACTGGCGCGCGGAGCTGACGCCCTACTACGAGCAGGCCCAGAAGATGCTCGGCGTGGTGCGCAACCCGCACATGACACCGGCGGACGAGATCTTCAAGAAGGTCGCCGAGGACATGGGTGTCGGCGACACCTTCGTGCAGACCCCCGTCGGCGTGTTCTTCGGCGAACCGGGCAAGACGGTGGCCGACCCGTACTTCGGCGGCGTCGGACCCGAGCGCACCGGCTGCGTGGAATGCGGCGACTGCATGGTGGGCTGCAAGTACGGCGCCAAGAACACCCTCGTGAAGAACTACCTCTACCTGGCCGAGCAGGCGGGCGCCGAGGTCGTCCCGATGACCACGGTGACCGCGCTGCGGCCGCTGCCCGACGGCACCTGGGACGTCGCGACCAAGCGCACCGGCGCACTGGTTCGCAAGCAGCCCAAGACTTACACCGCCGCGCACGTGGTGCTCGCCGCGGGCACCCGGGGCACCCAGAAGCTGCTGTTCGACATGCGCGACAAGGGCGTGCTGCCCGGCCTTTCCGATCGTCTGGGCGTGCTGACCCGCACCAACTCCGAGTCGATCGTCGGTGCGGCGACCAGGAAGGTCACCCCCGGCGTCGACTTCACCAAAGGCGTGGCGATCACGTCCTCGATCCACCCGACGCCGGACACCCACATCGAACCCGTCCGCTACGGCAAGGGTTCCAACTCGATGGGCCTGTTGCAGACGCTGATGGTGGACGGCGGCGGCCGCATCCCGCGCTGGCTGCGGTTCGTGCTGCTGATACTGCGCCACCCGATGCAGCTGCTGCAGTTCCTGAGCACCAAGAACTGGAGTGAGCGCACCATCATCTCGCTGGTGATGCAGCACCTGGACAACTCGATCACCACCTACACCAAGCGCGGCCTGTTCGGGCGCAAGCTGACCTCGAAACAGGGCCACGGCGAGCCGAATCCGACATGGATCCCGGTCGGCAACGAGGTGACCCGCAAGGTGGCCGACGAGATCGGCGGCATCGCGGGAGGTAGTTGGGGTGAGATCTTCAACGTCCCGCTCACCGCGCATTTCCTCGGCGGCGCCACCATCGGCGCGGACCCGGCGCACGGCGTCATCGACGGCTACCACCGCGTCTTCGGCTACCCGACGCTGAGCGTGGTGGACGGCGCCGCGGTCTCCGCGAATCTCGGCGTGAACCCGTCGCTGACGATCACGGCGCAGGCCGAGCGCGCGGCCGCCTTCTGGCCCAACAAGGGCGAGGTGGATTCCAGGCCCCCGCAAAGCGCCGGATACCAGCGCATTTCGCCGACCGCCCCGGCCAAGCCCACGGTCCCGGCCGGCGCACCCGCCGCGCTCGTACTGCCGATCACGCCGGTGCGCCCCGCCGATCAGGAGGCGCCGGCGGCGGGGTGACCGCGACCGGATGACGGATCCAGCGGCCCATGGCCATTCGGCCACGGGCCGCTGTGCCGTCGGGTGAGATAGCTCTGCGATCGCCCAGATACTGATCGAGACGACACCCGCCGATCGAGATGCAGGCGCAGGACGGATCATAATCTGCGGCCGCTGGCCGCGCTTGTGTCCAGAGATCTCCTCCCTCAGGCGAAACAGCAGCTAGAAAGCTGACTCTCGGTCGCTTTCTACGACTTCTCCACCTAGATCAGCACCTTCGGAGTCGATTCGGGACATGCACGCCGAGACTTCGGCTTACCCTTTGACGTGTCGCTGAGTATTTGCTGATATAGCATTCGGATTGAAGATTGCTGGTCGACGAAATCCGCGCACTATTCGTGGAGGTCAACGCTCGTGACTCGTCCGTTTCTTCGTTTTCTCGGCGCCAAGCGCAACCGTGTGACCGACGTACTCGGCGCACTCGGAGGTTCAGCACTCGGGCTGCTGCTCGTCGCGACAGCAACCGCGGCACCGTTGTATCCGCGGCCCGATCCCGACCCGTTCTACGCCGCGCCGCCAGATCTGGCGGCGCACAGACCCGGTGACGTGCTCGAAGTCCGGGAGATGCCGCCGCTGCTGCTCTTTCCCGGCGCCACCGTGCGGCTGGTCGAATTCCGGTCCAGCGACTCGCACGGCGCACCGATCGCGGCGACCACCACGATCGTCACGCCCGCGGGCCACCGGCCCGACGCGCCGCTGCTGTCATATCAGCACTTCATCAATTCGCTCGGCACCGACTGTGCCGTATCGCGCAAGCTGTACACCGGCGATCTGAATCTGACGACCACGGCGCCGTTCCTGAACGTGTTTCTGCAGCAGGGCTGGAGTATCGCGCTGCCGGATCATCTCGGGCCGCAGTTCGCCCTCGGAGCCGCCCGGCTGGGTGGTCAAATCACCTTGGACGGCATCCGTGCGGCCAAACGACTACCCGAGCTCGCCCTGCACGACAGTCCCGTGGTGATGGCCGGTTACTCCGGCGGAGGCATCGCCAGCTCGTGGGCGGCGGCGCTGCAACCGTCGTACGCGCCGGAGCTGGCACTCGCGGGCGCGGCCATCGGCGGCGTTCCGATGAACCTGGTGACCATGGCGGAGGCGGTGCGCGACGGTTCGCATCCGGCCTTCGGACTGGTGATGGCGGTGGCGATGGGTCTGGAACGGGAGTATCCGGACCAGGTGGCGCTCACCTCGTACCTCAATCCACGCGGTCTCGCGGTCCGCGACGCCCTGGCCAACAGCTGCACCAACGAACTCCTCGCCATAGGCGCCAACACCGGTGTCCGCGACTACGTCGCCAACACCTCGGTGTTCGACAGCCCGGAAGCCCGGGCGGTGGTGGAGCAGAACAGCCTGGAGCTCTACCCCGGGGTGCCGCAGATACCGATGTTCGAATGGCATTCGCCGACCGACCCGCTGATTCCGATCGACGCCATCGTCAACACCGACAGCCGCTGGTGCGGGGCCGGGGTGCCGTTGCAGACTTTGCGAGTGTCCGCGCCCGAACACCTGTCCGCCGCGATGATCGGCGCACCCCAGGTGCTGGACTGGCTCGGCGCCCGGGTTCGTGGTGAGCCCGCGCCCAGCAACTGCTGACGCAGCGACGGTTCGAGGCCGGCGGCGCCCACGAAGGGTCAGCCGCCGGCCATTGGCCCGACGAGGGCGAGATGAACATGCCGCCATCGCACATCCTGAGCAACCGCGCGGTCCACGCGTCGTGAATGGTCAGAACGAGTCTGCCGACACATCCATGTCGTTCGGCGGATCGCCGAGCAGGACGAATGTCTGACCATCCTCTAACCGAATCTCGCCGCCTTCGAACTTTTGAAAGAAGCGCCCCGGCGCATCACCTGCCTGCTGGTCGGTGGACGGGAAGCCCAGATCCCCGCTCTCGCTTCCTTTGTCTTGGTAGGCAATGAAAATGGGTCCCGACACCTCGAAAGTGCCCAACCCCTTCTTGAACCAAAGGCCGCTCAGAATTCCGGGTATTCCGCCCCCGGAACGCAGCCGCATTGCTCCCTTGGTCCCGATGATGGGTAACGTCGGCGAATCGTGTTCGCGGCCGGTCGCATTACGCACTTCGACTGCCTTTCCGGCCAGCTTCGCGTCACACAGATCGAAGAGGACGCAATGGCGATCGAGTTTCGCGAGCGTGCGGGGTCCCGTGAGTCCATCGATGAAACCGTTCGGGTCACCGGGCGGAAAACGGATGTCGTAATGCGTCTTGTAGGCCTTCACCGTCTTCGTCGTCAGCGGCCCGTAAGTACCGATGACGAACTGGGACCGGTCGGACACGGGTGTGTCGATCCGCTGCGTCCAGGTCAGATCGAACAACGCTTGCTGCACCTACTTGACGCTCTCCGGCGGGCTACCCGCCTGAAGCTTCTTGGTGCCGGTATCCGGATCGTTGAGAATCTCTTCCAGCAGCGCGTCCTCGTCGAAACGCCCTGATACAAAGCTTGCCATCATTTCCTCCGCTCGTCGCGACTGCCTGTCGTGCGACACCTCGCGAGCCACGGCTGGACCCTTGAGCCGGGCCGCCGGTGCGATCAGGAGCGAAGTTCCTCGGATCTGCCCGCCGAAGCGCGTGGTGACACGATCCACCCGCGGCGCGAGCGATTCCTGCGTACCCGACTACTCGAATTGCCGATCCATCAAGCGACGCTCGACGCCACCACGAACTCGGTTGAGAGGCGACGCCCACCGGCCGCTTGCCGACCGGGACGACCGCACGACGGCGTGGGAAGCCTGCACAACGTCGAAGACGAATCCCTCGATCGTGACGCCCGGCGCGAACGAGAACGCGACGCCCGTCGAGATCGGCTTGTCCGCCGCAGCCTCACCGGCGATCCGTTCGAGCACGAAGATCAGTGAGACGCTCGACATGTTTCCGTATTCACCGAGAACCTGCCAGCTCGTCGACGAGGCTTCCGGCGGGAGGCCGAGCGATCGCGCGGATTCGAGCAGGATCTTCGGCCCGCCCGGGTGGATTGCCCACACATCGATGTCTTGCTGCCGCAATCCATTGCGGCGCAGAACGTCTCCGACGACGGGAGCGACGCCGTCGTAGATGTACTGGGGTACGTTCTCGGACAACTCGCACGTGATGCCGTCGTGGTTGACGCCGACCGCGATGCCGTCTTCTGTGCCCTCGCACAGGTGGGTGAATTTGTCCCGAATGACGATCGTCCCGGCTTCGACCTGCTCCTCCCCTCGGTTTGCCCCGATGACGACCGCGCCGCAGCCGTCTCCGAACAGGCTGCGGATCACCGCGTCGTCGATGTCTTCGACGGGGACGGCGTGCACCGAGTTGAGCTCGATGCACAAGACCATCGCCTTCTTGTCCGGATTGGCCTGGACAAAGTCCGAGGCGGTGCGAATTCCGTTCATCGCTGCCGCGCAGCCCATGAAGTTGACCACCAGGCGAGCGATCGACCGAGGCAGTCCGAGTTCTTCGACGACCGCGGCATCGACGCCGGGCGCGATGACGCCGGTGCTCGTGGCGAACACGAGAAGTCCGAGGTCGGCAGGGTCGACACCGTCGAGCGCGCGTCGCGCCACATCGACCGCCAGTGGAACGGCGTGGCGGTAGAACAACTGCATGCGATCCTGGATCGTCGCCGTTTTGCCGCCGGGCGCATGAACTCGAGGATCCAGCGGGTCCACCGCGAACCGCCGGGTGTCGATCATGGTCTTGCGGAAGATGCGCCTGATCCGGCTTTGCTGCTCCGGATCGGTGAATTGCCCAGCAACCCAGTCCGCTGCGACGGATTGGTCGAGGACCAGGCTGGGTGCACCGGTCGCAATGGCTTCGATGACGGGTACGGTCGTCGGCGGCGCCGACGAAGTTGCGTGCTCATGCGCTTGCGTAGCTGTGCGGGTGAGGAGTGCCTGACCAAGGGTGATCGACATAAGGCCCGTTCTTCCTCGCTCGAGTGATTGGGGAATGGGTACTCCCATCGTCGAGTAGCGAACGCTCAGCAAATAGCCACCCCAGGGGTGTGGATCCCCACACCTCGGTGTCCGATGTTGCTCGAGTGCGATACGTACGCCTGCCGGCAAGCGATCGCGGTCAAGCCCCGCCGATGCTGCGCGCCGCGGTGATGAAGTCACGAACCTTCTGCAGGTCCTTGACGCCCGGGCTCGCCTCCACACCGCTGGACACATCGACGCCCCACGGCTGTACAGCGCGAATTGCCTCGATGACGTTGTCGGGGCCCAGTCCGCCCGCGAGCATCCACTTGCCCTCGGGTTTGCGGGCACCGAGCTTGGCGAGGTCCCACCGTTCACCGGACCCCGGCTTCGGTGCGTCGAGAAGCAGCGCCTCCTCGCCGAATGCGCCAACGGTGAGGTCGGGGTCGCTCTTCAGCGACGTCGCCCGCCATACTCTCGGCACGATCGCCAACGCGTTGGTGAAGTCCTCGCGCGTGTACGGACCGTGCAACTGCAGCACCGCCACGCCGAGCTTCGCGGCGTTTTCCGCGGCATCGGCGGCGGACATGTCGTTGACGACGAGGACTGTGTCGACCCGGTCACCGGCCGCCGCGATGATCTCGGCAGCCGCACCGAACTCCAGTCGCCGGGGGCTGGTCCGGTTCATGACGACACCGATCGCGTCGGCGCCCGCCGCGATGGCCGCGTCCGCAGCGGCAACGGAGGTCAGTCCGCAGATCTTCACGTACACGGGAACGAACCTACCTTCGCGCCCGTACACGGACGGTGCCGGATCCCGCACCGGCCGGCGCGGTGCGGCGGGCCGGCGCGAATCCCGCGGCGGCACAGGCTGCCGCCAAGACCGCCGCGAGCCATCCGAACCAGTCACCGAAGCGTGCGTAGAGGGTGGCGGAAGTGGGCTGGGGGATGTCGGCGATGACGGTTCGGTCATGCGCAGTGTCGGTCGCCGCCGAGGCCACTACACGGCCGGTGGCATCGCCGACGACCAGCTCGCCGAGTTGTGCTGCGCGGGCGACGCCGACGCCGGATTCGACGCCGCGCAGGACTGCCATGCGGCTGTGGAGCCACTTGTCGACGGTGAAATCCAATGCCGGGACCAGCATCAGGGTGGCGCCGCGGTTCCGGTTGGCGCGCACGAGACTCGGACGGTCCAGGTCGTAGCAAATCGCGAGTGACCATGAAGTACCGGGGACTTGCTGCCATGCAGTGCCCGGGCGCAGCTCGTCTTCCAGACCGGGAATCAAGTAGTGCTTCGCGTAGACGACGCCGGACGGATACGCGATGGCGGCATTGACGGCGGCCTCCGGCCTGGCGAGAACCAGCCCCGCGACCACGGTCGTATGGCGCCGCGCGGCGACCTCGGTCAGCGGACCGGACAGCATAGGAAGCGTGGATTCGGTAGCACGCCAGGCTTTTTCGGGAAGTACAACCACCTCGGCGCCCTGGTCCGCGAGTCGATCTATCTCGGTGACGGCACGCGCGACCATATCCTGGCCTGCTGCGCTGTCGACCGGAACGTAGTCATCGGGCTGAGCCAAGGCGACGAGGCCGACGCGAACCGCCACCGAGTCCGTGGGCAGCGCCATCCGCGTGTAGCCGAAGGCGAGTGTCGCCGTGAGCAGTGCCGCTGTGCCGCTGCCGAGGCGAAGCCGTTGCGCGCGGGTCACATTCGGTGCGGTCAACACCGCGATCGCGGAGGAAGGCAGCATGATCAGAAAAGTGATGCCCCACGGACCGGTGAGTGCGGCGGACTGAATGACGGGCAATACATCGGTCTGGGTGTATGCCAGGCTCCACCACGCACCGATCGAGCCGAAGACCGAAATGAGGTACTCCACTGTCACCCAGCCCACGGGTAGCGCGAGCAGAGCCGGCCCAGGGCGGTTGCGCACCAGCAGCGCGCGAGTGAGCAGGACCAGCAGGCCGAAAGCCACCGAGGTGCCGCCGAGCAGCACCGCCGGTGCGACCGGCGGCTGTTCGAGCGTTCCTGTGAAATACGGCCAGAATTGGCAGGCACCGCCGAGCCAGGACAGCAGCCCGGCAAGGAACGCCACACCGCCCGACGCCCTGGAGGCGAGCAGCAGCACCGGCAGGGGCGCGAGGAAAGCAACGCACGGCAAAGGGTGCAGGCCGGTGCCGAGAAACCACAGCAGGGCCGACAGAACGATTGCCACGCAGGCGGTTACCAGACGCTTCAACGGTGAACTCCTCGGATCTGGGAAGGTCACCTGGAATGCTCGTCATGCGGCGGACACGACGCATCGCCGACAAGAATGAACCGGCACTCCCTCTCGAGAGCGGTTCGAATCCCGGCGTTTCGCGCTGTCGGCCCGTCGCAGCGCCACCGCTCGGACGCTCAGGCGGGTGTGCCCGGAACGACCAATCCTGCTTCGTACGCGAATACCACCGCCTGCAGACGGTCTCGCAAGCCCAGCTTCGAAAGCACAGAGCTGACATGCGTTTTGACCGTGTGCTCGGAGACCACCAACGCCGCGGCGATCTCCGCATTCGACTGACCTCTGGCGAGTTGGCGGAGACAGTCGCGTTCGCGTTCGGTCAACTCGGCCAGTCGGTGCGCCAGGTCGGGCCGGGGAGCGCCGCGACGAGTCAGGTCCTCGATCAGCCGGCGGGTCACCGTCGGCGCGAGCAGCGACTCCCCCGCCGCTATCACCCGCACCGCCGAGACCAACTCCGCACGACGCATGTCCTTCAGCAGGAAGCCGCTCGCGCCGGCGCGTAGCGCGGCGTACACATATTCGTCTGCGTCGAACATGGTGAGTACCAACACCTTTGCCGCCGTACGGGCGCAGATCTGCCGAGTGGCGGCGACGCCGTCGAGGCGCGGCATTCGCACATCCATCACGACGACATCCGGCGCCGTCGCGATCACCCGGTCCACGGCGTCCTGTCCGTCGGCCGCTGTGCCGACGACGGAGATATCAGGCTCCGCGTCGAGGATCATCTCGAATCCGACGCGGAAAAGCTCTTGGTCGTCGGCGATGAGTACACGCATGTTCAGCTCACCCTCGCGATGGGTAGTTCGGCGAAAACGGTGAACCCGCAATCGGATCGGACGTCGTGCAGCAGGCCGCCGCACGCACTGACCCGCTCCCGCATTCCGCGCAGGCCGTACCCGGCCGAATACGCGCCCGAGGCGTCGCCTGTACCGTCGTCACGGACCTGCACCGTCAGCCACTGATCGGACCAGCACAGCACCACCTGCACATCGCTGGCATGTGCGTGCTTGACCGTGTTGGTCAGCGCCTCCTGCACGACCCGGTATGCAGCGACCTCGACCTCGCCGGGCAACGTCCGGGGCGTGCCGTACGCACGGTAGGTGGCGGTCAGCCCGGCACGCTTGGTCAGTTCGACCAGGTCGGCGATCGCCGCGATACCTGGCTGGTGTCGAGGATCGGCGTCGCCGCGCAATGTCTCGAGACTGCCGCGCAGTTGTCGCACCGCATCACGCCCGGTGTCCGCGATACCGGCGAAGACGGCGGCGGCGCGATCGGGATCGGTGTGGGTGAGCAGGGGGCCGGTCTCGGCCTGCACGATCATCAGCCCCACCGCGTGGGTGACGATATCGTGCATATCCCTCGCGATGCGGACCCGCTCGTTGGCGACCGCGGCCGACTGCTCCTCCTCGAGCCGCAGCGCGCGCTCCTGCAGCAGAACGATGTGAGCGTGTCTGGCCCGCACCCCGGTTCCGAGCGTCCACGCCGTCAGAAACGACATCGCCGCGTAGCCGTACGCATCCGGAGATTCGTTGGGCACGATCAGCGAGATCAGGATGCCGATGATCCCGCTCACGGCGGCGACCGCGCGGCGCGCAGGCGGGCTGTAGGCGGCAATCGTGTACGCGCACACGATGGTTCCGTACGGCAGCGCGGGCATAGCGCCGACGCAGGCAAGCCAGATGAGCGCCGGGCCGACCACGCTGAACACGACCAGCGGCGCCCGGCGCCGCCACAGCACAGGCACCGAAGCGGATGCCGCCAGCAGCAGCACCCACCACGACCGCCCCTCGAACACCACAGGCAGCGTCGTAGCCGCCGTCACCGCCACGGTGAGGGCGGTATCGACCACCAGGGTCGGCATGGCCGCAAACAGCGTGGCGGGCCGCGCATCACCACGGATCTTCACAGCGAACCAGTCTTGCACGGCGTGGCCGACCACCGCCAAAGCCAGTCCCGCGGGCGGTCATTCGAGCCTCCGGTCAGAGCCGGAAGATGCGCCCGCTCACTCCCCAACCGGCGCTGGACCAGTTGGGGCCGAAGCAAGCCACCGTGCCCGCCTGCCCGTCGGACAGGTCTTCGCGCGCCGTGTACTGGCCCAGAATCGGCGGAAAGGCGGTGAAATTGTATCCGATGCAATCGATCTCGAGTCGGTAGCTGCCCGCACCGCCTTGGCAGATCCCGTTGTAGGCCCATGGGCCGTTCATCGATCCTGAGCAGCCGGGCTCGGCGGCGGCCGTTCCGGTGGCCGTCCCCGTGAGGGCCACTGCGACAGCGGGAGTTGCCAGGCACATCGCCAGTGCTCGAGCCGAGATTCGCATACTGAGCTCCGAATGTTGTTGTGGTTGATTACATGGGATGCATTCGAAGCTATTCCGCAACACGTTACAGAGTTGTCGCAACCTCCTGCCGAGAGACGGGTGTGCGAGTGGCTGGAAAGCATAGAGCCTAACGGCATTTGGCGTTACCGGGAGCTGAGCTAGCCGGTGTCGGTCCGGTCGAAGCGGCCGAGCGACTGGGCGTCGGCCGCAAGGCCGGGTAACGGTGGCGGCACGCGAACGGGGGACTGCCTCCCGCGCAGGATCGCACCGGAGTCGAGAGCATCTGATCCGACTATTGGCGTTTCGACATCGGCGGCATCGGTCTCTACTCGAGGTGGATGGAGGGCCACCCGTCACGGGCGTTCGGGCGTTCCCCTGCCGCTGTCGCGGGCTTCGATCGCCTTGACGGTCTTTCCGAAGGCCTGCTTCAACACGGGTCCGCCGACGGTCCCGACCACGACTCCCAGGACCCGTCCCTTGAGGTTCTTGCCCTCGCGCACCACGACGACATCCACATCGGTCGTCCCATCGGGCCGGCGCGTGAAGGTGTATGTGTGACCCGAGTGGCCGCCCCACACGTTCGAGTCGGTGGTTGTCATGACGACGCGGTCAGGGTCTGACCAGTCGTAGTGCAGGCGTTCCCAGATGCCGTGCGAGCCCTCCGTGACGTCGGCTTCACGTCGGCCTTGGTCGTGGACCTCGAGATATCGGTCGGCGCTGTTGCCGAACACCTGCGAGCGGCCCG
Organism: Nocardia sp. bgisy118; assembly: GCF_057708605.1. NCBI lineage: Bacteria > Bacillati > Actinomycetota > Actinomycetes > Mycobacteriales > Nocardiaceae > Nocardia > Nocardia sp. bgisy118. Next base: position 14,808 of record NZ_JBYISM010000012.1, on the reverse strand, counting down.
GCCCGAAATCGGTCAGCGCCGCCACGAACTGCTCCGGTGTCGAACTCGTCGTCTCCTTGAAGTGGATGGTGGACATTGTTTGCTCCTTCGCTATGGGATGACCGCTTCCGGGTGGGCGGGTTTCAGGGGCGCGGTTCGGACACCGAATCCGCAGCAGTTGAGACCCTGGGCGGGTGGCAGGCCCTAGTTGCTCCCGTCGGCATCGACGGCCCTGGTTCGAAGCCAGGAGGTGAGGACGATCTGAGCGAGGTGCTTTTCGAAGTGTTCGGGCAAGCTCTGGAGTGCGCTCGAACCGGCCCATAACACCGTCCGCCCGAGATGATTCGCGGGATCGCCCTCGACGTGCGCGGTGTTCTCCTATCGATGAATGATGATCTCCGGCGCATGCCAGCGCAAGGCTCGGGCGTGATCGGAACGATGTGCTCGGGTGATCCAGCGCGACGCCGGTGGACACCCCGCCGAAGTTCGACCGGTTCGTCTTCCGCGAGGACGACCCACGCACCCGCGCTCGCGTGTCAGCCGGTTTCAGGCCGGTGAGCTCGATATTTCCCAGGCTTCGATCGGGTCGCGGGAATACCAGTGTCCGGTCCATTCCCGGCCGGATGCCAGCGCTGCGTAGAACTCGCTGTCGTCGGGCAACTCGGGGGCATGGGCCGTGACGACACCGGGGCGGTCGCTGTGGAATCGGCGGGCGCGTTCGACCGCGCGAGCGGAGAATTCGGCATGGTAGGCGCGTTGGATGATCAGCCATTCGTCGGCGGTATGCCGGTCGGGGTGTCCGGTGTGGTCGAGGGGGTAATGCATCTGGTGCGCCATCCGCGCCAGTTGTTCACCGGCATGCTCGAACAACCATGCGATCCACGCCGGAACCTCCGGTTGTACGGCCAGCGCCCGGGCGGCGAACCCGCTGTGCGTGGCCGAGACTTCCCGATCACGCTGCACCGCAGCGAGGACGCTTGCGAACGCGACGGAGTCGATGCGGTCACCCTCGCGATGCTTACCTCCCATAGCCGATGACTCTAGGCGGTCGGGCGGGCCGTGGCCGCCGCTTCGCGTGGGCGTGTCCGGCTCGGAGCGCGCGGAGTATCCGGGCAGGTGGAGTCATCCTCGACGACCGCTTGCGGCGCGGCGCGGCACCCATCTGAGCCGAGCTGCCGACACCGTTGACCATGGCGTTGTCGCCGAGTCGGTGGCCAGCCCCATCGCCGACGTCGGGCGTCGGGCGTCGGCGCGATGATCACCCGGCCATCGGTGAAATCGTGGTCCCCGACCGCCGTCGACAGCGGTAGCGTAGTGGTCAGCGTGCGGTCGTTTCGATCGAAGTGGCGAGGGCAGCCCGCGACCAATCGCGGCGGTAGCTGTGCATGGTCGCGAGTCGACCTCCACCACCATCTGTGAATGACAATCAGGTGGGCATCGTCCCAATTACGTTGGAAGGCAGGGCTTTTGTTCGGCTTGTCGAATCCATGGGTGGTGAAACACGGTACCCGGCAGGCTACCGCGACGGAGTCTTGTCGGCGACGTGTTCGCGGAACTGCACTGCGTCCGCTCGAGTTCATCGGGAACGACTGCCGGACACCATCGCTCGCAGCGGCGTCGTCGCCACCCCGTTGCGCGGGTAGGCCCCCCCGGGTGAGCGTTGCCCGACGAGCTACACCGAGGTGCCATCCTCCGTCGACGCCGAACCCGTTCTCCACCCCGGGGTGAACGCGGAAGCCTCAGAGTTCTCTCACGAACGCGACAAAGGTGGTTCAACTCGACAGGATAATGTCCGGAACGCGAGAGAGTAGGACGGCGAATATGGCGAACGGGCGCAACGGATTTCTGCTACTCGGCGGCCTGGCATCGATCGGGGCGGGTGCGCTGCACCTGTTCGCCGCGGGGCTGCACACCGAGCACGCCACACTGGCCCGGCTCATGGTCGCGCTGGCGGCGCTGCAATGCGTGGCCGGGCTGCTGGCGACGCTGAGCCCACGCCGCGCGGTGACTGCGGCGGTTGTCGGGGTCAACCTGTTCGCGGCGGCGATGTGGGTCTACACCCGGTTCGCGAGTGTCCCGTGGATCGACGGGCTGGACGCGGAAGCCCCGCAGTTCATCGACAGTGTGTGCGCGGCGCTGGGTGTGCTGGCGGCGGTGGCGGCCGGAGTCGCGCTGGCCTTGCCGCAGGCGCAGCTGCCCGCGATGCGGACCGGTATCGCCGCGACCGCGGTGGGTGTGCTGGCGGTGGCGGCGATGCTCGGCGGAGTCGGGCACGTGCACAGCCACGGCGACGACCACGCACACGGCGATCAGACCGCGCACGGTGACGACCACGCACATGCCGACCAAGGAGCGCACGGCGACCATGGTGACCACGGTGCGAGCGCACAGTGGCCGCGCCCGTTCGACCCCGCGAACCCGATCGACGTATCCGGCGTCCCCGGCGTGACCGCCGCGCAGGAACAGCGCGCGACCGCGCTGATCCGCAGCACCCTCGACAACCTGCCCGCCTTCGCCGACGTGCAATCCGTCGGAGCCCTCGGCTACCGCTCCATCGGCGACTCGTCCACCGGCTACGAGCACTACATCAACTCCGCCTACATCCGCGACGGCCGGTTCCTCGACGCGACCCGCCCGGAGTCGCTCGTCTACCGAGTCGACGGACGGAACCGCACCCTGGTTTCGGCGATGTACATCGCGGACAAGAGGCTCGACGACCCCGAACTCGTCGACTACGGCGGCTCGCTGATGCAGTGGCACGTCCACGACAACCTCTGCTGGAGCGCGGGAGCCAACGGCCCCCGGGTCGCCGGAATCACCGACGCCCAGGGCGCCTGCCCGCCCGGCTCGATCAACCCCGGCGCGGGCAACCCGATGGTCCACGTCTGGATCACCGTCCACCAGTGCGGCCCGTTCGCCGCCCTGGAAGGCCACGGCGCCGGGCAGGCAGCAGTCGGCCCCGACGGCCGCCGCACCGACGTCTGCGCCCACGACCACTCCGGCGGACACCGCTGAGCCGACCCCGCTCCCGATCCAAACCCGTTGTCCTCACAGCCTGATTCGACAAACTCGCCGTCCGCTACCTGGCCACCATCCACATCGCCGCCATCAACCAACGGCTCCCCGACGAATTACGACAGCCACCACCCACGTCTTGCCATTTCACAACAGGCCCAAGCTGTGTACGTGGGACGCCGGTCGGGCCACACCTACTGCTCGGCCAATTGTCGATGGAGCTGGCTGCGGCTCAACGGGTTTGCACGGCCAGCTTCAGCCCGACCCCAATCAGGACGGTGGCACTGATTCGATCCATCCAGGCGCGCACCCGCTCACGCAGCAGCATGTGCCGGGCTTTGCTCGCCGTCCAGATCAGTGCCGGGTACCAGAGGAAAGTGACGGCGATATGGATGCCAACGAGCACCGCTCCTGACGCCGCCGTGGCCGAACCGACGGGCAGGAACTGCGGAAGGATACTGATGTAGAAGACGCCGACCTTCGGATTCAGCAGATTGGTTATCGCACCCGCGCGCAGAGCCTCCGTCGCCCGCGTAGCCATCGGAGCCGTGGCGGTATTTTCGCCGATGCCCGGTGCTCTATTGCGCGGCAGGGACTTCCAAATGGCGCTCCCACCGAGCCGGATCAAGTACACGGCACCCGCGATGCGGACGACGTCGTAGGCGGTCTCCGACGCAGCCAGTACGGCCGTGAGACCGGCCAGACTCGCGCCCGCCCAGACCAAGTACCCGAGGGTGATCCCTGCGACGGTGGCCAAACCTGCCCGACGCCCGGTCAGGATGGTGGTTCGAAGGACGAGCAGGGTGTCGATGCCGGGCGTCATCACACCGAGCAGAGCGACAAGCGTCCAAGCGAACAGGGTCGTGCCGGACATCCCCCACCTCCATCACAGCGAGCGAGGCTATCGACAGCAATGACACCACAGCGGCTGATGTTCTGTCGTCGCAACGTGCGCGGCGGGTCGGCGTCGCGAGACATATCGCGTTCACTTCGCTATTGCCCGGTTCTGCCAGCAGCAGGCCGCGGCGCCGTTGCTCGGCCGGTCCGACTCGTGCTCGGCCGCTGATCACGATCCAGGCGACGCGGCGGCGGGAATCCCTGTCACAGTGCGGCTTCGAGTTCGGTGGCTCGCCGCAGGTCATCGATCAGTTCCGGTTCGCTGACCCCTGCCGCTCGGACCCGAGCCAACAGTTCTCGGGCCAGGTCCGTCTCGCCGCGGCGAAGCGCCACATCGGCTCTCAGTACCAGCAGCTTCACCAGCTGGACCGGCGTCGGCCGCTCGTCGGTTCGGTGCAACGCACGGTCGAGGACCTTCACTGCCAACTCCAGGTCCTGTTTGGAATCGGCGAACAGCGAGCCCAAGTGAACGGCTCGGTCGAAGGTCGACCGCGGCACCGGCCGGTGTCGCTGGTCCTCACTGATCAGCTGCGCGATCTGGATGGTGTTCCCACCGGGGTCCGTCATCAGGAACTGTCGCACCCCGTAGGTCGTGTCCTTCAATACGCCCACCCGAGGGACGCCCTGCGTGGGCACCGACCCGAAGACCTCGCCCAGCGCCGCGGTGAAGACCACGTACAGGTAGTCGACGTCATCGGTGTCGACCAGGCAGCCATGCGTGCACGACTGCGGATCGAAAGCCTTGTCTCCATGGAAGTTCAGCTCGATACCGCCACGCTTCACGCTCAGAAACTGGTAGGGCTTGGTTTGGCGGAACGTGATCTCGAACCCCAACGCGGTGTAGAAATCGGCCACCGGCTCAATGGATCGAGCCATCAACAGAGGAATCGTCTTCTCGGTCACAGCACCGACCGTAGGCAGCGACCTCCTGTGCACGCACATGAAGGTGAGAAGCCCGACTTTCCCTGGTCAACGGCGAATCGGATCTATCACAGGCGCCGTTCCCGGACCCTGGCATGCCGACTTTCAGCGTTGCAGAACGCCTATTGCCGTTTCGCGGCTGATGTCACTCGTGGACCACACTGGACGAGTTCACCTTCGTCGGTCCGACACGACCTCGGCCGCGCCGACCGCGGCATAGGAGCCGGTCAGTGCAAGCATGCTGACTGCGGCACGCACTGGAACGTCGCGACGAACCAGCTGGGCGATACCGGTGAGGGTGTCGGAGGTATCGACGACCAGCCCGAACCGCTTCCAGCGGGCGCGTTCCTCCTCGCTGCCGGTCAGGTAGCCCAGACCCATCACCAAGGCACGTGCCCCGTAGATCCGGGTCAGGTAGGTCAGCTCCGGGGAACTCTTGATCCCGACCGCCCTGGCGAACTGTCTGGGGGCGGTCAGCGAGATGGCGGCGAGAACGAGCCGCCCGATGGCCATGCGGTCGAGCGCGTCGGCGCGGACGCCGGTGGTGGGTGTGGTGGTCACGGGCTGCATCCCTTCGGTGCGGGAGTGCTTGCGCGATGCCGCGCGTTCGGCGGCGGTCGGGAAGAATCGCGGCAACAGCTTCAGCGACAGGATCGGATGCGCGAGCAGCCGCGGCACCAGCGATGCCGAGTCGAAGTAGGTGTCGTTGGCGGCGATTCCGCCGTCACGCAGCACGATGCGATCGACGACGTCGATCGACACGGATCGGTGGCCGAGTGTCCCGGTGAGGGTGAATTCGACGAGCACACCGTCGTCGGTGGGTCCCCACCGGTGCACGACGCCGTGCAGGTCCGGTGCGGCCGCGAATACGCCGTCGAACATTCGCCGGAAACCTTCCGGTCCGAATCCGCGCCGCGCCAGTGGCTGCCGGTATCGAACGTCGGCAGCGACGCGAGGCAGGAAGTGCTCGAGAAACTCGTCCCGGTTGCCTTTCGCCAGACCCGCGGCGAAATAGTCGACGAACTCGGCCTTCTCGTCGATCAACTCCGTTTTCGGCTCGGCCGAGCTCGATGTTGTGGTCGTCGTGGCGCGTGCCATGTCGGTTCTCCTTGTCTCAGATGGTGTGTTGTGCCGCGAGATCGAGAAGTTCGTCGACCGACCATTGGTCGCCCGCATGTTCGCCGTATCTGGCGGCGAGAATCCGTCCGTCGGCGGCAATGAGGAAATCGGCGGGCAGGCCCAGTCGACCGCCTTCGGGTCGCAGTCGCACAACTTTGGGCCGGATCTCATCGAGACCGACGTGCCGCTCGTATGCGCCGTCGACGATCCATTCGACGACGGCTTCGGGGTGATACCAAGCAATCCACTCCTCGACCAACGCCCCGTTCGTCAGCCGCTCGGCCTCGGCAGCGAACGCGGCACCGTCGATGACCACGTTCCCGTCCAATGTGCAGACAGTCGCCGTTTCCGACATCCGGTACTCCTCACGACCAGGTGTTTCCGTCTCGGTCGACGTCGGACGCTTGCTCGGAACCCACCGACCCCGACCGACCCGCGACCACGCTAACATAAGAAATTAAAGTGAGCTATACATATTTGCAGATAGCGTCGATTTCAGGTCCTTGCTTGGTAGGGTGACCGCATGGTGCGTCGACGTTCCTATGACCAGTACTGCGGGTTGGCGCACGCTCTGGACGTGGTCGGCGAACGCTGGACGTTGCTGATCGTGCGCGAGTTGATGTCAGGGCCGAAACGGTATTCGGATCTGGCCGAGGCGCTCGCCGGCATCGGCACCAGCCTGCTCGCGACCCGCGTCCGGCAACTCGAGGCCGAGGGCGTGCTCAGGCGGCGCCTGCTCGATCCGCCCAATGTCCACGTTGCCTACGAACTCACCGATATCGGTCGCGAACTCGGCCGAGCCGCCGTCCCGCTCGCGATGTGGGGCGCACGCCATTTCACCGACGCCCCTCGGTCGGCCGAGGAGAGTTTCCGTGCCGAATGGTGGCTTGTGTTCCTCGCCGACAGCCTCAATGCCAGACAATCACCCGGACTGTGCGCCGAATACGAGTTCCACGTAGACGACAGCGTCACCCGGCTGCGGATCGCCGACGGACACGCCGACGTGCTGTCCGGCACACACGACACACCCGTCGACGCCGTTCTGCATTCCGACTCGGCCACCGTGGCCGCCGTCATCGGCGGACGCACCACGATCGCGGACGCGTTCACCGCCGGACGCATCCAGGGCGAAGGCGACCCCGAGAAACTGGCCTACCTGCTGGACCTGCTCAACTCCCAACTTCGGTCGATGTCCGGCCGGAGTGACGGCGCACAACACCGCGACCCCGTCGCGACATCGGCGCCAGACGACGATTGACACCCCGCCTCCAGATCCCGATCCGATACCCGACATGGCAACCACGAACGCACCGAGAGCATCCGAACCGAACCTGCGATCATTCAGCGGGTGGAGCGAGCTCGATGGAACGGAAGGTTGCCATCAACGAGCACAACGTCATTCAGTCGCTCGGTGGTCACCGTCGACCGTGGCCGTACCATCTTCGGCCAACCTGACGCAGGTTGATCGTTGTCGTCCCTGTCTAGTTGTGGGGTATTCGCCGCACTATCCGCCACGCTAGGCGCTGCCGAACACGGGCAGCACGAAAGGCGACAACGAGATCGCCGCATACCCCGAATGACGTTGCGTCGACTATCGGGCAGACGCGCGACGCGACGGTCGGATAGATACCTGGCACACCGCAGCTCATGACTCCGCAACTGCGGCACGACATCTGGCAGTAGACAGTCCAGGGCCCCGACCCAGTAGCTCGTGCGCTGCGACCTGGCCACGTGTCCGCTACACCAACACATCGAATGGTGCAGTAGGGCACCGGATTTGCGTGTACTCGCCCTACCGCTTCTGCTCGGAACGCTGATGCTCACGCCACGCCTTCTGGGTCTCGGTCAGCTTCTGGCGCGGAGTTCGGTTCCGGAAGAAATCCACCACCAGCAGCACCGGCAGGATGAACGCCTGGAAGAAGACCCAGTACGAGCCACTCTCGAAGATGAAGGCCAGGTAGATGGCATAGCCCAGGTAGATGGGCCCCAAGATGGCGTTGATGATGCGCGAAGCCTTGCTCTGCCCGTTCTCCATCAGGGCCATCGCGATCATGACGACACCACTGACGGCGAGCAGACCTACATACCAATTGAACATGGGACCCCCCAACGCAATACCGGCCGTACCGGTCGGTCCGGCCGCGCCCGAACGATAGCACCGACGACGGCGACCCACCTATTGACTATCGGTGCCCGGTTTCGCCGACCGCGCCACCCTCACGACCGTCCGGCTGTTTGCCCTGCATCGTGACGATTCCTGCGCCGAACATTCACTCCGTCGGGCGGTCGGCCTCGAGTTCCGCGACCTCGGCACGAGTGAGCTCTTCACGAAGCAGTCGGCATTATTGCGGACCCTTTCCGCGATCTCAGGTGTCATGTGCGGCCTTCCTACATACGGATTCCGTGCAATCGCTTCGGCTGCCTCCGTTCGTGCACGCAGGACGTCGATCGGAATCTGGTGGCCAGGTTCGAGTTCGGTGCCCGACTGATCGCGGACCGGAACCCAGCCGAGAGAGCCCGGCCGGATTGTGATGTCCTCGCCGTGGAATTGGACGTCGAAGTGCGCGAAAGCTCCTGGCACGCCTTTCTTTTCCCGAACGTACGCAAGGCCGCGGCCGAAATGCGGGTGCTGGACGAGACGGCGTCGCCGAGCACGTCGTGTCGAGCGGTCGTGTCGCATCGGCCATGGAATACGACCACTGCCCCAACAGCAACGACGTGATGACGAAGCACGGTGAGCGGTTACCCGCCATGATCGGGCGGCACGTTCACCGGCCGACGCTCCCCCATGCGACGACGGCGCCGAACGGTTCTCTCCACCCACGGTCGGTGGCCGGATCCACCCGCAGACGGTAGTCCGGAACCCGCCCGGCGAACTATCGTGACCAGCATGCCTGTTACCGACGGTATCGCTGTTTCCGAACCGCCAGTCATACCCGGCGTGCGCCGGTCGTTCAGCACCGCCCGTGGCGTCCGATTCCACGTCACCGAAGCCGGGCCGGTCGACGGCCGTCCGGTCGTGCTGCTGCACGGCTGGCCGCAGCACCATTACGCGTACCGGGATCTGCTCGCCGACCCGCCCGAGGGACTCCGGATCATCGCGCCCGATCTGCCGGGCTACGGCTGGTCGGGCCCGCCGCCGCATCGGTGGGCGAAGGAGGACATCGCCTCCGACGTGCTCGCGCTCCTCGATGCGCTGGGCCTGGAGCGCGTGTTGCTCGTCGGACACGACTGGGGCGGTTATGTCGGATACCTGATGGTGCTGCGCCAGCCCGAACGTTTCGACGGCTATCTCGCACTGAACATGGCGCATCCATGGGTCCCGGCGGCAACGGTGTTGCGCCATGTCTGGCGCTTCCTCGTCTATCAACCGCTGCTCGCCATCGCGGGCATGCCGTTACAACAGCGCACCCGCGTCCTCGAACGACTCATCCCCGCCGCGATCACCGACCGCAGCGCGGTCAGCCCCGAGGTGGTGCGAATCTTTGCCGACCGCTTCCGCGATCCGGTCTGCGCCCGCGCCGCCACCGACACCTACCGAACGTTCTGGGTGCGCGAAATCCCGAACAGCGCACGCAATCCCGAGCGCCGCCGCGCCACCATCCCCATCCGCGCGCTCTTCGGACTGGACGACGCCGCTCTCCATCCTTCGCTGGCCGCCCCCGAAACCGCCCGTGCCGACGACTACACCTTCGAACCCGTCACCGGCTGTGGACATTTCATCGCCGACGAACGCCCCGACCTGGTCCGCGCCCGCCTGATCGAGCTGGCGACGGCCACTACATAGCGCACGACCGCCGCAGCGGGGGTTCGGTGTACGCGCCTGTCACGCATGCACAAGCTCCATACGGAAGGCGCGACACCGTCGAAAGTGGCGGGATGGCCGCGCGGAAGCTGCGTGCTCAGGGGCGAAGCCGAATGTCCCGACCATCGCACCGATGTCGCGGCGGATACCGCGGAGATCTTCCACCCGTGCGTGTCCCGATTCCCGGGACCGCTGCTGGTGGTCGACGCTTGACGACTGCGCGAATTCCCTGCCGACTCCTGGGCGATGCCGCTGCCGACAGGGAATCCACCGCGCAGCCGGTGGGCGCGCGGTCAGGCGCAGGCGCGGTTGAGTCCGTCGGTGAACGGCGTGAGGTCGACGACCTCGTCATCGATCAGAGCGCCTGCGTAGGCCGCGATGGCATCCCGTTCGGCGCCCTGCGCCGTCTCGGCCAGGCCGCTCAGCCTGCCGGACAGCGCGGTCGCGGTCGCCTCGTCCATGGTGCCGCCGGTGGTGTCGATGGCGATGTTGATCAGCTCGATGGCCTTCGCACAGTTCAGGGACTGGGCGTGCGCGGGCGTGGCGGGCAGCGCGATCAGCGCGCCCGCAGCGATGGCGAGCGCGGCGGTGACGGACGAAGACTTGATCATGATTTCCTCCCGAGGTGTGCGACGCGAAACCGTAGCAGAGAGGAACGACACCGTTGTCATTCGCCTTGTCGGACTTCAAGGCGACGCGGACGGCGACGGTGTCAATCCCGCTTCCGGAGTGCCTCGCGCCGCGCCAGGGTCGCTGCGATCCCGTCCGCGACAGCGCGCACCGACGCCGCGTGCTGCCGCGGGCGGAAACGGGTTACCGGACCGGTGACGCTGACCGCCGCGACCACCCGCTCATCGGCGTCGAGCACCGGCGCGGCGACGCACACAATCCCTATGGCGGACTCCTCGAACTCGAAGGCGATCCCGCTCTCGACCACGTCGTCGAGCTGATTACGGAGTGTCCCCGGTGCGGTGATCGTCCGCGGCGCCAGTCGTGGCAGCGGTTCCGCAAGGACCGCCCGCCGCACGTCCGCGGGAGCATGGGCAAGCAGCGCCTTGCCGATGGCGGTGGCGTGCAAGGGCATCCGGCCGCCCAGTCGAGAAGGCGAGCGCACCTGCCGGTGGCCACCTATCTTCGCGACGTACACCACCTCGTGGCTCTCTAGGAGCCCCAGGTGCGCCAACTCATGGGTGCGTTCGCAGAGGTCCTCGAGGAAGGGTGTGGCCACCTCGATCAGGCCTCGCTCGACCGAGGCCCGCATGCCGAGTTCGAAAAGGTGACTGCCCAGATGATAGGCGCCGCCGACCCGATCCAGCAGGCGTGTCGACTCGAGATCGCCCAGTATGCGGTGCAGCGTTGCCTTCGGCAGCCGCGTACGCCGTTGCAACTCGGCGAAACCGACTCCCTGGTCCTCGACCTCGAACGCGTGCAGCACCGACATCACCTTGCCCAGCACTGTGTCGGGATCCGGCTCGGCACGCCTTGCGGAATCAGGCACTGGACAATTCTCGTCTCGCACGTCGGGAGAAGAAGTGACTGCCCAGCAAATTTCGGCCTGCGGAACAGCGGGGCCGAGCGAGCTTGACAACCCCCGCGAAAGTGTGTGCACTTTAGTGAGCTCACTGATCTAAGGGGTTTGCATGTCGTCGCAGCGTTGGTGCCTCGTCCAATTCGTCGAGAACAACCGAGCCGAGCCGAGCATTGGTGTGCTCGCGGAGGGCAAAGTCTGTCGAGCGCCGCAGTCGCTGTCCGCTCGCACTCTCCTGGACGTCTTCGACCGGTGGGAGGAGTTCACGCCGCTGCTCCAGAATCTCGAGCTCTCGGCACTCGAGGTCGCGCCGGACGCCGAGCTGATCGCCCCTCTCACCTACCCCCGCAAGATACTCTGCGCCGGGGCGAACTACTACGGACACGCGCAGGAGATGGGCACACAGCGCCCGAACCCCGACGGCGAGCCGTTCTTCTTCCTCAAGCCACCGACAACGACGGTGGTCAGTGCGCACGACGATGTGCGGCTGCCGGATAACGCAGACGTGGACTGGGAGGCCGAGCTGGCCGTCGTCATCGGCACCGGCGGGCGCGATATCGACGAGCGCACAGCCCTCGAACACGTCGCGGGCTACACCGTCGCGAACGACCTGTCCGCACGCGGACGGTTCCCGAGGAAGGATGCGGTCCAACCGCCATTCGGCTGGGACTGGGTCCAGCACAAGGCATTCGACGGATCGTGCCCTTTGGGGCCTGGAATCGTTCCCGGCTGGCAGATCGGCGACCCGCATGCCCTCACACTCCGGCTGACCGTCAACGGGGAGATCAAACAGGAAGCATCCACCGCCGACATGGTGATCACGGTGCCACGACTGATCGCCGCCGCGAGCCGCGTACTGACACTCGAGCCGGGTGACGTCATCCTGACCGGAACACCGGCCGGGGTGGGCATGCCGCGCAAGACCTTCCTGCACGTCGGCGACCTGGTCGTCACCGAGATCGACGGCATCGGCCGGCTGGAGAACAGAATGGTGGCGTCATGACCACGGCGACAATGCCGTCGCACGAGTCGGTCTCCTCAGCCGAGAACGTCCTCACACTCCTCATTGCTCTTCGCGAGCACGGCCGGTTGCGAGTGGCCGACGCCGCCGAGCTGCTGTCGGTGACGCCCCCGACCGCACACCGGCTGTTATCGACCCTCAAGCGACACGAGTTCGCCGAACAGGACCGAAAACGCGTCTACCTGCCGGGACCTCGGCTGGCGCAGTTGCCGTCGGGCGCCGAGCCGCCGCAGGACCCGGCCGCCCTGGCCCACCCCTATCTGGCGGCGCTATCGCGCAAGGTAGGCAACACGACCTTTCTGGCGACGTTGCAGGGCAACGGCTGCCGATTCGTCGACGGCGTGGAGAGCAACCACGCGCTCCGCGTCGCCAGTCGAGTCGGGCTTCTCCTCCCCGCGCACACCACATCGGGTGGCAAGGTACTCCTGGCCCAGCTTCCGGACACCGAACTGGTCGCGCTCTACCCCAACCGCCATGTCCGCATGCGCGATGGCTCGATGCGTGATCTTGTCACGCTGCGTCGCGAGCTCGGTGTCGTCCGCCGCACGGGTTATGCCCTCAGCCTCGAGGAAAGCGAGCAGTGCGTCAACGCCGTCGGCGTCCCGGTCACCACCCGGTCGGGCAAGGTCGTCGCCGCTGTCGTGTTGGCGTGCCCGGCGGCGAGCTCGAGCCGCAGGCACCTCATCGATCTCGTGCCCGACGCCAGGGCGGCCGCGACCGCGATCGCGGAGAACCTCACCTGACGGCGGGCCTCGCTCCAGTCTGGTCCGGTGCCGACCGCACCGGCGGTACGACAGCCTCCCGGCCAGACGAACGCATTCAGCCGGTGGTCATGGTCGAGACAACGGCTGACGGGACGGCCGGACCTCACATGCGGAGGTCCGGCCGGTCGGGTCAGGCCGGGACGTTCTGCCCGGCGTTCTCAGCCGTCACGAAGGCCACGATGAAGTCCTTCACTTTCGTTCATGCCCGCATCCATCCGCCCGTCGACAATCAAGGTCTGGCCTGTGCCCGCATTGTTCACCAAGACGTCCACTTGCCCGAGCTCGCCCTCGCCCTCGACCTCGGCGGCGAATGCGCGCACGGACTCGGGCGAGGACACATCGCAATGGGCGGCGAACCCGCGGCCGCCCGCCTTCTCGATCAGGCGCAGGGTCTCGTCCGCCGGGCCGACGTCGGCGACGGCGACCACATGTCCGTCCACGGCCAGGCGCTCGGCGAACGCCTGCCCGATGCCGGCAGCGCCTCCGGTGACGACCGCGACGCGTCCTGTCGCCTTGCGCGTGCTCATGCGAACACCGGCGCCAAGTCGAAGAAGACCCGGTATTCGTCGATCAGGCCGCTGTCACCTACGGTCCAGATCGACACCACCGGGATCGGGACCTTTCCGCCATCCTTACGCGTGTACGTGACCACGAGTTCGACGATCGTGTTCTTGCCCACGATCCACTCGTTGACGATGTCGTGATGCATCCCACCGACCGTGCCGAAGAAGCCGGCGCAGCCCGCCTCGACCGCATCACGGCCTTCGAGAGTGGGGAAATTGCCGAAGGTGATCTTGCCGTCCGGTGCGAAAAGCTCGGCAAAGCCCTCGGCGTCGAGGGTGTCGACCGCCTGGAATGCTGCGGCGGTCAAAGCGCTGGTCATGGTGGATCCTTTCGAACAGAAGTGTATACACCTTGACCTTCAATAGTGATGCTGGTCACGTTGGACGCTCGCAGATTTCACCTAGCGGAACGAGTTCCCGGCAGGGTCATCGACTTTGCTTCCGGCGTGGTGCCGCCGCCCCTGAGTGCATACAGTTACCTCTTATGCGCTCCCCCACCGATATCCAAGTTGCCGACGCGGCGCGAGCCTTGGCCGCGCTGGGGCTCGTCGACGCATTCGGGCACGTCTCCGCCAGGGACGTCGACCACATGGTCATTACCCCCGCGGCCGATTTGGCGACCGTCGCGGCTTCGGACTGCCTCCGCGTCCCGTTGACCGCCACGGAATTGCCACCCGGGTGCCCGGCCGAGGCATGGGCCCACCTGGCCCTCTACCAGCGCTACCCGGCGACCGGAGCGATCGCTCGTGCGCAGCCGGCGGCCTCGCTGGCCGTCGGCATGCGCACCGACCGCATCGCCCCGACACATGGTCAGGCGTGCTGGCTCGGCGACTACATACCGGTGTATCCGTCCGCGTTGCTGGTCCGCGAGGCCGACCGAGGCCGCAGGCTCGCCGAGGCGATGGGGTCGGCGGACGCGATGATTCTGCGTGGCAACGGTGCGATCGCGATGGGCAGCGGCCCGGCCACGGCAGTGGCCACCATGTCGGTGCTGGCGGCAGCATGCACGGTCTGGCTCCAGATGCGGGACGAACCCGCCACGCTCCTGTCGGCAGCGGAGATCCGCTCCTGGCAGGCCGTCAAGGCGGAGTTGCTGCCCCGGCTGGGAGCGCACCTGCTGCGCACAGCGGCAGCGGGGGGGGGGGGGGGGGGGGGGGGGGGGGGGGGGGGGGGGGGGGGGGGGGGGGGGGGGGGGG
>NZ_JBYISM010000011.1:0-220550 GCF_057708605.1 Nocardia sp. bgisy118 | reverse complement strand
GGGGTAGAGCTGGACCACCCCCCCCCCCCCGACACTTGTGTGCACGCTCGCCGCAGTGAATGCTGCTGTCCACGAACCGAATTCGGGTCATTCGGTGACGAAGTCGGCCATCATCGCCATGTCCTCGTGCTCGAGATTGTGGCAGTGCAGCATGAACGGGCCGGGATAGTCGGTGAAGCGCACCGCGACCTCGACCGCCTCCGCGGGACGCAGGTCGACGGTGTCCTTCCAGCCCGCGTCGAATCGGCCGGGTGCGCGGTTGTTGCGCCCGATCACCTGGAACGGATCGAGGTGGACGTGCACCGGGTGGTGGAAATCGGTGAGAAAACGCCAGATCTCGACCGAGCCGAGCTTCGGCCTGGCCAGCGGCTCGCCCGGTGCGTAGAGCCTGCCGTTGACGGCCCAGCCGTGTTCGCGCAGCTGAAAATGGAAGGTGCGCACCGCGACCGCCGCGCTCGGGTCCAGCGCGGCGATCCGGCTCAGCCGCTCGGGGACGGTGCTGTCGTCGCGCCGCGGTGACCCGGTGAGGTCGAAGCACATGACCTCGGCGGTGCGTCCGGTCCCGAACTCGTTGCGCATCAGCACCCGCGTTCCCGGACGGTAGAGCGCGAAATCCACGACGACGTCGACCCGTTCGCCGGGGGAGAGGTCGATCGTGTCGTGGGCGACGGGTCGTTCGAGAAGCCCGCCGTCGCTACCGATCTGGACGAACCCGCCACCGCCCGGCGGCGGATCCAGCGCCAGGCGATAGCGGCGGGCGTTGGAACCGTTCAACAGCCGGAACCGATAGTGCAGCGGATCGACCTCGAGGCGCGGCCACGGTGCGCCGTTGACCAGCACGACGTCGCCGAGCACACCGTTCATGTACGCATCGGTGACGCCGGGGGTGTGCAGCGCCGGATCGGCTTGCGGATAGGCGAAGGAACCGTCCTCGGCGAACGAGCGATCGGCGATCATCAGTGGAATGTCGCGGTCGCCGGTGGGCAGCCCGAGCGCGGCCTCCTCGTCGTCGGTGATCAGGTGGAACCCGGCGAGTCCGCGCCAGACCGCCGGACCGGTGAAGCCGTGCCGGTGGTCGTGATACCAGAGTGTCGCCGCGCGTTGGTCGTTCGGATAGTGATAGTCGCGCTCGCCGTGGGAGATCGTGTACCCGGCCGCAGGTGCGCCGTGGCCGCCGTGGTGCACGCTCGTGGCCGCGGCCGCACCGTGCGGGAGGATGACGTCCATCGGGTAGCCGTCGCTGTCGGCCGGGGTGTGCCCGCCGTGCAGGTGCACGACCACCGGGTGCGGTAATTCGTTGCGGTGGCGCACCACCGACCGACGGCCGGATCGCGCCAGGATGGTCGGACCGGGAAAGCTTCCGCCGTAGGTCCAGGCCGGTGTCCGCAGACCGGGCAGGATCTCCAGATCCGTTTCGCGCTGGACGATTTCGTAGTAGTCCGCTTCCGCGTCGCTGCGCACCGGTGCGAGGACGGCGGGGACGGGCAGCGGCGCCTGGAAGGCCGGTGGCAGGGGCGCCGCGCTCGGCAGCGCGCGGCCGGGTTGTCCTGGCGTGAGCAGCAGGCCGCCCCGGACGCCCGCCGCGCCCAAGGTCGCCGCAACGCCCAGGCCCGCCCCGGCCGCCAGGAATCCGCGTCGGCTCATTCGGTTCACGGACGCCACCGCCACGCCCAAGCTGTCAGCAGCGCGGTGCCGATCGACAGCCCCACGGCCAGCGGCACATGCACCGCGAGGATCCGCTGTTCACCCAGCGGGATGAGCGCACCCGCGATGGCCGTCTGCACGACACCGGTCCGCACCGGCCACGAAGGGCCGGAGCCCAAGCGCCACAACAGGATCGCGCCGACCGTTTGGAGCACCATGCACAGCGCCACGATGCCGCCGTTGCGGCCGTGCGCCGCCAGCGCCTCGAAGTGCCCGGACAAGAACTCGCCCGCCAGCAGCGCCTGGCTCAGCACGAGCAGCGCCGCGACGGCGGTGCAGGCTCGAAACAGCGCCAGTGGCCAGAAGCGGGGCGGAGCAAGGGATTCGGTCACGAATTCTCCTACCGGAAGGATGAAGCGGGATCAGCGGGCCCGGCGCACGCCGCGCCGCCAGACCTCCGCGAGCGCGGTTGTCGCCGTGATGTCGGTGGTGGGATCTCCGTCGACCAGCAGCAGGTCGGCGCGCAGCCCCGGCGCGATCCGGCCGCGGTCGGCGAGCCCGAAATGCCGGGCGGGCAGGCTGGTCGCCGCGGCGAGGGCCTGCTCCGGCGTGAGTCCCGCCTCGGTGAGCATGCGCAGTTCGGTGTGCAGGTCGACGCCGTGCGCGGGGACGAACGGCGTGGCGTCGGTACCGGCCAGCAGCGGAACGCCCGCGCGGTGCAGTGCGCGCGCGACCCGGGTGGCGCCGTCGAGTGTTCCGGTCCGTGCGCAGTCCGGTGCCTGTGCCGACGGATCGCCGATCGCGGCGAAGTACACCAGCGTGGAGACGACGAAGACACCCTGCGCGGCGACGCGATCGACGAGCGCGGTGTCCTCGTCCGTCCACACGTGCGCGAGCCCGTCGACTCCCGCGTCCAGTGCGATGCGCACCTCGGCGGCGGTGACGGCGTGCGCGAGGACGCGCAACCCTGCCGCGTGCGCCGCGGTGACCAGCGCCGCCGCGGTGTCCGCGCCGAGCACGGGAAGCCGCGTGCCGTGCACCGCCCCGTCGTCGACGACGATCTTGAGGTAGTCCACGCCCTCGGCGATGCGGGCGCGCACGAAATCCTCGGCCTGATCCGGGCGCTCGATGGTGTCGAACGGCGCGACATCGAGCGCGTCCATCCCGGGCGCTGTGAGCAGCTGGCTCGGATGTCCGCCTGGCGCGGTCGCGAGGGTGCCCGCGCTGCGGAAGTCGGCGACGTCGTCCCGCTCGGCGGCCAGCGCCCGCTGGGCGGGGAGGTGATTCGGCAGGCAGAACATGTCCAGTTCGGTCGTGACGCCGTGGCGCAGCGCCTCGGCCAGGTCGTCGCCGAACACGTGGGTGTGCGCGTCGATCAATCCCGGCAGCAAGGTCTTTCCCGCGCCGTCGATCTCGATGTCGGCGGTGCCGCCGTCGTAGTCGGCGATGCGGTCGTCGACGATCAGCACGGTGGCGTCGGTGCTGGTCTTCTCCCCGTCGAACAGTCGGACGTCGCGAATCACGGTGCGCATGGGTGCTCTCCTTCGTTCTCGGCGGCAGGGCGCCGCGTACGGACCTCAGGAGTCGCGGGAGAGGCGCGAGTGTGACATTCGAGTGAGATGGATCACTCGATGGCCGCGCCGCGTCACACCCCGATGCGGCGCGGCCCTCTCATGCTCGAGACGAGCGAGCGTAGACAGGGAGATGTGATGGAACACCGGCCCGCGGGCGCCAGCGCCATGGATACCGATGCCGCGACAGAAGTGTTCGTGCGACACCGCGAGCTGCTGTTCTCGGTGGTCTACACGATGCTCGGCAGCGTCGCCGACACCGAGGACGTGCTACAGGAGACCTGGCTGTCGCTGGCGCCGCGCAATACGGCGCTGTCGGCCGAGGAGATCGCCAACCCGCGCGCCTACCTGGTGCGGGTGGCCGTGAATCAGGCGCTCGCGCGGCGCAACGCGATGATCCGGAGACGGGAAACCTATGTCGGACAATGGCTTCCGGAGCCAGTGGTGCGCGAGATCGAACCCGAGCCCGACGCCGCCGACCGCGTGGTGCGCACCGAGGCGTTCTCGATGGCGCTGCTGGTGCTCCTCGAATCGCTGACCCCGCTGGAGCGCGCGGTGTTCGTGCTGCACGAGGTGTTCGGGTACCCGCACACCGAGATCGCCGAGATCCTCGGGCGCACACCGGCGGCGGTGCGCCAGATCGCGCACCGCGCCCGCGGTCACGCGCAAGCCCGTCGTCCGCGCGGGCACGCCGATCCGAAGGCGCGGCGCCGGGTGACCGAACGGTTC
This sequence comes from Nocardia sp. bgisy118, assembly GCF_057708605.1. Lineage (NCBI taxonomy): Bacteria > Bacillati > Actinomycetota > Actinomycetes > Mycobacteriales > Nocardiaceae > Nocardia > Nocardia sp. bgisy118. Next base: position 216,606 of record NZ_JBYISM010000011.1, on the reverse strand, counting down.
GTCGAAGCGGCGATGGGCGGCGACCTCGAGGACCTGCTCGCCGTCCTCGCCCCCGACGTCACACTGTGGACCGACGGCGGCGAGCGCGGCCCCGCGACCAGCCTGCGCCCGGTGCACGGAGCGGGCGCGGTGGCGCGGTTGTTCGCCGACGTGGCGCGCGGGCTGCGGCCCGGCTACCGGGTTCGGTACCGGGCCGTCAGCACCGATCCGTGCGCGGTGCTCTTCGACGGCGACGCCCCGCTGGCCGTCGTCGTGCTGGACGTGACCGCCGAGGACACCGTGCGCGGCATCTACTCGGTCACCAATCCGGACAAGCTGACGCACATCCGCTGAGCCGCGGCCCGGTCTACCACTGCAGGCCGGGCACCACCCGCGCGACCTTGGCCGCCGGGTTCGGCAGTGCCATCAGCGGCAGCAGCACCGGCGCGAGAAGGGTGAGCGGGCCGCGCCCCGAGCTGTCCTCCGCGGCGCCGGGGGAAACCGGGACCTCGGTCGAGACGCCCTGTGCCGCATGCGATTCGCCGAACATGCGGAAGCCCTGATGCATGATCGTGCGCTTCACCGAAGGCATCAGCAGATCGACCGCCTGGGCGAAGGTGCCGACCGGGGTGTCGATGCGGTGCGGCCGGTCCTCCAGCGCCCGCACCACGATGGCCGCGGCCCGGTCGGGATCCGGCACCGGCAGCGAGCGGTACAGGTCGGTCGGCGCGATCATCGGGGTGCGCACGAGCGGCATCCGCACCGAGGTGAAGGTGATGCCCGCGTCCCGGTTCTCGACGGCGGCGATCTCGCTGAAGTTGTCCAGCGCCGACTTGCTGGCCACGTAGGCGGCGAAGCGCGGGACCTTGGTCTGCACCGCGATGGAGGAGATGTTGACGATGTGACCGAAACGCCGCGCCCGCATCGACGGCAGCAGGCCGAGGATGAGCCGCACCGCGCCGAAGTAGTTCACCGCCATGGTCCGCTCGAAATCGTGCATCCGGTCGGTGGAGTTCGCCACCGCACGGCGGATCGAGCGGCCCGCGTTGTTCACCAGGTAGTCGACGTGGCCGTGGTCGGCGAGCACCGCGCTCACCAGGCCGTCGACGGCCTCGGGGTCGGTGATGTCGCACGGATAGGTATGCGCCGCCCCGCCTTCCGCGCGCACCGACTCGGCCGCGGCGAGCAGGTCGGCGCGGCCGCGCGCCACCATGAGCACGGTGGCGCCGCGCCGTGCCACGGCGTGCGCGGTGGCCAGGCCGATGCCGGAGGAGGCTCCGGTGATGAGCACGATCCGTCCGGACAGCGGGTCGCCGCTGTCGGCCGGGCGGTCCCGGTTCGGATCCAGGTTCGCGCGCCAGTACTGCCACAGCCGCGCGGCGTAGCTCTCGAACGACGGCACCGACAAGCCGCTGCCGCGCAACTGGGCCTGCGTGGAGTCCGAGACGAACTCCGAGGAGAAGGACGTGTGCGGCGCGACCTCCGGGGGAATTCCCAACTGCGCCAACAGGAAATCGCGGACCGCGGGCACGCCGGGCAGCTGCGCGAGACCGTGCAGCGCCAGCCCGCTGCCCGGCACGGGGCCGATGCCTGCGGGTGCGCCCGCCGCCGCGGCGAGTGCGCCGTACACGGCGTCGAACGGCTGCGGCCGCGGGTTCACCAGGTGGAAGGTGCGGCCGTCGAGGCCGGACTTGCGCACCAGCTCCACCATGGCCGCCGCGACGTAGTCGACCGGGACGATGTTGGTGGCGCCCAGGTCGGGCAGCGGCATCGGCAGGTCGGACGGCAGGGCCGCGAGCTTGGCGATGGCGGAGAAGAAGTAGTACGGGCCGTCGATCTTGTCCATCTCGCCGGTGCGGGAGTCGCCGACCACGATCGCCGGTCGATACACCCGCCAGCGCACCCCGCGCGACTCGCGAACCAGCTGTTCAGCGACGAATTTGGTGCGGTGGTACGGGGAGGTCAGGTTCTGGCCGAGGTCGAAATCCTCCTCGAAGAACTTGCCCTTGTGGTCGCCGGCGACCGCGACCGAGGACACGTGGTGCAGCACCGCGTCGAGCTCTCGAGCCAGCGCGATCACCGAGCGGGTGCCCGCCACGTTGGCGGCGTGCGCGGTGTGTTCGTCGGCGGTCATGTCGTAGACCGCGCCCAGATGGATCACGTGATCGGCCTTCGGCGCCTGATCACGCAGGCCGAGCCGCTCGGCGGTGAGATCGCCGACCAGGGCGAAGACGCGTTCGCCGCCGTGCCAGCCCTCGGCCAATTCCGTGAACTTGGCTAACGATTCGGCGCGGACGAGCACGTGGATGATCGCTTCGGGATCGGTATCCAGCAGCCCTTGCACGACCCGTCGACCCAGAAATCCGGTTCCGCCCGTCACGATGTACGAGACCATCGTCCCTCCTGCTGTTCACTCGAACCTGTTGTCGCGCACCATTGATCCGGCATGCGGCGGTGAATGCGGAGTCAACGAATCGGCCCCCGGTGACAGCGGTCGGGCCGAAAGTAGGAACACCTTCGTCCTGACTTATAGGAAACTGTAATCGGTTCAGCGTCGGCGGGGCAAGCTGATCGGCGTCGACCGCCGTGTGGGAATGCTCACCGTCACCCCAGGTCAAACGGTATGTGTTACAGGTCTTTCTAGTTACCCGGTGTGGCGGTTCCTTTCGGGCAACCGTCCGGCTCACTTGGTCAATTGACCAGAATGCTCGCGACGGCGTCGGCTATCCGAGCGCGGAACGCCGCCGGGGCGAATGTGGTGGCGTGCGCGCGAATTTCGGCGGGATCGTAGGCGGCCGGGTCGAAATCCGTCATGGCCGCGGCGAGGGCGGCGGTCACCGCGTCGTCGGGACCCGGTTCGACGTAGCCGCCCGTGACGCCGGGCCGGACGGTGTCCAGCGCGCCGCCGAGTCCGACGGCGAGCACGGGCGCGCCGCAGGCCATCGCCTCGACCGGGATGATGCCGAAATCCTCGATGCCGGGCATGAGCAGCGCGCGGCAACGCCGGTACATGTCCTGCAAGACCTCGTCCGAGACCGGGCCGAGGAAGGTGGTCTCGGGCCCCGCGAGCGTGTCGAGGTGTGCGCGGAAGCGTCCGCCGCCGACGATCACCAGGCGGCAGCCCGCCCGCCGTGCGGCGCGGATCGCCAGGTCGGGCCGCTTGTACGGCACGAGCCTGCCCGCGAAGAGGAAGAAGTCCTCGCGCGCCACCGCGGGATCGGGGGTGAAGCGGTGGATGTCCACCGGCGGATTGATCACCGTGGCGGGCCGCCCCCACCACTCGCGGACGCGGTCGGCGACGGCATGCGAGTTGGCGATGACGTGCGTCAGGCGCGGCGCGGCGCGCGTCTCACACCGGCGGGCCAGCGCGCCGAGAGCCGTGAGAGCGAACCGGCCCGCGGGCCCGCCCGCCTCCTGGGCGCGGAAGCCGGGCTCCCAGGCCCAGCGAGCCGGGCTGTGCACATAGGCGATGGTCGGCGCCTCGGTCGCGAACGCGGCCTGGGTGGCGAAGGCGTGGTGGCTGATGACGACGGCGTCGAACCGTCCGTCGAGCGGCAGGCCGCGCAGTGCGCGCGGCGCCAGCGGCAACAGCGGGGCGTGCGAGCGCCGCCCGGTGGCCGCGTGGACGCGGCTGAGCCAGGTGTCGTGCACGCGGCTCAGCGGCGGACGGATGCCCTCCGGATCGACGATCGGGGCGAAAACCTCGGAGCCGGGCCAGGTTTCGTGCAGCTCGGCGACCACCGCCTCGGAGCCGCCGTATTCGGTGAAGCGTTCGTGGACGATCGCGATACGCGGTGCGGTGACGGTTCGCGGCGCGGGAGGCTCGGTCACGCGCCCGCCTGCCCGGTGTCGATCCGGCGCGGTTCGGCGTGTTTGCGCAGTGCGGGGGCGACGGGCCTGCCGTGCAGCAGTCCGTCGACGCTGCCCTGCTCGATCGCCTTGCGATAGACGATCGCCGCCTCACGGCAGGCCGAGATCGTCTGCGCCACCTCGTCTTCGGTGTGCGCCGCGGAGGTGACGAAGGACTGGCCCAGTACACCGCGCTCGAGCAGTTCCTGGAGGAACAGCGTGCGGAAGGCCTGCGACGGCTCGCCGTCGGCGTCGCGGGTGGCGAAGATCAGGCACGAGGGCCTGCCGAGCACCTCGAGGTGTTCGGCGATGCCGAGTTCGGCGGCGACGGCGTTCACCCCGTCGGCGAGCAGCCGCCCCGCGTGTTCCATACGGGCGACGGGATCGCCGGTCGCGTACTCGCGCACCACCGCGCGGAAGGCCGCCAGCGACGACGATTCCGGGCCGTGCGTGGTGGAGAGCAGGAACACCCGCTCCCGGTCGGTGCGCAGGCCGCCCAGCTCCATCAGCTCGCGCCTGCCCGCCAGTGCGGAGATGGGAAAACCGTTGCCCATGGCCTTGCCCCAGCAGGACAGGTCGGGCCGCACGCCGTACACCGCCTGCGCGCCGCCCGCCGACCAGCGGAATCCGGTGATCATCTCGTCGAAGACGAGCAGGGTGCGGTGCCGGTCGCAGAGTTCGCGCACGCCTTCCAGGAAGCCGGGGTCCGGTTCGGCGAGGGCGGTGGCCGCCTCCATCACCACCGCGGCGACGGCCTCGGTCTCCAGGACCGCGGCGAGCGAGGGGAGATCGTTGTAGCGGAACCGCATCGTCTCGGCCACCGCGGCGGCGGGAATGCCGCTGGCCATCGGCGTGGTGCCGATGAACCAGTCGTCCACCGAGAAGAACGGCTGGTCGCAGACCGCGATCACGGTGCGCCCCGTGACGGCGCGAGCCAGCCGGACGGCCGCGGTGGTGGCATCGGAGCCGTTCTTGGCGAACTTCACCATGTCGGCGCCGGGGACCAGATCCAGGAAGTCCTGTGCGGCAAGCAGTTCCAGCTCGGTGGGACGGCTGAAGCTGACGCCGTCGGCGATCGCGGCCGCCACCGCGTCCAGCACCGGACGGTAGCCGTGGCCGAGGGTGACCGAGCGCAGGCCCATGCCGTATTCGATGTAGCAGTTGCCGTCGGCGTCCCAGACCCGGCAGCCGCTGCCGCGCACCAGGATCGGCGCCATGGACTCCGGGTACTGGTCGGGGCCGCGTGCGTAGGTGTGCGCGCCGCCCGGCACCAGGTCGTGCAGGCGCGCCTGGAGTTCGTTGCTGCGCGTGAACCCGCGATGTCGCGGGGCCGGTTCCTCAGCCGTGCGGTGCTCCATACCGATCTCCTGGCTTCCCCGTGCGATCGCGCGCACAGTGAAAGTGGTTGCGCGCGAAGGATTCTGCGCACAACTCTACGTCCGGGGCGACGCCGTGTCGTCCGGAACCGTGACCGCCCACAGATCGTGGTCGGCGCGGCGGCCGGTGGCCCCGACGAACCGGCTCATCCTGCCCTCCCGCACCATGCCGATCCGGGCGGCGACGGCCGCTGCGTCGCGGTCCTGCGGTTCGATCGCGGTGGCGATGCGGCACAGCCCCAGCGCGTCGAAGGCGTAGGCGACGAGCAGCCGAGTGGCGGCGGTGCGCACCCGGTCCGTGTCGCCGCCGAGCGCGGGATCGGTCCAGACGAACATGCGCGCGTTGCGATCGAACATGTCCAGATCGAACAGGCGGCACTCGCCCGCGTAGGCGCCGTCCACTTCGATGGCGAGCACCAGGCCCGCCGTCGAACGCAGCCCGGGTCTGGACCGCAGCACCTCGCGGAGCCAGTGCCCCCGGGTGTGCGCGTCCGCCCACGTCGAATGCGGCGCTTCGGCATTCGGGTCCAGTGCCGCCCTGGCCCGCAGCCGGGCCGCACGCCACTGCCGGCCGTCCGCGAGCCGCCGCTTGCGCAGGACGACGCGCGGCTGGTCCCGGTCGCTGAGCGACGGCACGCGCGGGGCGCGCAGCGGATCCATCAGGTGCAGCACGCGTCCCGCGTAATGCCGTGCCGCGGCGGCGATCACGGTGCCCGTGTCGATGGGTGGGCCGGTGCGCTCGGCGGTCGGCGGCAGGGGCCTCGGCGCCGAACGGTCGGCGCGGTGCCCGCGCACCCAGGCGGCGGCGAAGCCACCCGGCGGGACCATGGCGGCGGTGAGCGCCCACAGTTCGTGATCGCGCCGGGCGCCCCCTGCGTCGAAGTAGCGGGTCATCATGGCCTCGCGCTGGAACCCGAGCCGGACGGCTCCGCTCGCGGTCGCGACGTTGGCGGGTGAGATCGGTGCGGTGATGCGCTGCAATCCGACCGGCCCGAAACCGAAGTCGAGCACCATCGCCACCGCCAGACCGCCGATGCCGTGCCGGGCCACCTCCGAGTCCACCCAGACGCCGAGTTCCGCACTGCCCGTTCCGGTGTCGATCGAGATCAGCTCGACCTGTCCGGCGAAACGGCCGTCCACCTCGATCACCATCGCCACCCGCCGCCCGGCGCGCGACTCCTCGCGTACCGCCAGGCATTCGCGCACCCACAGTCTCGCGGTGTGCCGTTCGTGCCACTCCAGCGGGGAGCTCGACCAGAACGGTTCGATCTGGCTCCGATCGCGCAACCGGATCCGGCGCCACTGCCCGTGATCGGCGATCCGGGGCGGGCGGAGCACCACGGTGGCGCCGTGCAGGACCACCGGACCGAGCCGGATGCGCGACAGCGATGGCTGCTTGTCGGACACGGGATCACTCCTTGGGTCGCTGGCGGCCGAGGGACTTCGTCCGTAGCGCGCCGTCGGTGGCCACCGACAATCGCCAATAGCCGCCCGCGGCGTCCTTGAGCACGACGCCCGCGTCGGGATGGTCGGACAGCCACGCGCCGTTGGAGAGCACCGCCGAGCGGACGGTCCCATCACTGGTCTGCGCCTGGAAGATGTCGGCGTCGCTGCGGCCTGCCCGGCCGACGAGGGTGCCGTCGAATCGGGGCGTGTGCAGGCTGTCGCGGCTGATCACGGTCCAGCCGTCCGGGAACAGCCCAGGCTCGAGATCGTCGGAGGCGCTGGAGATCAGGTTCACCGCGGTGCCTTCGGGACAGCCGGTGCGATCCACCCGCACCTCGATGGGATGCCTGTCGAGATCTTTGTCGAACTGCACGTTGGCCAGATAGGGCTGGCGGCAGTAGGCCAGCTCGAGACAGACCTCACGCGCCGCGACCTTGCAGTTGACCATGCCGAACTGCGCGGGCCCGCCGCGCTCACGCCGCCCGATCGCCAGCGCGGTGGCGGCGCCCTCGAACCAGACATTGGTCAGCCACCAGTCGTTGGCCGCGCCGTCGACATCGATGTGCCGCGCGGTGGTGCGCGGATCGCTGTCGGAGACGAATTCGACGTTGCTGAGCGCGAGTCCGGCGTTGTGATCGTTGCCGGTGCCGAGCACACCCACGTAGTTGCTGGTCAGCTTGGAGGAGGTGACGTAGTTCTGGATGCACGACGTGACGATGCCGAAACCGAAATTGTTGATGTCGCAGTTGACGAAGGAGGTGCCGCCGGTGTTGTCCTCGAGCACCACGCCGCGCTGCTCGAGAAAACGCGGGTGGTTGCCGCTGAGATGGTTGCCGCGGATCACCACCGAGTCGAACGAGCAGCGAAAGCACTCGGACAGCTCGACGGCGGTCGCGCGCGGCCCGGAGACGTAGATGCCCAGCCGCGCGAACCGGACCCGATTGCGTTGGCGCAGCGAGATCAGCGTGGTGTCGGTCTCGCACACGATCAGCGAGACGTCGCCGCCGTCGCCGAGGACGGTGGCGTAGTCCGCCATCGGCGGCCAGGCCGTCACCCGGTAGCGGCCCGCGGGCAGATAGAGGACCAGCGGCATGCCTTGCACCGCGGCCGCGGCGGCGATGGCCGCGGTGTCGTCGGCCACCCCGTCGCCGATCGCGCCGAAATCGCGCACGTTGCGCGCCGCGGGCGCGTCGGTGACGTGCGGGGAACGGAATCCGATGCCGGGCGTCTCAGGATCGGCGCAGGCCGCGACGAGCGGCACCGACACCGCGGCGCCCAGCGACGCGGCAAGTAATCGTCGTCGGCCGAGGCCGTCGTCGGTCATCTCCGCAGCCTTCCCACGAGCCGCTGCAAGCGGTTGCCCGGCCTGCTGTACGCTACCGCGCCGGTGAGCCGCTCGGAGCCGAATGTGGCGAGCGCGCCACGCAATTGGGGTGCCGTGGTCGCGCCGAGTTCGACCACGCCGAGCGTCCGCTCGCACAGCGGCGCCACCGTGATGGCGTCCGCGGCCGCGGCGACCGGGGCGGTCTGCACGACGACGTGCTCGAAATCCGCGCGCAGCTCGGCCAGCACGCCCGCGAACCGTTCGGACGCGAGCAGATCCGCCGTTTGCAGGTCGGTGTCGCCGAGGGGGAGCACGGTGAGGCCCGTCTCCGGCCATCCGGTCAGCGCCTCGGCGGCGGGCGCGCCCCGCAGCACAGCGGCCAGCCCCTGCCCATGTCCGGTCGCGAATCGCTCCGATCCGCCACGGCCGGAGGTGTCGGCGTCGACGAGCACCACCGAGCGTCCGGTGTCGGCGAACGATTTCGCCAGTGCCAGTGCGACTTCCGGTTCGGAACGGGGGGAAAGGCTGGTCACTTGGATGGCGTGCGTGTGCCCTTCGCGCAGCAGCCGGGTGCGCATCCTGCGCGTCTCGTCGGCCGCGCCGGGCCTGCCCTCGTCGATGATGCCGAAGATCGGCACCGGCAGCAGCGCCTCGAGATCGTTGGACGTGCGCAGCGTGCGGTCGGTGCGATCGCGCAGGAACGCGGCGAGCGCGCCGAGCGCGAGCCCGGCCAGCAGACCCAGCGCCAGAACGCGCCCGGACTGCGGTCCGGAGGGTGACGTGGGCAGCTCCGCCCGGTCCACCACCGCGACGCGGGCGGCGGGCGCGGCGTCGCGTTCGATGGTCTCCAATTCGTCGATGAGCCTGCGGAAGTGCGCGACGACGGTGTTGGTGAGATCGCGCGCCCGCTGGGCGTTGCCGTCGCTGACCGAGATGACGATGAGGGTGGTGGCGGGCGGCGAGGTGGCGGTGATCTTGCCGCGCAGTTCGTCGGCGGACATGTCGATGCTCAGATCGTCGATGACCCGTTCCGCCACCGTGACGCTGGTCGCCAGGTCCAGGTACGACCGCACCCGCTGCTGAGCCGCCAACCCGCCCTGATAGGAGTCGTTCACCGAGGTGCCGGTCGCCATCGACACGTACATGCTGCTGGAGGCCGAATAGGTGGTCGGCTGGCCGCGCAGATAGACCGCCGACGCCGCGAGGCACACCAGTGCCACCCCGGCGATGACGAGCCAGCGTCGGCGCGCGATCCGCCAGTATTCGGTCAATCCCATTGCCAGGAACCTCTTTTCCCTACGCTACGACGGGTGAAACGACGACCTGCGGTGGCGCGTGCCGGGTGCGGCGCCGCACCTCGGTGACCACCGCGTGGATGAACCAGGCCAGCACGGCGGCCTGCAGAAACTTGCCGAGGTTCTCCATGCTGCCGAGGATTCCGCGTTCGAACAGCGCGGAGGAGCCGGTGATCGCGAGGCCGAGCACCACGACGGGAAACAGCCGCGAGGACAGCGCCCGCGCCCAGGCGAGCAGCAGCGCGAAGGTGAACAGCGCGCAGACGAGTACGCCCGTGTAGCCGCCGAGCACATAGCCCTCGTTGAGATTTCCCTCGGCCAGCGAGACCGAGACCTTGCTCATGTCGACCGAGGCGCCGCGCACGTCCTGCGCCCACGCGGTGCCGGACTGGAACTTCTGGGTGCCGAGCAGTTGGGCGGGCACGAGACTGAGGACCGCGTTGTTCAGTACCTCGCCCGGCGTCAGCCAGTAGCCGGGACCGTGCAGGTAGGCGTCGGTGGCGGCCTCGAGCAGGTCGAACCGGCGCAGGATGCTCAGAAAGGGACGCATGCCCGTCGGGTAGTCCGAATCGATCAGCGCCGCTTCGGCTTTGGCGAGCTCGGTGGTCTTGAACGATTGCAGCCAGCCGAACCCGCCGATGCCGAGCACACCGATCCCGGCGACGCCGAACGCCTTGGCCCGCGTCCACCCGGAGAGGGCGAAGCGGATCGCGACGGCCATCGCCGCGCCCATGATCGGCGTCTTCGATTCCACCACCGCGGTCCAGGCCAGCTCCCCGGCCAGCAGCGCGCCGACGACGAGGGCGGCGGTCTCGGGTCGCGCCGGGCGCGCGAAGACGATGAGACCGAGCGACGCCACCGTGGCGAGGATCGAGACGAAACTCAGGATCGGGTTGGCGCTGGTGACATCGCCTGCGTTGCCGACCGCGCCGGTGGCCACCGCGGCGGCGCGACCGAGCAGGCCGAGCGCGTACATGGTGACCAGCGTGGGTATCAGATCCGGGTCGCCTGCCAAGGCGGGCGCGGCAGGCGGACGGTTGCGGGCCCACACCGCGTAGGCCACCACCAGCGCGGCGTACACCCACAGTCCGAACACGACGTGGTCGAGAACGAGAGCGATGCCGCGGTCGTAGCCGAGCTCGGCCAGTCGCGGGTCGGGCACGTTGTCGCCGTAGTGCGGTTGCGGCCGCACCGCGAGCAACACCAGCGGCCGCGCGATGTAGGACAGCGACCAGAACGCCGCCTGGGCGATCACGAAAACCCGCACCACACCGGGAATCCACGCGGCCGCGACGACCAGGGTGAGCAGCGCCCCCGCGACGGCGGCGAGTTCGGCGACCGGATTCATGCCCGAGCCTCGCTGGCGCTCGGCTCCGGCATGCCTCCGGCGGGCTGGCACATTGTTCGCTCGCTGCGCTCGTTCATACCTGAGCCTCCAGCGCGGCGAGGATCTCCCGCGCCCGGTCGACGTAGCGGTGGCCGCCTTCGACGATCCTGCGGTGCCCGGCGTCGGCGACGGCGGCGGCCCGCTCCGGGTTGGCCGCGCACCAGTCGAGGATCTCGTGCAGTTCGGCGGTGTCGGTGAACAGGAAGCACTCGGCCGTGTCGCGCAGCAGTTCGGCGTGCTCGTCGGTGCGCTCGCCGACGAAGAGCCCGCCCGCCGCGGGCACTTCGAAGGTGCGGCAGGTGTGGGTGTCGCGGTTGTCGGAGTTGAGCAACACCAGGTTGGCGGTGACCGTGGCGATCACCGCCGAATAGTGTTGCCCGTATACCGGTCCCGCCACCACCGCCCCCGTCGACCGCAATTCGGGCACTCGTCGCCAGCCCGGTCCGCGAATCAACATGCGCTCGCCGTACTTTCGCGCCAATGCGACGAGGTCGGCGCGGCGGTCCGGACGGCACACGCCGACGAAACCGGCCAGGAATTCACGTCGGCCGCGCCGCGCCGCGCGGTGATGCCAGGCCGGGTCGTAGGCGCTGCGCACGAAAGCGACCGCGCGGGCGCCGCGCTCGTGCAGCTCGGCGACGTTGTGCCGCTTGGTGGTCACCACCAGATCCCAGTCCGGTTCGTGCGCCAGGTAATCGGGGGTGATGTTCTCCGGATTGGCGACGTCGTCGGGGCTGTAGTGCACGCGGCGGGCCGCGGGTGTGGCCAGCAGCCGCCGCTGGTCCAGGTGCACCGACTTGAACGCGAACAGCAGATCCGGGCGGAAAGCCGCTGCCGCGCTGTCGATCTCGGTGTGCAGCCGCTCGACGGCCCAGGGCGCGCGCCGCCGCGCCGCCTTGGCGTAGAGCCACGGCGGGGACAGCCGCGCGGGCAGCGTCACGGGCGTGGAGTCGACGACGAGCACCTCGTGCCCGGCTTGGCGGAAGCCGTCGGCCAGTGAGCGGGCATTGCTGCCGATCCAATCGTCGCCGACATAGAGGATCCTCAAGCGCCGCCCTCCTCGCGCATCATCACCACGGCCGGATCGGAGCTCGCCGCCGGGGTTCGCTCGCGCACGATCAGCCTGCGCACGCGCGCGAGATACCAGGCGGCAACGGTGCATTCGACGACCACCGAGCCGTACACCAGCGTCCACACCGAGTGTGTGCGGAACGCGATGGCCAGCGCCGCGGCGGCCACACAGGTGCCGAGCACCGCGCCGATCAGCACGCCGGTGGTGTCCTGCCGCACCGGAAGCACCGCGGTGGTGACGAACGAGGTGACCGTGGTGGCGGGCAATATCAGCACCTCGACGCGCAACAGCCCGATGGCTCCGGTGAACTTGTCGCCGAACACGAGGTGGACGAGCACGGGCGCGGCCAGCCACACCGCCGCGGCCGCCACCGTCGCCACGCACACTGCCGCCGCGAGCGCTTGCAGCGCGTGCCGCCAGAAGCGGTGGTCGGCGCTGCGGCGGGCCATGCGCGGCAGCAGCGCGAAGCCGATAGGGTCGAGCATCGATTGGATCGCCCGCACCAGCCGATCGCCCGCGGAGTACAGCCCGAGCGCCGCCGCGTCGAGCACCGCGGCGTAGACCGCCGGCGCGCCCTGACCGTACGACGTGATCAGCAACCGCGAGGTGAGTACCGGTGCGCCGGTGCGCAGTACGGACCGCACCAGTCGCGGCCGCGCGGGCCTGCCGTAGGTGCGCAGCGCGTCCCACCAGGTCAGCGTCACGGTCGGTACCGAGGACACGAGCAGGCAGAGCAGCGCGACGTACGCGTGCGGCAGCCGGGGCAGCAGCACCACGAGCAGAATCAGATACCCGATCCGGCCCACCGCCTGATACGCGGTCGAGGTGCCGAACCGGCCCTGCCCGATCAGCAGCCAGTCCTCCGATGTCGACGAGAATCCGCCGGCGACAAGGCCGAGCAGGATCATGTCCGCCTGTTCCGGAACGCCGACCGCCAGGCCGGCGGCCAGCACGGCGCCGAGCACCGCGAGGCCGGTGGCGCGGATGGCGAGGTAGTCGCCGCGCAGCTGGTTGACGTAGCCGCGCCGGTCCTCGCGGTCTTCGGCGGTGTCGTGCACCCGCGCGGCGAGAAACGACGTGATGCCGAGGTCCACCAGCAGCGAGCCGAGGTAATAGGCGGCCATGCCGATCGCGAGCAGGCCGAGTCCGTGCGTGCCGAGTACGCGCGCGATGAGCGGCACCGTCACCACCGTGATGACGTACTGGCCGTACTTGCCGAAGCTGACGTACCCGATATCGCGCAGCACCGCGAGCAACCCCTGCGAGCGGTGCGCGCCGCCGCCGGACGGCCCGCGCGCCTCGTCGTCCCTGCGATGCGCGCCGCCCGCACCGGCGTGGTCCGCGGCATACCGCGCCTCAGACATGGGCGGCGCCCCGGCGCTGGACGATCCGGCCGAGGAAGGCGGCGACGGATCGGGCGGTGACGGCGACGTCGAAATCCGCGGCGCGCCCGCGCCCCGCCGCGGCCAGGCGCGTGCGCAGGTCCGGATCGCCGATGAGGGTGTCGAGCGCGGCGGTGAGCGCCGATTCGTCCCCGCCGGGCACCAGCAGACCGTCGGCGCCCGTGCGCACGATCTCTTCGGGACCGCCGGGGCCGGAGGCGATCACGGCGCAGCCCGCGTGCATGCCTTCGACGACGACCTGACCGAACGGTTCGGGCAGCACCGAGCAGTGCACCAGGATGTCGGCGTCGCACAGGTACGGGCGCGGGTCGTCGACGTGACCGGTGCGGGTCACGGGGAGCGCGAGATCCGCTGCGAGCCGGTCCAATTCGGTGGCGAAGGGTTCCTCGTCGAAGAAGGCGCCGCCGATCAGCAGCACCCGGCGCGGCCGGATCCTCGTCGCGGCCACCGCGCGCAACAGCACGTCCTGTCCCTTCCACGGGGCGAGCCGCCCCAATACGGCGACCACCGTCTCGGCGGGGTCGCGCTGGGCGGCGCGGTCCGGTGCGGCACCGAGTTCGACTCCGGGATAGGCGACTTCGGCCGGGCGCCGGCCGGTGCGCAGCGTGGCCAGCGTGGTTCGGCTGTTGGCCAGAAAGCCCTGTGCCACAGCCCGCCCGAGCAGGCCGACGACGAGCGCGGGCAGCCGCCCGAAGTAGTCGGCCGCGATCCGGTCGTGCACCTGCCAGACCAGGGGTATGCCCGCGCGCCGGGCCGCCACCGCGCCCATCGCCAGCGCCTTGGTGCTCTCGGCGACCAGCACGTCGGCCTGCCCGATCGCCGGGTGCGCGCCGAGGGTCCAGCCCAGGCGCAGCAGCGCGAGCGCGCCCGCCAGCAGCCGCAGCGGCCCGGACCCGATCGTCATGGCGCGGCTGTCGAACGCGCCGCGGACCACGCGCGCGTCGACGTCGCGCGCCCGCGTCCGCTCGACCATCGGACCGTCCTCCGTGTAGATCACGGCGACCTCGGCGAGCCGCTCGGCGCGCAGCGCGGACACCAGTCGCAGGGTGGCCAGTTCGGCGCCGGAGGGAACCGCCGTGTGCGCGAGGAACACCGCCCGGATCGTCATGTGATCGTCCGGTACATCGCCACGTGGCGCTGCGCGGTGACGTCCCACGAGAAGGTTTCCGCATGCGCACGGCAGCGCTCGGGGGTCGGCACCGCGCCGTGCAGCGCGGCGGTGATGCGCGCGCCCAGCTCGTCGGCCGCGCCCGCCGGGACGATCAGCGAAGGATCGAGCCCGCGAACCGAATCCGGAAGCCCGCCGCAGTCGGTGACGATCGGCGCCCGGCCCGCGGCGAGGGACTCCAGCGCGATCAGTCCGAAACCCTCGAGCGCGGTGGTCGGCACGACCGTGAGCGCGGCCTGTTCGTACAGTTCGGCGAGCCGCTCGTCGGCCACGTGCCCGGCGAACACGATGGAGTCGCCGAGGCCCGCCCCGGCGGCCATGGTGCGCAATTCCCTTTCCGCCGTGCCGGTTCCGACGATCACCAGGCGCGCGTCCGGACGCTCGGCCACCACACCGGGCCAGCAGCGCAGCAGCGTATCGATGCCCATGCGGCGTTCCAGCCTGCGCACGCACAGGACGGTGCGGGTCGGCGCGTCCGCGGGCGGCGGGGCGGCACGGAAACGGGACAGGTCGACCCCCGGCGGGATCACCGCGATCCGCTCCTCGGGTATCCGGTAGTCCGCGCCGAGCACCTCGCGAAAATGGTTGGACAGCACCACGAATCGGTCCGCGCCCGCGTAACGCAGTCGTTCGATCAGGTACTTCGCCTTGGCCGCGAGCTCACGCTGCCCGGTGAGCCTGCTCTCCGCCGCCCAAGGGCCGTGGAAATGCACCACCAGCGGCAGCCGCCCCCGCCCGCCGATCGCAGCGGGCCCGTAGAGGCAGAAGTGACGATCCAGCACGGCGGCGCGACGCAGCGCTGCTCGATCCAGGAACGCGACGCGGGCGCGCCGCACGGTGGAACCCCCTGTCGCGCCCCAGGATCGGGCTCCGGGCGGATCGTCGTCACCGGTCGCGCCCCAAGCTGCCGCCGACACCGCGACCTCCGGTCTGCGGGCGAGCGCGTGGAACAGCTCGGTGAAGTATCGGTTGAGTCCACCCGGCTCCGCGGTGAACCATTCGGACCCGGTCATGTGCACACGCAGTGACCCCGTCCCTGCCGTCACACGGCCCCCTACTCCCTGCACCGGTCGCGCGCATCGTCCGGCCGAACTCGCTTCCCGCGCAACAGTCTAGGACACGGAGGCGTCCTCGGCGTGGCATCGTGAACGCTGGCCGTGGCGGGTGGCGTGGGGTAGATTGCACAGCGAGTTCGTGCTCGGCACGAGCCGACCCGCGGGGGACCAGCGGGAGGACTGACACAGTGGGGATCGGTAGTTCTGTGCCCGAGCGAGTCACCCTTGCCGAGCGCGATATTCGCGTGCTCGTGGAGAACGGTGAGTACTGGCTGCGCAATCGCGGTGACATCGCCATGATGGTCACCACCGTCGAACGGTTGCGCGCTCGCTGGCCGCACGCGCGCATCGGGGTGCTCACTCACCAGCCCGCGGTGCTGCGCGCGCTGCTTCCCGAGGCGGAACCCATCAGCGGACCCGACTGGTCCTGGGGTTCCAGCGGCTGGATGGGCCGGGTATCCCGCACGGCCGCAAAGAAATTGATCGGACCTGCCGCGCTGCGCTGGCGTGCGGCCACCGACGGACCCAAGGACCGGGTCCGCGCGCTGCGCGCCGAGGCCGCGACCGCCGTCGCCGAGCCCGAAGCGCCCGAGCCGCGGGCGGAGGTCCCCGCGGCGGTGGCCGAGGCCTCGCTGGTGCTCGCCCTCGGCGGCGGGTACATGACCGACGTCGACAAGTACCAGGCGCACCGCACCCTCGATCTCCTGGAAAAGGCGCGTTCCCAAGGCATTCCGACCGCGCTCGTCGGCCAGGGTCTAGGCCCGCTGCGCGATCGGGGCCTGCTCGATCGCGCCGCCGAGGTGCTGTCGGGAGTGGACTTCGTCGCGCTGCGCGAGCGCAGGCGCGGACCGGAACTGCTGGCGCGGCTCGGCGTCGCGCCGGAACAGACGATGGTCACCGGCGACGACGCGGTGGAATTCGGTTACCGGCTGCGCGACGCCCGCATCGGCGCCGACCTCGGCCTGTGCCTGCGGGTCGCGGAGTACGCGCCGGTCGGCGCGGCGGCGCGGGAGACGCTGGGCCGGGTGGTCCGTGACCGCGCCGCGGCGCTGGACGCGGGACTGATGCCGCTGATCATTTCCGAGTACGCCTCCGAGGACCGCCGCTCGACGCTGCCGCTGCTGACGGGTGCGGTCCGGCGCAGGTCGCCGGTCGGACGCGGCGGCAGCCCGCAGGACGTGGCCAGGCAGGTCGCCCGCTGCCGCGTGCTGGTGACCAGCGCCTACCACCTGGCGGTTTTCGCGCTGTCTCAAGGCATTCCGGCGGTCGGCATCACCGCCTCGGAGTATTACGACGACAAATTCCACGGTCTGGCCGGCATGTTCGGCGCCGGACTGCGGGTGGTGCACTTGGACGACCCCGACCTGGACACGGCGCTGCGCGAGGCCATCGACGAGCAGTGGGCAGCCGCTCCCGAGCTGCGTGATCCGTTGCAGCAGAAGGCCGTCGAGCAGATCGAAGCAAGCAGGGCGGGCCTGGAGCGGGTGTTCAGGCTGGTGGAGAACGGCCCGGTCGCCCGGGTCGACGGCTAGGGGGCTGACATGGCATCGCTGTCGGTGTGTGTTCCGGCGTACAACTCGGGGCGGACGCTGGCCGCCACGCTGGATTCGGTACTCGCACAGGACGAGGACTTCGAACTGGTCGTGCTGGACAACGCCAGCACCGACGACACGGGGGAGGTGGCGCGCTCCGTCGACGATCCCCGGGTGCGGGTGCTGTGCAACGACACCGTGCTACCGATCGGCCGGAACTGGGACAAGGTCATCACCGCCTCGACCGGCACGCTGGTCAAGGTCGTCTGCGCCGACGACGTGCTGCGGCCCGGCGCGCTGGCCGCGCAGCTGGCGGTGATGGCGGACCGCTCGATCGCCATCTCGTCGAGCCGGTTCGAGGTGATCGACGAAGCGGGGGAGGTCATGGAGTCCGGGCTCGGCCTCGCGGGACTGCTCGGCAGGCAGACCCCGCGCGTGCTGGCGCGCACCATCGTGCGACGCGGGCCCGCCGACTTCGGACCGACCGCGGCGGCGATGTTCTACCGCGAGCACTACGACAAGGTCGGCGGACTGCGCGGCGATCTGGTGTTTCCGATGGACGTCGATCTGTTCGCCAGGGTCGGTTCGTTCGGCGCGTTCTTCGGGATGACGGAGATCCTTGCCGCCTGGCGCAATTCGTCGTTCAACCTGTGCAGCCGGTCCTCGACGGTGAGCAAGCTGACGGAGATGTACCGATTCCACCACCGGATCGCGCAGGACTATCCCGAACTGGTGCACCGCGGGGACGTGCTGGCCGGGGACACCAGGCTGGCGAAGGCGGCGCTGCACCGGCTGCGCGTGCGGACGCTGGCGACCGTGCGGAACCGCCCGGATCTGCTGGTCTGATCCGGGCGGCCTGCGGCGGGCTCAGATGGTCCAGAGCCTGCCGTAGGTGATCACCGTGTCGCCGTTCGCGCCGACGATCATCACGAACGGGCGAATATTGGTCGGCCCGACAACGCCGGTGACGGTGCCGTGGAAGCCCGACATGCGAATGAAGCCCGACGTGCCGGAGATCTCGCCGCTCGCGCATTCGATCGTCTGGATACCCGGCCCGAAACCGACCTCCAGCTGGAGACCGAGCCGAGGGATCAAGCCGTCGATCTTGAGCAACGCGCCGTCACCGCCGCCGAGATCGACGCCGAGGCCCGGTGTCGAATACTCGAAGCGGATCTTGCCGTTCAGCGTGGCGGGAAACCCGACCTGATAGCCGATGGTGATCCGGCCCTTCCAGTCCTCGGCGTGCGGACCGGAGACCTTGAAAGCCGCCTCCCCGTGGTGGAACCACTCCCTGGTGAGCGGGTTGCCGTCCAGCGGGGGTACGAAATCGATGCGGGTGTCGGCCTGGATGGCTTCCACCGCGCGGTCCTGGCGGTCCACGACGGTATTGCTGCTGTCGATTACCGCCGCGGCGGAACCGTTCCCGAAGACCAGCCCGGCCGCCAGGACGGAGGCGAGCGCGACGGCGCGGACGCCCCGACGAGGAGGCAGGTTGAGGTTGATCATCAAAATCCTTCGCTGCGTGAATACTTGTCATACGGAATGAACGCGGCCCTGCGACAACGAATCACGTTGGGGCGCGGGTAACGATCGCTGTCCCGGTGCCTCCTTCCCGCGGTCCGGACGGCCCGTCGACCACCCAGCGGCCGTCGAGTTCCGGGTAGGCCGCGCGCACCTCGGCCAGCAGATCGGGTAGCGTCAGGAGCACGAGATCCGGTCGCGCCGTGACGAGTTCGCGCGGGGAGACGATCGGGATGTCGGTTCCCGGCATCCGCCGCCCCTGCTTGGCGGGGGAGGCGTCGGCCACCCCGGCGATCAGGCCGCGGTGCGCCCCGGCCAGGCTGAACAGGGCGACCGCCCGCGACGCGGCGCCGTATCCGTAGACGCGAAATCCGCGCTCGGCCCGGTCCTCCAGCCATCGGCGCAACGCGCTCGCGTGCCGGTCGACAGTGCGCTGGAGCGCGGGCAGCGCGCCCGGATCGACGTGGGGCGCTTCGCTGTCGAGCACGGTGCGGACCGAATCGTGCGGTGCCGCCGCGCCGTGCACCGCGCGCAGCAGCACGGTCCCGCCGTAGAGGTCGAAGGTCCAGGCGTGCGTCGCGCTCATGCCGACCTCGTGCAGCAGTCCCCGCAGCGCGGTCAGCGAGTAGTAGGCGAAGTGCCCGTGGCGCAACGCGTTCCATTGGCAGGCCGACACGATGGTGGCCAGCGAGTGGTACTGGACAAGCAGTGCGCCGTGCGGCGCGGTCGCGGCCGCGCGCCGCCGGAACGCGGCCCGCTGATCGGGCTCGTGCATGATCCCGAAGCAGTCCAGCACCATGTCTGCCGGGGCCACGGTCTCGGTGAAGCCGCGCGCGGCGAGCAGCGGTAGCCAGGTGCCGCCGTGCGGGCTGCCGAATTCGCGCGCGGTGTGTCCGGTCAGCAGCCCGGCCGCCGCCACCGCGGCGACCGCGTCGGCCGCCTGATCGCGCAGCGCCCGCGGCTCCACGCCCCTCGGTTCCGCGGTGACGGTGTCGTCCTCGGCGAGCTGGGCGAGTCCGCACGCGGCGCAGTAGTCCATGCGCAGCGGATGTCCGGCCTCGTCGGGATCGATCGGGCTCTGCGCACTCGGAAAATGGTCGGCCGCAGGAACTTTCCCGAGATCGAGTATCGGGCGCAGCGCCGCACTCGCGCAGCCGCGGCAGAGATTCCCCGGCTCGGAACTCATGCCGGATTCCCCTCTCTCATGGCACGATGACCCCGTGCGTATCGAGCAGACCGAGCTCGCCGACGTCCTGCTGCTCGTTCCGCAGCCGTTCCACGACGCTCGGGGCTTCTTCACCCGGACCTTCGACGCCGAGGCCTTCGACGAGCGGCTCGGCGCGCCGGGCGCCGCGGCCGCGTTCGTCCAGGACTCTCAATCCCGTTCCGCGCGCGGCGTGATTCGCGGCATGCACGGCCGCTCCGGGCGCGGCGAGGCCAAGCTGGTCCGCTGCGCGCACGGCGCGGTGCACGACGTGCTCGTCGACATCCGGCCCAGCTCGCCCACCTTCGGCGCGCAGCAGGCATTTCGGCTGGACGACAAGGACTTCCACCACCTGTACGTGCCGCCGGGCTTCCTGCACGGATTCCAGGCCCTCACCGCGACGGCCGACGTCTGCTACCGCATCGATCGGCCGCACGACCCGGCCGAGGACATCGGCGTCGCCTACGACGACCCCGACCTCGGCATCGCCTGGCCCCTCGCGGTGACCGAGGTCTCGGCGCGCGACGCGGCAGCGAGCAGCTGGGAACAGCTGCTGCGCGCCGTCTGGCAGCGTCCCGCGGCGCGCTGAGCCGACGACCCTGCGGCGCGTCCGATCAAGTCTGCGCGGCGGCCGCTGTCCCGATCCGGCGCAGCGAGGCGTCGAGCACCCCGGAGTCGCACAGCTTGCGCAGGTGCGGCAGTCGCGTGAAACGGTGGAAGAAGTCGGCACTGGTCAGCCCCCTCGCGGTGTACTCGCGGTACAGCTCGGTCGCGCCCGCGGGCACGGTCCACTCGGCGCGAAATCCGATGGCATCGCGCGCGGCGGAGAAATCGACGCGATAGGAGCGCGGATCGGCGCCGTTCTCCCCGGTGACGAGCAGCCGGGAGCCGGGCACAGCGGCTACCACGGCCTCGGCGATCTCGGCGACCGTCAGATTGTTCTCCTCGGTGCCGATGTTGAACGCGCGCGTGTGGATCGCGTCGATCGGCGCGGTGAGGCAGGTCGCGAACGCGGCGGCGATGTCACGCGCGTGCACCAGCGGCCGCCACGGCGTGCCGTCGGAGAGCACCTTCACCTCGCCGGTGAGCACGGCGTAGCCGACGAGATTGTTCAGCACGATGTCGGCCCGAAGTCGCGGCGAGAAGCCGAAAGCCGTGGCATTGCGCAGGAATACGGGCGAGAAGCCGGAGTCGGCGAGCGCCGCGACATCGTCCTCGACGCGCACCTTGCTCTCCGCGTACGGGGTGATCGGGCGCAGCGGGGCGTCCTCGGTCACGAGGTCCTCGCCCGCGGCGCCGTACACCGAGCAGGTCGAGGCGTACAGGAACCGGCGCACGCCTGCCGCTTTCGCCAACCGGGCCAGCCGCACCGACGCGTGATGGTTGATGTCGTAGGTGATCTCGGGCGCCAGCGCGCCCAGCGGATCGTTGGACAGGGCCGCCAGATGCACCACCGCGTCGAATCCGGTCAGCTGCTCGGCCGACACGTCACGCAGGTCGACCGACGAGCCCGGCGGATCACCCGGCAGCGCGCCGAGCACGCAGTCGGCGAAGAACCCGGAGTCCAGTCCGGCCACGTCGTGGCCCGCGGCGCGTAGCACCGTCGCCATGACGGTGCCGAGATAACCCTGGTGTCCGGTGAGCAGTACCCGCATGTTCAGTTGCCTCCCAGCTCGACGACGGCCTTGTCCAATACGAATGCCTCCGCGTGCCCGCTGCGGCTCTGTACGCCGCGCAGCCGGGACAGGCCGGTGAACGCGGCCTCGTCGAACCAGTCGCGCCCGGTCTGGGAGGGGTAGTGCTTGTGCAGCAGCCGCGCCTTCTCCTCGGCGAGATCGACGGCGACCGGCTGGAAGACGGTGGGGCGGGGCGTATCGGTCTCCCACTTGAGGATCTCGTAGCCGAGCACCAGGTGGTCGCGGAACTCGGTGGGCGTCAGCTCCGCGAGCAGCCGGTGATCCTGGTGGGCGTCGCCGCGCTGCGGCGCGAACACCAGATCCGGCGCACAGCCAGCGCGAAAGTCCGCCAGCGCGTTCTTGATTCGGTCCCAGTGCGCGGGCGCGCGACCGTCCGGGATGTCGAGGACGGTGAGCGCGAGCGCCGCGCCGGGACAGAAATCGGCGAGCGCGGCGCGCTCCTCGGCCTCGCGTTCGGTGCCGCCGCCGGACAGGACCAGCGCGCGCACCCGCAGGCCGGGACGGCGGCGCGCGAGGGTGAGCAGCGTGGCGCCCATGCCGATCGCGATGTCGTCGCAGTGCGCGCCGAGCACCGCGATTTCGGCGACGGGCGCGACGATCAGAGGGATCACGCGGGTTCCCAGACCATCCACGGCCGCACGCCCGCGCGGTAGCCCGCGTCGAGTTCGGCGCGCTCCTTGAACGTGTCGGCGGGCTTCCAGAACCCGAGGTGCCGGTACCCGAACAGCCTGCCCTGCCCGGCCAGCGCGCCGCAGGCGTCGGCCACCAGGTCGCCGTCGGGTGGCAGCAGGTCGAACACCTCCTGGGTGAGCACGAAGTACCCGCCGTTCTCCCACAGCGGCATCCTCGCGACCGGCATGATGTCCTTGACCTCGCCGGTCGGGGTGAGATCGACGCAGTGGAACGAGGATTGGGGCGGCACGACCATCATGGAGGCCGCCGCGCCGGAGGCGGTGAACCTGGCGATCATCTCGTCCAGCGGCGCGTCGGTCAGCACGTCGGCGTAGTTCGCCAGGAACACCTCGTCCTCGCCGATGTACTGCCGTACGCGTCGCAGCCGCTCGCCGATGGCCGATTCCACGCCGGTGTCCACGAAGGTGATGGACCAGTCGCTGATATCGCTGCGCAGCAACTCCACGCGGCCCTCGCGGATGACGAAGTCGTTGGAGACCGACTCCTCGTAGGTGAGGAAGAAGTTCTTGATGTGCTCGGCGCCGTAGCCGAGGCACAGGATGAACTCCTTGTGGCCGAAGTGCGCGTAGTAGCGCATCACGTGCCAGAGCAGCGGTCGCGGACCGACCAGCTGCATCGGCTTGGGGATCATGTCGTCGGAGCTGTCGCGCATCCGCATCCCGTAGCCGCCGCAGAACAGCACAACTTTCATCGCGCGTGCCTCCCCGTGAAGTGTTCGAAGTCGTTGTCGGTGGACGCCGCGGCGGTGGACGGGTCCGCGTCGTCGTCTGGGGTCGCGCTGGTGAGGTCGGCGCGATGCACGGTCGGCAGCGGGTAGACGAGCTCGCCGCCCCAGTCGGCGACGTGGCGCAATTGCGCGGTCAGCTCGGTCTCCAGATTCCATGGCAGCACCAGCACCACATCCGGCCGGTCGGCATCGATACGTTCGGTCGGGTGGATCGGGATGCGCGTGCCGGGCGTGAAACGGCCGAGCTTGTAGGGATTTCGGTCGACGGTGTACTCGAGCAGATCGGGGCGGATGCCGCAGTAGTTGAGCAGGGTGTTGCCCTTGCCCGGCGCACCGTAGCCGACCACCCTTTTGCCTTCGGCGCGCCGGGCGAGCAGATAGCGCAACAGCTCCTGACGCACATGCGCGGCGCGCGGGGCCAGATCCCGGTAGCCGTCGGGGTCGTGCAGCCCGGCCGCGGCTTCGTCGCGCAGCACCGCGGCGACGCGTTCACCGGGCGCGCCTGCCGCCGCCTCGGGCCGAGCCCACAGTCTGATCGAACCACCATGTGTGGCAAGCAGTTCCACGTCGACGACGGTGAGCCCAGCTGTGGCGAGTGCGCGTTGGGCCGACAACACGGTGTAGTACTGGAAGTGCTCGTGATAGATGGTGTCGAACTGCCCGAGCCGCACCAGGTTCGCCGCGTGGTGTACCTCGATCGTCAGCCAGCCGTCGTCGGCCATCAGCTCGCGCAGCGCACGGGTGAAGCCGCGCAGGTCGGGCACGTGCGCGTAGACGTTGTTGGCGACGACCAGGTTCGCAGGGCCGTGCACCGCGCGCACCTTCGCCGCCGAATCCTCGTCCAGGAACTGGGTTTCGGTCGGCACGCCCAGTGCGCGGGCAGCCGCGCCGACGTTCACCGACGGTTCGATGCCGAGGCAGCGGATGCCCGCGGCGACCACGTGCCTGAGCAGATAGCCGTCGTTGCTCGCGGCCTCCACGACGAAGGATTCGGGTCCGAGGCCGAGCCGTTCGACGGCGTGCGAAACGAATCTTTCAGCGTGCCGCACCCAACTTTCGGAATACGAAGCGAAATAAGCGTATTCGGTGAATGTGTCCTCGGGCGTGATCAAGGCCGGAATCTGCAGGAGCAGACAGTCCTCGCACAACCGCAGATGGAGCGGATAGGCGGGTTCGGGCAGATCTAGTTCGTCCACCGCGAGGAATTTCTCGCACGGCGGTGTCGCGCCGAGGTCGAGCACGCTCGAAAGGCGCGCGGAATCACACAGACGACAACGCATGCAGACCCACCTTCTGCTGAGAGATCGGATCGCCCGGCAGGCGGCCGGCACGCCTCAGGCGGCGAGGCGATCCAGTGAGACGTTACAACCAACTGCCCCCGTATGGCTGATGAAATCGACTGTGAGATAGCGGTTTACGGACACGTCTCTCGGCGTGTCGCGGGCGGGCATCGAGTCCGCTATCGGGGGTTGACGCGATCGGCCCCCCGGTCGCCCGTTTCGATTCGAAAGCAACTCGAGTGCGCTACCTGCCGTAATATTCCGATCGGGCCGGATTTCCGATTCGGGGGCGAAACCGACCGGAAGTTCGTCGGCTATTCTCTGGAATACAGTGTGACCCTTGGCATTCGATATGTGCGCCGTTTCGAGTTCTGTAACAATCTGCTGTTGGCCGTCGAATGACCGAACACCCCGGGACGGCCGATGCGGGACTGCGGGGGACCGATCGACAGGGATCGGGAGCAACGAATTCTCTCCCAGGGGGAGGTGTGTGTTCCATGAGCTACGAGCTCACGGGCAGCGACGATCTCGATATATCCGGACCGTCGCACATCCCGCCGCGTTCCGAGCGGGAACGCTGGCAAGCCGACTACGTGAAGCACTTGGCCGCAACGGATCTGCTAGTGATAGCGGGCGCGGTCGGTCTGGCGCAGGTGATCAGGTTCGGCGGGCCCGCGGCGCCGCCGCTGGCCTGGCGATTGTCCTACGAGATCGGCTATACGGTCGTTTCCGTGGCGCTCGCGGCGACCTGGGCGCTGTTCCTCGCCGCCGGGAACACCCGCTCGCCGCAGGTGGTCGGCTCGGGAACCGAGGAATACCGGCGGCTGGTCTCGGCAACGCTGCGCCTGTTCGGCGCCGTGGCCATCGTCTCGCTGATCGTCCAGATCGATTTCGCGCGTGGCTATTTGGCGATCGCACTGCCGCTCGGGCTGCTCGGACTGATGTCCAGCAGGCTGGGCTGGCGCTGGCACACCCGCGTCAGGCGCCGCGATCGCGCGGAGTGCTTGACCTCGGTGCTCGTGGTCGGCGCCCCGGAGGCTGCGCAGGCGATGGCGAGCGCGTTCTCCCGAGACCCGGATTCGGGCTATCGCGTGGTGGGCGTGTGCATTCCGGACGGGGTCGCCACGACGGGGCGCTACGCGCTGCGGGCATCCGGCCGCAGCTTCTCCGTCGTCGGCGACGATCGCTCGGTGCTGGAGGCGGTGCGCCGCAGCGGTGCGGACACCGTCGCGGTCACCGCGACGGACTACCTGGGTCCGGTCGAATTGCGCAGGATGGCATGGGAACTCGATCCGCTCGGCGTCGAGCTGATCGTCGCGCCCGGCGTGGTCGACATCTCCGGTACCCGGCTGACGAACCGGCTCGTCGCGGGAATGCCGATGCTGCACATCGCCAAACCGCAGTACGACCGGGCCAAGTCGACCGGAAAGGCGGTCTTCGACGCGTGTTTCGCGGCGGGCGTGCTGCTGGCGATCGCGCCGGTGTTGCTGGCCATCGCCCTGGCGGTCAAACTGACCAGCCCCGGGCCGGTGTTCTACCTCTCGGAGCGGATCGGGCGCGGCGGCAAGCCTTTTCGGATGATCAAGTTCCGCAGCATGTACCAGGACGCGGAGCGCACCGTGTCCGCGCTGATCGAGGCCAACGGCGGCAACCCGGTGTTCTTCAAGATGAGGGACGATCCGCGGGTGACGCCGGTCGGGCGGGTGATCAGGAAGTTGAGTCTGGACGAGCTGCCGCAGTTCCTCAACGTGCTGCGCGGTGAGATGAGCGTCGTCGGCCCGCGTCCGCAGGTGCAGCGCGAGGTCGACAGCTATGACGGCGAGATGCGGCGCAGGCTGCTGGTCAAGCCGGGCATCACCGGGCTCTGGCAGGTGAGCGGCCGATCGGATCTCTCGCTGGAAGACTCGGTGCGGCTGGATCTTTCCTACGTGGAGAACTGGTCGATGGTGCTCGACCTCTTGCTCATCGCCAAGACCATCGGCGCGGTCGCTCGCGGCGAGGGCGCCTACTGACCGTCAGGACGGGCGGCGCGCCGGGAACTCCGCGGCGAGTTCGGCGAAGATCGCGGAGTTGTAGTCGAAGGCGCGCTGGCATTCCTCGAGCACCCGCCTGCGCTCGAGCTCGTCCACCGCCAGGTCGTCGAGCAGGGCCCGGTATTCGCGTTTGAAGGCGGCCGGATTGGCGATGCCGTCGAAGACGTAGAAGCGGACCCCGTCGCCGCGGCGCGGCAGGTCCCACAGCTTCTCGGCGGTGCCCCGGATCACCTGACCGCCGGACAGGTCGCCGAGATAGCGGGTGTAATGGTGGGCGACGTACCCGGCGGGCCAGTCGCGCGAGCACTCCTCGATGCGCTCGGCGTAGGCGACGGTGGCGGGCAGCGCCCGCAGCTGGGCGCGCCAGTCCGGGCCGAGCAGGGCGACGAGGTCGCGCTCGAGTTCGGCGGTCCTGGCCAGCTCCGGCTTGATGAAGGGGCCCGCGACGCTGTCGTCGGCCAGTTCGGGCCAGCGCTGCTCCAGTGCGCGGTAGATGAACCACAGCTGGCCGGTGTAGCGGTGGTAGGAGTCGATGCCGAGCGCGCCGCCGAGCATGTCGCTGATGAACGAGGAGTTCTCCGCCTCCGCGTGCTGACGCGCGGTGGCGGACTGGATGCGTGCCGAGAAAGGTACTGCTTCCGACATTCCGAACCACCTCACCGTCGCCTGCGGCAGCCCACTTGTTTGGCTACCCTAACTAACCGCACAGACCATACCGGTTCGCCGGTTTCGCCGCACCCGAGTTGCGGCAGGGTATCAGTGTGCGGGATTCGCGCGCCGCCTGCGCCGGACGATGGGTCGTCGGAGCGAACCGAAACGGCTGAGAATCCGCGGACGGCGCAGCGAGCGGTCGCACCATTCGCCGAGCGTCACACCCGCGGCCAGCGCGCAGCCGATGCCGAATGCGGCGAGCAGCTGATCGAAGCCGAGCAACGGTTCGTCGCTGAGCATGGCGTAGAGCCCGCGATACACGCTGAGACCCGGCAGCAGCGGCGTGATGCCCGCGACCGCGACGACGAGCGGCGGCGTCAGCGCGCGGCGGGCCATCAGACCACCGGCCATGCCGACCAGGGTGGCGGCCACCCCGGAGGAGATCACCGGACCGAATCCGGCGTGCTGGACGAGCAGATAGCTGATCGCGCCCGCCGCGCCGCCGAACGCCGCGGCGGCCAGCGCGCGTTTCTCGGCGTAGCAGGCGAGCGCGAAGGCCAGCGCCGCGATCGCGCCCGCGGCGATCTTGACCGGCAGATCGGTGATGTCGCGACCCGAGGTCATATCGATGGACGGCACGGTGGCGCCGACCACCTGCGCCAGACGCAGCGCCAGCGCGATGCCCGCGACGATGCCGCCGGTCATCATCACCACCTCGAGCAGCCGCGCGGTCGCGGTGATCGGCGCCCCGGTGATGGCGTCCTGCACCGAACCGACCAATTGCAGACCACTGAGCAGCACGGTGATGCCCGCCGCGATGATCAGCGTGGGATCCGCGTGGAAGCCGAGCGGTTCGGCGAGGGTGGACAGCACGATGGCAGGGACCGCGGCGATGAGTCCGCCCATCATGTGCTGGAAGAAGAACGGCAACCCGTAGCGGTTCAGCACCCGGTTCGTCCGGTCGATCGCCGCGGTGGTGGCGAAGCTGAGCGCCGCGACGACGATGCCCGCGCCGAGCAGCGCGGCGATGGCGGCGGCGAGCAGCGACCAGCCGAACGTCGCGGTCCAGCGGTGGTACGGGTGTGGTGCGGAGGTGATGGCGTCGAGGGACGCGCGCGCGTCCTCGGGCGCGACCACCTGGGTGCGGATGCGCCGGGTGAGCCGGTCCACCGCGGCCAGCCGGGTGAAGTCGAGCGCGCGATACTGCACGACGCGCATCGTGCTCGCGGGCGGCAGCAGCGGGCCGCGGTCGGCCCAGATGCGGATCGAGTCGTAGGTGACGTCGACATCGCAGCGGGCCAGGCCGTAGGTGGCCGCGATGAAACGCACCTGGGTGGTGGTGTCCATGACGCCGGTGCCCGACGCGAGCACCACCTCTCCGGCGCGTACGGCGAGATCGAGCACCTCGGCCACCCTCGCGTCGTCGGTGAGGTCGATCGGTTGCAGGGGAGTGGGCGCGGCCACGATGGTGTCGGCGGTGGCCTGCCGGTCGGCCACCAGCAGCCCGACGGCCTCGCTGACGCCGGGCAGATGCGGGGCCCGGCGTGGCCACACCCTGTTGCGCCAGCCGGGGTGATCGGCTCGCGGATTCGTGTTGTCTCCTCCCGGCAGCGCGTCAAGACCCATGCCCGCGACCATAGTTGTCGCGGTGCGGGTCCGGCATCCGCGCCTGTCAGCACGCGTGCGCGGGGCGCAAGACCATGGTGCGGCGCGGTGAAAGGTGGTAGAACTTGTTCTAATTTCTGGCGATGGGAGTGCGTGCGATGCGGTACGGGATCGTGTTGTTCACCAGTGACCGGGGCATTACGCCCGCCGACGCCGCCGCGGCAGCCGAGCGGGCCGGCTTCGATTCGTTCTATGTCCCCGAACACACGCACATTCCGGTGGTGCGCGCGGCGGCGCATCCGCGCACCGGCGACGCCAGCCTGCCCGACGACCGCTACCTGCGCACGCTCGATCCCTGGGTCGCGCTGGGCACGGCCGCGGCGGTGACCGAACGGATCACGCTCTCGACCGCGGTGGCGCTGCCCGCCGAACACCACCCGATCACCTTGGCCAAGGCCATCGCCTCGCTGGACCACCTGTCCGGCGGACGGGTCAGCCTCGGCGTCGGATTCGGTTGGAACACCGACGAACTCGCCCACCACGGGGTGCCCGCCAACAAGCGGCGCACGGTGTTGCGCGAACACCTGGACGCGATGCGCGCGATCTGGAGCGAGGAGGAGGCGAGCTTCTCCGGCGAGTTCGTGAGCTTCGGTCCGAGCTGGTCATGGCCGAAGCCGACGCAGAAGCGCATCCCCGTGCTGCTCGGCGCGGCGGGCGGGGAGAAGTCGTTCGCCTGGCTCGCCAAGAACGCCGACGGGTGGATCACGACACCCACCGAGGAAGGCCTCGGCGAGAAGATCGAACTGCTGCACCGGATCTGGCGCGAACACGGACGTACCGAGACCCCGGAGATCGTCGCGCTGGCGGGGCGGCACGATGCCGCGCAATTGGCGCAGTGGGCCGAACTCGGCGTGACGGAGGCGGTTTTCGGTCTGCCGGACCGCGACGCCGAGGAGGTCCGCGCTTATCTCGAGCGGCTGGCGGGCAAACTGGGGCTCACCGGGATCGACCGGCGCTGAGACGCGTGCACCGCCGCCCGCGAACGAGCGGCGGCGCACGGTGTCGGGTCAGCGCAGGTCACGGCGGCGGTAGGCCGCGATGCCGACGGTGAGCAGGACGGCGGCGGTGCCCAGCAACCACAGGATCGGCGTCGCCTCGAACGTCGCGCCCGGAAGCTTCGGCGGGTGCACGAACGGCACCAGGTCGACCATCCACTGCGGCAGCCCGTTCAGCGAGCCGACGAAGAAGAGCACGACCATGCCGCTCAGCACGCCCCAGGCGACCGGCGTGTAGCGCGGCGCGAGCCCGAAGAGCGCGATCGTGATGCCGGTGACCACCCAGACCGCGGGTACCTGCACGGCCGCGGCGGCCAGCGATTCCGGCAGCTTCTCGCCGAGATCACCGGTGGTGAGACCGTAGACGACACCGATCGCGAGCCCGGCGGTGAGCAGCGCCAGCGCGGGGCCGGCCAGCGCGAAAGCGATGTGGCTCAACGCGTATCGGGTCCGGCCGACCGCGGCCGCCAGCGTGGCCTCGGCCCGCTGGCTGGCCTCCTCGTCGTGCAGGCGCAACGCCGCGGAGATCGAGAACGCGGACGCCGCGGCGGCCAGCATGGCGAGCGCGTACGCGATGAACGACTCCTCCAGGCTCTCCGAACCACCCATGCGGGTGACCAGATCGGTGATGGTGCCGCTGTCGTCGAGCATGTCGCTGACGCTGTTCACCGCGCCGCCGATCAGCAGACCGTAGAGGCCGAAGCCCACCGTCCAGACCAGCAGCGTGCCGCGCTGTAGACGCCAGGCCAGCGCGACGGGGCCGGAGAGTCGCGGCGCCGCGGCGGCGGGGCCCGGCCGTTCGGCGAGCAGACCGGAGCCGGTGTCGCGCGAGGCGAGCAGGGCGTAGGCGGCGCCGGTCGCCAGCACGGCGGCCGTGGCGAGCGGAAGCAGCACCCACCACCGTTCGTCGGCGTAGGGGCGGATCTGCAGGCACCAGCCGATCGGCGAGAACCAGGAGAGTACGCCGTTGCCCGCGTCGCCGACCGCGCGCAGCGCGAAGGCAGCGCCCAGTGTCCCGAACGCGACGCCGCGCGCGACCCGCGCACCGGCGCTCACCTGGGCGGCGACCGCGGCGATCGCGGCCCACACGATGCCCGACGCGGCGAGCGCCGCGCCGAAGGCCAGCGAACCCGCCGCGGGCAGGTCGGCGGCGTAGAGCGAAGCGGCGCAGGAGATTCCGGCGATCAGCGCGCCGCCGAAGGTCAGCGTGAGCGCCGCCGTGAGCCCCGCGAAGCGGCCGATGCTGGTGGCGCCGACCAGTTCCGCGCGACCGGTCTCCTCCTCGACCCTGGTGTGCCTGATGACGGTCAGGATGGTCGCGATCGCGATCATCGTGTACATCGCGCCGGCCTTCCAGGTGCCGATCGAGCCCAGCTCGGTGCTGAACACCGGCCCGTACATGGCGACAAGGGCCGGGCTGTCGGCGGTGGTCCGGGCGAAATCGTCCAGCTGAGTCTGGGTGGTGTACAGGTCCTTGATGCTGACCACCTGGAAGGCGGGCATCAACCCGATCAGCAGCGAC
Source organism: Nocardia sp. bgisy118 (assembly GCF_057708605.1). Lineage (NCBI taxonomy): Bacteria > Bacillati > Actinomycetota > Actinomycetes > Mycobacteriales > Nocardiaceae > Nocardia > Nocardia sp. bgisy118. The sequence continues at coordinate 185,732 of NZ_JBYISM010000011.1, read as the reverse complement.
CAGAGCGGCAGCACGATCCGGTCGCGACGCAGATACAGCCGCAGCAACTGCCAGGTGCCCGCGAAATCGGCGGATTCGCCGAAAAGCGGTGCGGCAGAGGCGCGGTGGACGGCGGTGGGCCCACCCGTCACCCGGCCGCCACCCCTCAACGAATCGCTCCGCGCTGTCATGCTCGCACCTTCTCCCCGTGGGTCGTCGCGGTGTCGCCCGCCTGGCCGTCGACGTGGTAGTGCCGCATGAACAGTTCCTCGAGCGTGGGCGGCGCGCTGGTGAGGCTCCGCACACCCGCGTCGCCGAGTACCCGGATGAGCTCGCCGAGGTGCTCGCTGTCGACCTGGCAGCGCAGCGTCGACCCGTCGCGCTCGATGTCCTCGACGCCGCCGATCCGGCTGAGATCGCCTGGGTCGCCGAGCAATTCGGCAGTGATAGCGGTGCGCGAGAGATGGCGCATCTCGGACAGCGAGCCGGTCTCCACGGTCCGCCCTGCCCGGATGATGGTCACCCGATCGCAGAGCACCTCCACCTCGGACAGGATGTGGCTGGACAGCAGCACCGTCGTGCCACGCTGCTGCGCTTCGTGCACGCACTCGCGAAAGACCTGTTCCATCAACGGATCCAGGCCGGAGGTCGGCTCGTCGAGCAGCAGCAGCCGCACGTCGGAGGCGAGCGCGGAGATCAGCGCGACCTTCTGCCGGTTGCCCTTGGAGTATGTGCGCGCCTTCTTGCGCGGGTCGAGATCGAAGCGCTCGATCAGCTCGGCGCGGCGTTCGGTGTTGATGCCGCCGCGCATTCTGGCGAGCAGGTCGATGGTCTCGCCACCGGACAGCGACGGCCACAGCGTGACATCGCCCGGCACGTAGGCCAATTCGCGGTGCAGGCCGACCGCGTCGGTCCACGGGTCGCGGCCGAACAGCCTGGCGTGACCCGAGGTGGCGCGCAGGATGCCGAGCAGGACCCGGATGGTGGTCGACTTGCCCGCGCCGTTGGGGCCTAGAAAGCCGTGGATTTCGCCCTCACTGACCGTGAGGTTCAGCCCATCGAGGGCTTTGACGTGGCCGAAGGTCTTACGCAGATCCTCGGCTTCGATGACCTCGGACATCAGTGCTCCTTCATGACAGTGTCCATCAGGGTGGTGTCGATGAGCAGGCCCTGGGTGTAGAACTCGAGGGCCGGTGGGGTGAGTTCTTCGGTGATCGCGCGGATCGCCTTGCGGAAATCGATCTTTTCGTCGTCGCGGCGATGCAGTTGCACCCACAGCAGGATGGCGCCGACATTGAGCATCATCAGATATCGGGCGCGGGCCTTGTGGTCGCGGCTCGGCTTCACGGTCCCCGCGTCGACGGCCTGCTGCATGTAGACCTCGGCGTCGGCGACCATGTGCTCGAACAGCGACTCGGCCATCGGTCCGCCTGCTTGCAGGCTGCGCACCATGTAGGCGACGAGCGGGCCGTAGATCTCGATCTCGGCCAGGGCGGCGAGCATGCCCGACGCGGCGTTGGGTGCCGTGATCGCCTTGACCTTCTCGTCCCGGATCAGCTCCAGCACCCGGTCGTCGCACACGGCGCGCAGACCGTCTTTGGAACCGAAGTGGTGGTTGACGAGTCCGGGGGAGACGCCTGCCGCAGCCGCGATGGCACGAACCCCGACCTGGAATCCGTGCTCGCCGAAGACTTCGATCGCGGCGTCTCTGATACGGGCCGCCGTGGTCAGATCCGCGGAGGATCCTTGCGATACGGGCTGTTGCTTGAACACATGTTCAGTATATTAAACGCGTGTTCAATCGGGGGCAAGAGTTTTGCCTCGATTCCGCGTGGTACGTGGCGACTATGGTCGAAGTCATGGCTACCGGCAGCAGCTCTACGACGGCAGAACACCTTCGTGCGGCACTCGATGGACCATGGGGGTCGGTCCGCGAGGAGGCCCGAACCCAATTGACCGGGCAGGAATTCACCGGCGACCCCTACCTCGACTACAAGGCGGCCAGGGCCCGCGTGCTGGACCAGATGCGGGTGATCGCGACCCTCGGCTACGCCGAGCGCGGATTCCGCAGGGAGAACGGCGGAACCGGCGAACCGGGCGCGGCCGTCACCGGATTGGAGATGCTCGCCTACGCCGACCTGTCGCTGTGGGTCAAGGCGGGCGTGCAGTGGGGCCTGTTCGGCGGGGCGGTGGAGAACCTCGGCACCGAACGGCACCGTGAGTACATCCGCAGGCTGATCTCGCTGGACCTGCTCGGCTGCTTCGCGATGACCGAATCCGGGCACGGCAGCGACGTCGCCAACCTCGAGACCACCGCCACCTACGATCCCGGCACCCAGGAATTCGTGGTGCACAGCCCGACGCCGTCGGCGCGCAAGGACTACATCGGCGGCGCCGCCGAGCACGCCAGGATGGCCGCGGTCTTCGCCCAGCTCATCACCAACGGTGAGAACCAGGGCGTGCACTGCCTGCTGGTGCCGATCCGCGACGACCAGGGCGCCGACCTGCCCGGCGTCACCACCTCCGACGACGGGCTCAAGGGCGGCCTGCTCGGCGTCGACAACGGCCGCATCACCTTCGATCACGTCCGCGTCCCGCGCGAGAACCTGCTCAACCGCTACGCCGACGTGGCGCCCGACGGGACCTACAGCTCGGAGATCGACAACCCGAGCAGGCGCTTCTTCACCACCCTCGGCACGCTGGTGCGCGGGCGGGTCAGCGTGGGCGGCGCGGCGGCCGCGGGCGCGCGCGTGGCGCTGAGCATCGCGCTGCGTTACGCGCTGAAGCGCAGGCAGTTCGCCGATCCGGACAGCGGTGAGGAGACGGTGCTGCTCGACTACCGCAGCCACCAGCGCAGGCTGCTGCCGCTGCTGGCGAAGTCCTACGCCTACGCCTTCGCGCAGAACGACCTGGTTCGCCGCATGCACCTGGTGCAGACCGGCCAGGATCTGGAGCCGAACGCGCAGCGCGCGCTGGAGAAGCGCGCGGCGGGCCTGAAGGTCGCCCAGACCAGGCACGCCACCCGCGCCATCCAGGAATGTCGCGAAGCGTGCGGCGGCGCAGGGTATCTCACCGAGAACCGGCTCGTGACGCTCAAGGGCGACACCGACGTGTTCACCACGTTCGAGGGCGACAACATCGTTCTGACCCAACTGGTCGCCAAGGAACTGCTGACCGCCTACGCCGACGAGATCCGCGATCTGGACGCGCTCGGCTGGGTGCGTTTCGCCGCCACCATGGCCGGTGACGTGGTGCGCAAGCGCTCCGGTGTGCGTCAGCTCATCCAGACGCTGCGCGACCGCGGCGACGACGGAGTCGACGAGGGCGACCTGTCCCGGCGCTCGGTGCAGCTGCAACTGTTCGCCGACCGCGAGGACTACCTGGTCCGCACCGCGGCGCACCGGCTGCGCGCGCGGGCCGAGGAGACCGGTCCCTTCGAGGCGTTCAACAACGCCCAGGACCACATCCTGGCCGCGGGCGCCGCGCACATCGACCGGCTGGTGCTGGAAGCCTTCATCGAAGGCATCGGCGACATCGAGGACCCGGACGCCAAGGCGCTCGCCGACGACGTATGCGACCTGTTCGTCTACACCATGCTCGAGGAGAACTCGGCCTGGTTCATCATGCACCGGTTCATGTCGGTCGAGCGCGCGAAGGCGGTGCGCCGCGGGGTGAACGAGCTGGTGGACCGGCTGCGCCCGCACGCGCTGACGCTGGTGGAGGCGATGGGCGTGCCGGAGACGATGTTGCGCGCCGCCATGCTCGACGACGCGAGCGTCTACGAGCGGAGCTGATCAGGGGCGGTGCGCGCCGAGCGATCAGCCCGGCCCGTAGGTGAGGATCGCGGTGACGACGAACCACAGCACCCAGGCGATGGCCACCACCATGCCGACCGTGAGCACCGCCCGCATGAGCGCGCGGCCCATGTCGATGTCGCCGCGCTCGGTCGGGTACAGCTTCCACGGGCTGTACCACGGAGCCTTGACGATCGGCCCTCGCGCGTCGCGCTCCAGCTGGGCCAGCTCTTCGGCGTACGCCTCGGCCTGGGCCTGCTGCGGGCCGCCGTGCCACAGCGTGATGTCGACGGGGCCGATGAAGCCCTCGTTGATCAGCTCCTGCGGTGCGGGTAGATAGGGGAGGATGCCGAGACCGCGGAAGGCGACCGCGACGTCGTTGGCGGTCCACAGGTGCTTCTCGCTCTCGGCGAGCGTGTCGAAGTAGTGCCGCAGCCTGCTGGGGTCGTTGCCGAGGATGACGTCGAAACTCGGGTCGCTCCACGCCTGTTGGATCTGCAGCTCGGCTCCGCGCAGCGGGACCACCAGCGCCACGCCGTGCACCGCGCGCTGCCCGAGGCCGCGGGCGGACAGCCAGTCCTGCAGCGCGAAGGTGTGATCGCGGGACTTCTCCAGCGGCGTGCGCTTGTCCCTGCTCTCCATCGCGGCGGGTTCACCGTTGATCGCCCACGGCCCGTTCAGCGGGATCTCCAGCACGCCGTCCTGGCGGGCGACGAGCGCCTCGGCCTCGATCACCACGCAGCTGGTCGGCGTCCAGACGACCGCGTCGAACTGGTGCAGCTTGTCCTTGTGGAACAGGCTGCAATTGATGGTGGCCACGCCGTGCGGGCTCACCGGGTCCTTCCACGTGCGCAGCCAATCGATCAGTGCCCGTTCGGCATTCGTGCCAGCCGGGTTCTGTACTCGTACGAGCATTCGCGACCGCCCTTCACGTCGTCACGCGACAGTGGACAGGATACGAGCAATGGCGCGCGGCGCGCCGCGCCAACACCGACACGCGGCGTGTTGGAAGCCGGCGGCACCGGTCATTCGGGAACCTCGGCGGCGAGTTTCCCAGCCTGGACCGCACGTTCGAGCTCGGCGTGGTCGGCCTCGGTGCGATCGGCGTAGCGCACCGCGAAATTCGCGACGGCCTCGTCGAAGCTCTCGTCACCGTCCAGATACCCGGAGAGCAGACGGGGATCGAGCGATCGCGAATGCGCGCGGGCCAGCAGCGCGCCCGCCAGCCTGCCGTAGTCGTCGAGATCGTCCGCGGGCAGCGCGGCCGGGTCGATGCTGCCCTTGAAGTTGCGGAACTGCCGGACGATGAAAGGCACCTCGCGCCCGCCGAGTGCGAGCGTCGTCCAGCCGAGCAGCATGTCGGAGTCGGACTGAACCAGCCTGGCGCCCTGCACGATTCGCTCGCCCTCGTGGCGCACCGGGGGTGCGGGCAGGTACGGCGCGAGCGCGGAGGGAATGGACTGCTTGAGCTGCAGCACCAGCACCTCGCCGTCGTTGCCGTGCAGCAGCGCGACATAGCTGTGCAGCCCGACGCTTCCGGTGCCGACGATACGAAAAGCGACGTCCGACACCGCGAATCGGGCCAGCAGGTTGCGTCGCGACTCGCCGAGGGTATCGCCGTAGCGTTGCAATCCGTCGATGACGGCCTGCTCCACGGCGTCCTCGACCGGGGTGAGAACCGGTGGGTCGCTGACGAATCGGTGCTTGCTGACATCGGTCACGTGGTCGTCGAGATGCCTGGTCCACTTGGCGGCGACCTTGGCGCTGTTGTTCTTGCGCGCCTTCTTGGCCGCCTTCTTGAAGTCGTCGAGCAGGTCGTCGGCCTTGGCCCTGCTGATCACGGATTCGTCGGGCAGGGCGGTCCACGACTCCATGAAAGGCTGCTCCGCGAGCGTGTCGACGGCGATCCGGTAGCTGCGGGCGGCGTCGCGCGCGGCCCTGCGGCAGTCGTCCTCGTCGGCGCCCGACTCGCGCCCGGCCAGCACCAGGCTGGCGGCGAGGCGCTCCAGATCCCACTCCCACGGCCCGGCGATGGTCTCGTCGAAATCATTGATGTCCATGATGATTTCGCCGCGCGAGGTGCCGTAGAGGCCGAAGTTCGCGGCGTGCGCGTCACCGCACAGCTGCGCGTCGAGACCGCTGACCGGTCCATCGGCCAGATCGGCGGCCATCAGTCCGGCCGCGCCGCGGTAGAACGTGAACGGACCGGACATCATGCGTCCCACCCGCAGCGGCACCAGGTGCGGGAGCCGGTCCGCGTGTGCGGCGCGCAGGAATTCGAGCACCTCCGGCCGCCGCGTGCCGGTGACCTCGCGGTCGCGCGCGGTCACCGGGACACGCTCGCGCAGGGCGCGCCCACGCTCGCGCATCTCCTCGGCGGGGACGTAGGAACGCAGATCAACACCACTGTCCGACACGAGGGATCACGCTAGCCTGCCGCCGTCGATTCCCGCGCATCGTGCGGACGCCGAGACCGCGCGGCTCAGGTCGCAGGCACGGGGGGATCGACCGGCGCGATCGGCAGGCGCAGCGCGCCCGGCGCCGCGGCGGGGACGGTGGGCCCGACGGGCGCCACCGGATCGATGCGCCGGTAGTGCTCGCCGAGCGCGGGGCGTGGATCGTCCTGGCCCTTGTTCGGCCAGAAGGCCATGGCTCGCTCGGCCTGGGCGGTGATGGTCAGCGAGGGATTCACGCCGAGATTCGCGGTGACCGCCGACCCGTCCGCGACGTGCAGGCCGGGATGCCCGAACACCCGCTGATACGGGTCGACCACGCCGGTCTCGGCGCTCTCGCCGATCACGCAGCCGCCGATGTAGTGCGCGGTGGCCGGGATGTCGAAGACGTCCATGATCAGGCCGTGGGTGTCACCGTCGACCTTCTCCGCGAAGCGGCGGCCGACGTCGTGCGCGAGCGGGATCCAGGTCGGGTTCGGCTCGCCCGTGCCCTGCCTCGTCTTCAGCTGCCCGCGCTTGCGGAACGAGGTGAGCGAGTTGTCCAGCGACTGCATCACCAGCAGGATCACCGACTTCTCCGACGCGTGCCTGGCGTTCAGGCTGCGCAGGAACACCGCAGGGTGTAACAGGATCGCCAGCAGGAACCGCAGGAACCGGAACGCGCCGCCGTCCACGATCGGCACCGACATAGGGAACAGCGCGTTCTGTCCCTTGCCGTAATGGCAGACCTCGATGTGCGTGTCGGCCTCCGGATGGATGGAGGAGGTGATCGCGATGCCCTCGGCGAAATCGCGCCGCGTCCGGCTCACCACATTGAGGATTGCCTCGGAGTTGCTGCGGGTCAGCTCGCCGAGCCTGGGCGAGAGCGCGGGCAGCACCCGCTCGTCGTGCATCCGGTGCAGCAGCTTCTGGGTTCCCAGCGCGGCGCCCGCGAATACCACCTGCTCGGCGGTGAACGTCCTGCGCTGTTTGCGGATCCAGCGGTCCGAGCGCTCGGTCTCCACTGCGTAGCCACCGCTGGACAGCGGGCGCACCACGGTGGCCGTGGTCAGCGGATGCACCTCGGCGCCCGCCTGTTCGGCCAGGTAGAGATAGTTGGTGGGGGTGGTGTTCTTGGCGTTGTGCGGGCAGCCGGTGAAGCACCGTGCGCAGTGCACGCAGCCGCGGCGGCGCGGGCCGGCGCCGCCGAAGTACGGGTCGTCGACCTCGGTGCCGGGATCGGACTCGTTGAAGAAGACTCCGACGTTCGTCGCGTGGAAGGTATCGCCGACCCCGAGGTCGTCGGCGATCTCCCTGATCACGGTGTCGGCGGGCGTCATGCGCGGGTTGGGCGCGACGCCGAGCATCCGTTTGGCCTGGTCGTAGTAGGGCGCCAGCTCGGCCTTCCAGTCGGTGATGTGCGCCCACTGCTTGTCGGTGTAGAAGCTCGGCAGCGGCTCGTAGAGGGTGTTGCCGTAGATGAGTGAGCCGCCGCCCACTCCGGCGCCGGAGAACACCGCGCATTTGCCCAGAATGCTGATCCGCTGCGGACCGGTCAGGCCGAGGCGCGGTGCCCAAAGGGATTTGCGCACGTTCCAATTCGTGCTGGGCAGGTCGTCGGCCGTCCAGCGCCGCCCGGCCTCGAGCACGCCCACCCGGTAGCCCTTCTCGGTCAGCCGCAGGGCGCTCACGCTGCCGCCGAACCCGGAACCGATCACTACCACGTCGTAGTCGAATGCGGGCATGACATCCTCTCCTCATCTATCGATGATGAGATGGTTTCATATTCATTCTTTCAGGGTGGGCGATGTGGCGTAAACCCACGGCGAGCCCGGATGGCGACGCCAGGGGCTCGTGCGGTAAGCACAGGCGTGTGACAACGGAATCGGGGACCACCGAACCCGGCGAGCGCGCCGACACCGGCGGTGGCGTGTTCGACGACCGCATCCTCACCGTCCCGAACGTGCTGAGCGTGCTGCGGCTGATCGGCGTGCCGGTGTTCCTGTGGCTGCTGCTCGTCGAGGAGGCCGATGGCTGGGCCTTCGCGCTGCTTGTCGCCAGCGGCGTGACCGATTTCCTGGACGGCAAGCTGGCCAGGCTGCTGGATCAGGGGTCCCGTCTGGGCGCGCTGCTCGACCCGTTCGTGGACCGGCTCTTCCTGGTGACCACCTTGCTGGCCTTCGTGATCCGCGGCCTGCTGCCGTGGTGGGTCGCGCTGCTGCTCGTCGGCCGCGATCTGATGCTGACCTTCACGCTCTCGGTCTACAAACGGCGGGATCTGGACCCGCCCGAGGTCATCTATCTGGGCAAGGCCGCCACCTTCGCGCTCATGTCCGCGCTGCCATGGTTGCTTGCCGGACAGATGGATTGGGCACTCGCCGGTTTCGGCCGGGCCTTCGGCGGGGCCTTCCTGGTCTGGGGCACGGCGGTGTATCTCTGGACCGGCGTGCTCTACGCGGGCAAGGCCATTGCGGTGGCGCGAGCGATACCGGCTGTGGGGCACCGTCGCCCATAACCGATAAGGTTGCGTGCAACGTTCACTACGAAAGGACGCCCAGTGCCCCTAACCCCCGAGGATCTGCGGTACACCGAAGAGCACGAGTGGGTGCGCCGGGTCGCCCCGAATCGGGTGCGGGTCGGCATCACCGATTACGCGCAGTCGCAGCTCGGTGATGTCGTGTTCGTGCAGCTGCCGGACGCGGACCGGGCGGCGAGCGCGGGCGAGGGCATCGCGGAGGTCGAGTCCACCAAGAGCGTCTCGGACATCTACGCCCCGCTGGCCGCGAAAGTCGTTGCGGTGAACGAAGAACTGACCTCCGCGCCGGAGACGCTGAACACCGACCCGTATGGTGCGGGCTGGCTGTTCGAGCTCGAGGTGGAGGACGCCGCCGGGCTCGATGTCACGCTGGGTGAACTGCTGGATGCGGCAGGTTATCAAGGAGTTATCGGGGGCTGACGCGGCCTTCCTAGTTCTCCCTGCACGGGCACGCCCCGGCAGGGTACGGTCAAAGCCAACAGATGTACCGGCATCCGCTGCCGGTGTTCTAGCGACACGACCGGTCGTGTCGGCGAAGCATCACCTGCTTGCATGGATAATCAGGTTCGAGGAGGAGAGAAACGGTGAGCGAGAACAAAGACCCGGGTTACCAGGAGACCGCGGCCGAGACGACGTCGGTCTTCCGCGCGGATTTCCTGAGCGAGGTCGACGCGTCGCGCTCCGGTGAGCAGACCGGTGAGCAGCCGGTCCAAGGGGTCGAGGGCCTGCCGGTCGGCGCAGCCCTCTTGGTCGTCAAGCGCGGGCCGAACGCGGGATCGCGGTTCCTCCTGGATCAGCCGACCACTTCGGCGGGGCGTCACCCCGACAGTGACATCTTTCTCGACGACGTCACGGTCAGCCGTCGGCACGCCGAGTTCCGGCAGGACGACGACACGTTCCAGGTGGTGGACGTGGGCAGCCTGAACGGCACCTACGTGAACCGGGAGCCGGTGGACTCCTCGGAGCTGCAGAACGGCGACGAGGTCCAGATCGGCAAGTTCCGGCTCGTGTTCCTGACCGGACCGCGCGCCGCCGTGAACGAGCCGTCAGCGGGTGCGGGCAGTCTATGAGCACGACGGCGCCGATGTGTGTGAAAGGCACGGCGCTGTGACGGGCGCGGCGCAGTGGGCGCGCGGAGGGATGTCGATCGGCTCCGTTCTCGACCTACTGCGACCCGACTTCCCGGACATCACCATCTCGAAGATCAGGTTCCTCGAGTCCGAGGGCCTGATCCGGCCGGAGCGCACGCCCTCCGGCTACCGCAGGTTCTCGGTCGCGGACTGCGAACGGCTCAGGTTCGTGCTGACCGCGCAGCGCGATCAGTACCTGCCGCTGAAGGTGATCAAGGAGCAACTGGAAGCGATCGACAGCGGAGCGGCCACGCTCGGCGTGCGGGAAGCCCGCGCGCGGGCGCACTCCGGCCGTCCCGGCGGTGCGGAATCGGGCCCGATCACGGGCGCCGATTCCGGCTCCGCCGCCGCGCAGGTCGGCCGTGTCCCGCGGACGGCCGCGCCGCGCAGGCTGGGCGTGGTGCCCGGCGAGGTCTCGCCGGACGAGTTGCGCTTCGATCACGAAATCCGGCTCACCCGAGCGGATCTGCTGGAGCAGGCCGAGATCGATGAGCGGTTCCTCAACGATCTGATCCGGGCCAACCTGATCACCCCTGGCGCCGCCGGATTCTTCGACGGCGAGGCGGTCACGTTGGCCAGAACCGCCTGCGCCATGGCTGAATTCGGCCTGGAGGCACGGCATCTGCGCGCCTTCAAACTGGCCGCGGACCGGGAGGCCGCGCTGTTGGCGCAGATCGCCGCGCCGATCGCCAAGAGCCGCGACGCGGGCGCGCGGGCAAGGGCCGAGGAAACTGTGCGCGAACTCGCGGCACTCTCGCTGACGCTGCACACCTGCCTGGTGAAAGCCTCGGTACGCAACTCTCTCGGAAGCTGACTTCCGCTCCTGTGTTCCACCCCGGCAACACGCCGATTTCGGCTGTGCACACCGATCGCAGCACCGCCATGGGTTCGCCTAGACTCGTGGTACGGCGTGCTCTGCAGCGGTCAGGTCGGGCGGCCGGCGAATATGGGAGGCAGTGCTATGAGCGAGCGAATCATGTCACAGCGTGCTTCGCGCATGCCGGAGCCGAGGGTTAGCGAGGCGCGGGCATGAGTGAAATGCGCGTGATCGGCATCCGCGTCGAGCAGCCACAGAACCAGCCCGTGCTGTTGCTGCGCGAGGTGTCGGGGGACAGGTACCTTCCGATCTGGATCGGGCAGGCCGAGGCGACGGCCATTGTGCTGGAGCAGGAGGGGGTGACGCCCATCCGCCCGCTGACCCACGATCTGATCAAGATCTTGATCACCGAGCTCGGGCACACTCTCAAGGAAGTCCGGATCGTGGATCTGCAAGAGGGCACCTTCTACGCGGATCTGGTCTTCGACAACGAGCTACGCATCTCGGCGCGGCCGTCCGACTCGGTGGCCATCGCGTTGCGCGTGGGTTGCCCGATTCACGCCGAGGAAGCGGTCCTCGAGGAAGCGGGATTGGTGATGCCCGACGAACGCGAGGACGAAGTGGAGAAGTTCAAGGAGTTCCTCGAGTCGGTGTCGCCGGACGACTTCAAGGCCACCGACAGCTGAGGATTCCGAAAATCTTCTAGACCTCAACTACAGCTACAGACTTTTACCGCGCGTCGCGTTTGGTCCGACGATGCCGCTCCCGAGACAATCAACGGGAGTAATCTCGATAGTTGGGCCACGTCCGGAATGACGGGTTGTTGGTCATCACGGAGCCGGGCCATCGATGAGGCTAGGCGTCTGCGGAGCAAGGGAGTGGTCAGTGGCAGAGCAATCGCAGGATGTGCGGCGGCCGGACGTCCGTCCGACCGAGGGCTCAACCGAGGGCTCAGAGGTGCAGCCCGGCCTGTTCCCGGATGACTCCGTACCCGACGAGCTCGTCGGTTACCGTGTGCCGAGCGCGTGCCAGGTCGCTGGAATCACCTACCGTCAGCTCGACTACTGGGCCAGGACCGGACTCGTCGTGCCCTCCATCCGGGGCGCGGCGGGCTCGGGTAGTCAGCGGCTGTACTCGTTCAAGGACATCCTGGTCCTCAAGATCGTGAAGCGGCTGCTGGACGCGGGGATCTCGCTGCAGAACATCCGCATCGCCGTCGATCATCTGCGCAGCAGGGGCGTCCAGGATCTGGCGGGCATCACCCTGTTCTCCGACGGCACCTCGGTGTACGAGTGCACCTCTCCCGAGGAGGTCGTCGATTTACTGCAGGGCGGGCAGGGTGTCTTCGGTATCGCCGTGAGCGGCGCCATGCGCGAGCTGACCGGCGCCATCGCGAACTTCCCCGCGGAGCGCGCGAGCACCGCGACCGAGCGTCCGGAGGACGAGCTGGCGTTCCGGCGCAAGGCGCGGATGAACAGGGCCACCGGCTGACACCGAGCGGCATCAGGCCACCGTCACCCGCGCGGGACGGTGGCCTTTCGCTGTCCGCCGCGGCGGAGTGACGAGGGCGACACCCGGGCGGAGGCATCGTTTCGCGGCGCGCCGACATAAACTGACGGTGCGTCGCCGCCGTGCGGGAGAGTTCCGGTCTCGAACAGACCGGGCGCCGAAGGAGCAGCACCTCCCCGTCAATCTCTCAGGCAACAGGGACCGTACGGGCTTCGGCGCCTCTGGAAAGCGGTGGTCTGCGCGTGCGCAGGGCCGCCCGCCCATGGGGAAAGGGAATGGCTTCGACCGGGCCGCCCGAATCTCTCAGGCACCACGACAGAGGGGGAGGGCTGGTACCCCGTCGACACCGCGTCTACCCATCGACACGGCTCGACCCGCCCGACCTTGGAGCTGCTGCCGTGACTCGATCATTCGCCGACCGTCATATCGGACCCGACCGGGACGAACTCGCCCTGATCCTGCCCGTCGTCGGCGTCGATTCGCTGGACGACCTCGCTACCGTCGCGCTGCCCGCCAGCATCCTCGACGACTCCGCCGCGGGCGCGCTGGCCGGGCTGCCGCCCGCGGCCACCGAACACGAGGTGCTCACCGAGCTGGCCGCCCTCGCGCACGCCAACACCGTGGCCACCTCGATGATCGGCCTCGGCTACTACGACACCCTCACCCCGCCCGTGCTGGTGCGGAATCTGCTGGAGAACCCGGCCTGGTACACCGCCTACACGCCTTACCAGCCGGAGATCAGCCAGGGTCGCCTGGAGGCGCTGCTCAACTTCCAGACCATGGTCTCGGATCTGACCGGGATGGAAGTGGCCAACGCGTCCATGCTGGACGAGGCCACCGCGGCCGCCGAGGCGATGACGCTGCTGCGCAGGGCGGGCCGGTCGAAGTCGGCGCGGCTGCTCGTCGACGCGGACCTGTTCCCGCAGACCCGCACCATCCTGGAGACCAGGGCCGAGCCGCTCGGCATCGAGATCGTCGAGGCGGACCTGTCCACCGGGGCGCTGCCGGAGGGCGAGTTCTTCGGCGTGGTGCTGCAGGCGCCGAGCGCGTCCGGCCGGATCGTCGACTGGACGACCGTGATCGCGGCCGCGCACGAGCGCGGCGCGCTGGTCGCGGTGGGCGCCGACCTGCTCGCGGCGACGCTGATCACCCCGCCCGGCGAGCAGGGCGCCGACGTCTGTTTCGGCACCACCCAGCGCTTCGGCGTGCCGCTCGGCTTCGGTGGTCCGCACGCCGGGTATCTGGCGGTGCGCAACCAGTACGCGCGGCAGCTGCCGGGCAGGCTGGTCGGCGTCTCGGTGGACGCCGACGGCGATCTCGCCTACCGGCTCGCGCTGCAGACCCGTGAGCAGCACATCCGTCGCGAGAAGGCGACCTCGAACATCTGCACTGCCCAGGTGCTGCTGGCCATCGTGGCCGCGATGTACGCGAGCTACCACGGCGCCGACGGTCTGCGGGCGATCGCGCGGCGGGTGCACGGGCACGCGGCGGCGATCGCGGCGGGGCTGGACGGCGCTGTCGTGCACGACACCTTCTTCGACACCGTGCTGGCGCACGTGCCGGGCGGCGCGGAAGCCGTTGTGGCCAAGGCGAAGTCGCGCGGCATCAACCTGTGGCTGGTCGACGCCGATCACGTGGCCATCGCCTGCGACGAGGCCACCACCTCGGCGCACGTCGCGGCCGTGCTCGAATCCTTCGGCACCGCACGGTCGCTGGACACCGACGCCGCCGTCGCGCCCGCCTCCGCCATCGAGACGCGTACCTCCGAATTCCTCACCCACCCCGCGTTCACCAGCTACCACACCGAGACCGCGATGCTGCGCTACCTGCGGAGGCTGTCCGACAAGGACATCGCCTTGGACCGCAGCATGATTCCGCTCGGCTCGTGCACCATGAAGCTCAACGCGACCGCGGAGATGGAGCCCATCACCTGGCCCGGTTTCGCCAGGGTGCACCCCTACGCCCCGGTCGACGACGCCCCCGGCCTGCTGAAGGTCGTCGCAGACCTGGAGACCTGGCTCTGCGAGATCACTGGCTACGACTCGGTGAGCCTGCAGCCGAACGCGGGCAGCCAGGGCGAGTACGCCGGTCTGCTGGCCATCCGCCGCTATCACCTGGACCGCGGCGACACGCACCGCGACACCTGCCTGATCCCGTCCAGCGCGCACGGCACCAACGCCGCCTCGGCGGCCATGGTCGGCATGCGCGTGGAACTGGTCAAGTGCCGCGACAATGGTGACGTCGATCTGGACGACCTGCGCGCCAAGATCGCCGACCACGCCGACCGGCTGGCCTGCATCATGATCACCTACCCGTCCACGCACGGCGTGTACGAGCACGAGGTGGCCGAGCTGTGCGCGCTGGTGCACGACGCGGGTGGCCAGGTCTACGTGGACGGCGCGAACCTGAACGCGCTCGTCGGTCTGGCCCGGCCTGGCCGGTTCGGCGGCGATGTCAGCCACCTGAACCTGCACAAGACCTTCTGCATCCCGCATGGCGGCGGCGGTCCCGGCGTCGGCCCGGTGGCGGTGCGCTCGCATCTGGCGAAGTACCTGCCGGGCGACCCGCTGGAACGCGGTTCGCACGCGGTATCAGCCGCGAAGTACGGCTCGGCCTCGATCCTGCCGATCACCTGGGCCTACATCCGGATGATGGGCGCCGACGGCCTGCGTCGCGCCACGCTCTCGGCCATCGCCTCGGCCAACTACCTGGCGCGCAGGCTGGACGAGTACTTCCCGGTGCTCTACACCGGTGAGAACGGCATGGTCGCCCACGAGTGCATCCTCGATCTGCGCGAGATCAGCAAGCGGACCGGCGTCACCGTCGACGATGTGGCGAAGCGCTTGGCGGACTACGGTTTCCACGCGCCGACCATGAGCTTCCCGGTCGCCGGCACGCTGATGGTCGAGCCGACCGAGAGTGAAAACCTCGCCGAGCTGGACGATTTCATCGAGGCGATGATCTCCATTCGCAAAGAGATCGATCAGGTCGGCGCGGGTGTCTGGCCGGTGCAGGACAATCCGCTGCGCGGTGCGCCGCACACCGCAGCCAGCCTGGTCGGGGACTGGGATCACCCGTACAGCCGCGAAATCGCAGTCTACCCACGGGGTCTCGCGCACGCCAGGGCCAAGGTGTGGCCGCCGGTGCGGCGCATCGACGGCGCGTACGGCGACCGCAACCTGGTGTGCTCCTGCCCGCCGCTGGACGCCTACGCCGACTGACGTACAGCCAGGCCGCCGCACTCGAGGATCGTTCCGCGGTGCGGCGGCCTTTCGCGTATTCGGAAGCGTTCAGAGCGCGTGGGCGCGGGCGGCGGCGAGGGCCGCGTCGGCGGCATGGCGGGCGTCCTCCGCCGTCACCGGTTCGCGAGAGATGAACAGCCGGTAGAAGATCGGCGCGACCGCGAAGCGGACGACCTGCTCCGCGTCGACCTCGGGGTCGAGTTCGCCGCGGCGCACGGCCCGGCGCACGATCTCGGCCGACTGTCGATGGCGTGCCTGATAGAAGTCGTGCAGCGCGGTCGCCGCGGCCGGATTCTGCATGGCGGCGGCGATGAACGCGGCGGCGACCGGGCCCGCCTCTGGATCGGCGAAGCCGGTGCGGACGAGTTCGGTCAGCGCGCGCAGATCTTCGGCGAGCGTGCCGGTGTCGGGCATGGGCCACGGCTCGTCGGCGGCCAAGTCGAGCGCGTCGGCGATCAGTCCTTCTGGGCTGCCCCAGCGGCGGTAGACCGTGGTCTTGTGCACCCCTGATCGCTGGGCGACGGCGTCCACGCTGAGGCCCTGGTAACCGTGCTCGGCGAGTTCCTCCAGGGTGGCCGCGCGCACCGCGTCGCGTACCCGCGCGCTGCGGCCGCCGGGACGTTTCCGAGTCTCCAAAGACAACTCCTGTTGCGTTAGTGTGGCCGGCTTGCTAAGTTAAAGCTACACAAGTAGCGATTGGAGTGCATCTGACCACCCAACTGACCCTTCGGGGTGTTGCGAAGTCCTACGGCGAGCGTCGTGTGCTCGACGGAGTCACGTTCTCGATCCGGCCCGGCGAACGGGTGGGGATCGTCGGTGAGAACGGTTCGGGCAAGTCGACCTTGCTGCGCGTCATGACCGGAGCCGAACCCGCCGACGAGGGCGTCGTGACCATCACCGCGGCAGGCGGCCGCGGCTATCTCGCGCAGACACTGACCGGCGAGACCGTCGCCGACGCCATCGATCTGGCGCTCGCCGACCTGCGCGACCTGGAGCGGCGCATGCACGAAGCCGCCGCCGCGCAGGACATGGACGCCTACGGCGACCTGCTCACCGCCTTCGAAGCCAGGGACGGCTACGACGCCGATGCCAGGGTCGACAAGGCCATGCACGGCCTCGGCCTCGCGGGCATCGGCCGCGAGCGTGCCGTGGCGAGCCTCTCCGGCGGGGAGCAGGCGCGGCTCGGGCTGGCCTGCCTGCTGGCGGCGTCACCGGAGATCCTGCTGCTCGACGAGCCGACCAACCATCTCGACGACGCCGCCCTGACCTGGCTGGAAGACCGTCTTCGCGCCCATCGCGGCACCGTCGTGGTGGTCTCGCACGACCGGGTCTTCCTGGACCGGGTCGTGACCGCGATCATCGAGGTCGAGCACGGCGGCGTCACCCGATTCGGCGGCGGCTACACCGGTTTCCTCGCCGCCAAGGCGACGGCGTGGCAGCGCTGGGAGCAGGAGTACGCGCAGTGGCGGGACGAGATCCGGCGGCTCGAGGAGTTCTCCGCGACCACCGCGCACCGGGTCGCGGCGGGCCGGGTCATGAAGGACAACAACAAGATGGCCTACGACCGCAACGCGGGACGGGTGCAGAGATCGATCTCCTCGCGGGTGCGCCAGACCGCCGAACGGTTGCGCAGATTGACCGACGATCCGGTGCCTGCGCCACCGAAGCCGCTGCGCTTCCGCGGCAGATTCGGTGCGGCACAGGCGAAGTCGTTCGCGATCGGCGAGCTCACCCTCGGCCCGCGCGACCGGCTGCTCATCGACGGACCCAACGGCTCGGGCAAGTCGACGCTGCTGGACCGGATATACGGCAGCACCCAGGGCCGGGTCGGCTACCTGCGCCAAGAAGTCGCGTTCGATTCGGCGCAGACGGTCGCGCAGGCCTACGGCCACGGCCGGGATGCGCTGGTGGCGACAGGTCTGTTCCACCGGAGCGCGCTGGACGTGCCCGTCGCTGCGCTGTCGGAAGGGCAGCGACGCAGGCTCGCGCTGGCCAGGGTCCTCGCGGGCGAGCACGATTTGCTGCTGCTCGACGAGCCGACCAACCACCTGTCACTGGCGTTGGTGGAAGAACTGGAGCAGGCGCTCGGTGAGTATCCGGGCGCGGTGGTCGTGGTCAGTCACGACCGCGCGTTGCGCCGCCGGTTCCAGGGAGAACAGAAGGGAGTGCACGAATTTGCCTGAGATCCGCACGACGATCGAGGCGCCGGGTGCGCCGTACGGTGTGACCGTCGACAAGGCGGGCGCGCTGTGGTTCACGATGGCCGCGCAGGGTGCGATCGGCCTATGGACGGGCGAGCGGGTCGAGACCGTCGACCTCGACCCGGCCGATGGGCAGCCGACCGTGATCGTCACCGGTCCGGACGACGCGGTGTGGTTCACCGAGTTCCGCGGCAACCGCATCGGCCGGATCGGCGCGGACGGCGCGCTGACGTTCATCGCCGCCGACGCGCCGTACGGTCTGTGCGCCGGACCGGACGGCGCGCTGTGGTGCACCGAACTCCAAACAGGCCATATCGGGCGGCTGGCCGAGGACGGCTCGATCGTCCGCTACCCGGTCGACGGCATGCCCTCGATGATCACCGCGGGGCCCGACGGTGCGCTCTGGTTCACCTTGAATCAGGCCAACGCGATCGGCCGCGTCACCTCGAACGGTGCGATCACCACGTATCCGCTGCTGACCGAGCAGGCGAACCCAGTCGGCATGGCCGCGGGCCCGGACGGCGCGCTGTGGTTCGTCGAGATCGGCGCGGGACAGATCGGCCGCATCACCGTCGACGGCACCATCGAGGAGTTCCCGCTGCCGGATCGCGGCGCGCGTCCGCACGCGATCATCGCGGGACCCGATGGGGCGCTGTGGTTCACGCAATGGGGGAGCTCCCGGCTCGGGCGGATCACCACCGCCGGGGAGATCAGCGAACTCGACCTGCCCGGCGCGGAACCGCACGGTCTGGCGCTCGGCCCCGACGGCGCGATCTGGGTCGCGATGGAGTCGGGCGCGCTCGTCTGTGTCGAACCGGACGGACGGGAATAGTCATCCGGCCTGGCGCGCGCTCTCATCGAAAGGCTGCGCCACAAGGGAGGGGCACTACGACCGGGGAGATCGGCGTACTCGATCTCCCCGGCGCCGGACCGCACGCGAGACCGTCGATGCGGACGATTCGGCCATGGCGTCCGGCGCGCTCGTCCAAGTCGGAACGGACCGAGCCCTACGGGGTGGTCAGGGCTTGGACCACCGCGCTGCCGAAGCTCAGATCGTTCGACGTGGCCAGTCGGACGTAGCTGCCGCCGGTGCGCTGGGCGGCGGTCTGCAGCGTCTCGGTGCCGCTGCCGCCGATCACGATGACATCGACGCGCACCGGGCGGTCCGGATCGGCGGCCGCCGCTATATCGGCGAGCAGCTGCGCGCCAGTCAGCGCGGAGTCGTCGTCAGGGCCGTCGGTGATCAGCAGCACCGAGTTGGTCCGGCCCTCGGCGTAGCCGGCCACCGCGCTGCGGTAGGCGGCGAGCAGCGCGGGGTAGGCCTGATCGGTCTTGGTCTCGGTGGCGCGGACGGCGGTCAGCGCGGCATCGATCGTCGCGCGCTGGCCGTCGGCGAGCGCGCCCGTGCGAGCCTGCACCCGGTACGGGTTGACGCCGTCGAGGCTCTTGCCGAAGGTCCAGACGCCGAGGCCGAAGTCCGGCGGCATGACGTTCATGGTGGAGCGCAGCGCGCCGAGCGCGTTCGCCAGCCGGGTGCTCGTGCCCTCGGCCGTCGACATGGACGACGAGACATCGAGCAACACCGTGGACTGCACACCGAGCACCGGGTGCGCGAGGGTGGCCCGCACCTTGTCCAGCGCGGCGCGGGACGCGCCGGGACCGGTCGGCGGCGGCACCGCGGTGAACCCCGCGGTGGTGAAGAACGGCGACTGTTCGGGGTTGCGCAGATAGTCGACGAAGAGTCCGGCGATCAGGTTCTGCGTCTGATCCACCCACGGCCCGGACATGAGCGCGGCGGGGTGATCGGCCACCGGCGCGGTGCCCACGGGCCGGAAGACGGCGACGCCGGGACGCCCCGCTATTTGCTGCTCGGTAGCGACTACCGCGTGGATGGCGGACTTCGCGCCCTGAGCCGGATCGGCGACCGCGGCGAGGGCGGTGGCGGTATCCGCGGCCTCCGGCGCTCCGGACGCCAAACCGGAGATCGCCGCGACCGCCTGGCCGGACTGCGCGCCGGCATCGGACAGCGGCTCCTCACCGGCTATGGCGGACCCGACCGCGACAGCGGCGGCCACCCTGGCATCGCCCGGGGGCAGCGCAAGCCGCAATCCACCCCAGCCGGGCAGGCCGATCTCGTCGAGCGAACCCTGTTGCAGGCGAGGCAGATCGCCCCACGCGATCCGCGCGCTCTCCAGTGCGGCGCGCACTTGCTCGGGCACGCCGAGCGCGACCGGGGTGCCCGCGATCGGACTCGGTTCGCCCGCAACGAGTCCCGGCACGCGCATGGTCTCGACGGCGCGCGAGGAATCCGGAATCCACAGCGCGGGTTGCGGTCCCAGCGCCGGGTTCCATTGGCCGCCCGCGCGGAATGCCTCGGCGATCTCGGCCGAGGGCCGAGCGGTCACTGTGACGCGCGCGCAGTGATCGCGCACCTGCGGCTCGGTCGCGTTGTACTTGTCGGCGATGGCGCGCACCGGCGCCTCGAGGTCGGGATCGACGGTGACGAACAGCGTCGCGGGTCCCTCGACGCAGTCGGCGGCCGCCGCGTTGTCCCGGTCCGCGGCCCGGTCACTGAACTGGAACCAGGCGAAAACCGCGGCCCCGAGTAACAGCAGAGCGACCACCGCAATAACCGGACCTTTGCTGATACCTCGAGATCTGGTCCCGCTGCGATGAGTGCCCACGGCGGATCAGTGTATGGTCACCGCCCGTTCGCCCGCCCGGCGAGTCCACCAGTTCGGCGGGCGACGCACGCGAGCCGCCGACGCTGTCGTACGTCGGCGGCTCGCGGCGGTCATTCGCGGATCATCCGCCCGCGGTCGAACTCGTGCCCACCCCACACGCCGGACTGGCCGGTCTCCGCGGCGAAATCGGCGCAGGCCGCTCGGATGGGGCAGCTCGCGCAGATGGCCCGCGCGTAGTCGAAGTCCTGGGACGGGTAGGGGAACCAGGCTTCGTGATTCGGGTCACCACGGCACGCGGCCCGGTGCCACCCTCGGGTGTCCGAGAGCGGCAGCAGGTCGGCGAGCGTCGACTCGGTCCCGGTCGGTGCTGTTCGGACGGTCATTGATCCTTACTCCTCTCTCGGTTCTCAGGCGCTCGCCAGTTGCTTCCAGATCTGGCGCTGCCGTTTGGCCAGGTGATCGGGCGCCTTCGGCTCCCACAGCAGTCGCATGCCCGCCTCTTCGGGCGTGCGGTCGGCCTTGAGCGTGTTGCACGGGGCGCAGGCCGCGATCAGGTTGCTCCAGGTGTTGGGCCCGCCGCGGCTGCGCGGCCGGATGTGGTCGACGGTGCGGGCCCACCCGGCGCAGTAGCCGCACCGCTGCGCGTCGCGTCGCAGCACGCCCGCCAGGGTGGCGCGACTCTCGTCGTGCACCCGGGTGGTGTGCTCGATGTACACGTAGCGCAGCAAGCGGATGGTCTCCGGCAGCGCGATCTCCATATGCCGCGACCGGACCGGGAAGTACGGCTCCCTGTCAGCGACGGATTCGGCGGCGCCGCTGATCAGCAGCACCACGGCGCGTTCGGCGGCGACCTCGTCGAGCGCCTCGTAGGAGGCGTTGAGGACGAGGACGCCCGTGTGTATCCAGTTGTCGGCGGTCACCGCCGCCGGATCGGCGGCACGGCGGAACATCATGGGGATCACCATGTTTCGTGGAGGAAGTGGAAGATTCGGCGGAGCGCGGCGCGGCGCTCTCGATGCGGGAACCGGTGGGGTCAGCGACCGGCCGGGAGGTGGCCTGCCGCGCCGCCGTCGCCGCGCGACGGCTGTTCGTTCTCGACGATCGAGAACCGCTGTACGGCTTTGCTGTTCGCCGAATACGCGATCATCGGATGCACGGGCCACCTCCTCCTTCCAGGTACTCGTCGGATCGCCCCGCCGATCGGGGCGATCATCGTGGAATCACATGGTGGCACAGGGAACCCGCGTTTGTCGGGTCATTTTTTTCGGGCGGTGCGAGCCTTCAGACCGCGTGCAACGCGGCCGCGCCGAAGGACACGTCGAACCGGTCGCACCAGATCGAGACGCTGGTCAGGACGGTGAGATCGACATCGGCCGGTATGGCGTAATTCTGGCTGCCCCTGTTGCCTTTGAGCTGGCCGAGATCGGTGTGGCGACCGTCGTCGAAGACGCCCCAGCCCGCCCTGCCTTCCAGCACCGGTGCGTCGGTGAGCCAGACGTGCAGGTCGGGTCCGTCGGAGGTGTCCAGATCCGCCAGGCGCAACACCCGGCTGCCGTCGGCCAGCTGGAGGACGCTGACGGTGCCCGACGTGCCGTGCTCATGGGAGATGAAGGTGCCCGTGGCAAGTGCGCGCGGCGGCTGCGACCCCGGGTCGATCGGGGGCATGCTGCCGGGTGGCGCGACCACGGTAGGGGCCGCCTCGTCGACGGTGGTGTCCGTGACGAGCCGCCATGGCTCGAAGAAGGCGAGCGCCGCGCCGAGCACGAGCACGATCAGGACCGTGAGCACCCAGGTGAGCGGGGAGCGGGCGATCGCGCGCATCGACGCCATGACTGTCCTTCCTGTCGTGCGGGCGCGGCATGGCGCCCTGCTTCCATCTCGAGAACGCAGCCGAATCGCGCCCCTGTTCATCATCACCGAACAGGGGCGCGTCGTTGACCGGTTTCACCCGAGCGGAGTGTGTCCGAGCAGAGCGTGTCCGCTGAACAGGGTCTGCTTGGCCCGCGGCAGCGGATGGAACAGGCAGCCGTGCACGTCGCGGTAGCGCATCTCCAGCTCGCTGCTGCGCGAGTAGCCGACGCCGCCGACCGTCTCGATGGCCAGTCGCACGGTCTCGATCACCGCGTCCGCCGCGACGGTTTTGCGGCTGAGGGTGCGCGCCGCGTAGGCGTCGGTGTTGGCGAACCCGAGGTTCTCCGAGCCGGCGAACATGGCCTCCACCAGATCGGCCGCGGTGGTGTGGGCATTGGACAGCTCACCGGCCAGCTGCACGATGTGCGGATCGCCGCGCCCGGCCACCAGATCGAGCGCGGTGCGCACCGCGCCGTCGGCGATGCCGAGGTACGCGGCGAGGACCAGCGGCATCGCCGCGCCGATCACCACGTTCAGCAGCGGCGGCCAGACCTCGGCGGGCCGGATCAGGGAGATGGCGGCATCCGGCACGAACACGCCGTCCAGCACCACCGTGTGCGAGCCGGTCGCACGCAAACCCAAAGTGTCCCAGGTCTTCTCGATGTTCACCCCGGGCGCCTGCATCGGTATCGCGCAGTGCAGCACCTGCGGGCCTTCCGGTCCGTCCTCGTAGCGCACGCTGGTGACGAGCACGGTGCCGACCTCGCAGCCGCTGGCGGGCGCCTTGCGGGCGTGCACCAGATAGCCGCCGTCGACCCGCTCGGCGCGGCCGTTGGAGCCCACCCAGTCCGAGGCGCCGGTGCTGACCAGCAGCGCGCCGTCGACCACCTTCTGGAACAGCGCGGTGGCGTCGGCGCCGTGCTTGTGCCGCCACACCTGGGTGGCGACCAGGTGCGCGTGCATGGCGAACGCCACCGCGGTGGACGGATCGTGGCGGCCGAGCTCGCGCAATATCTCGCCCATGTCGCGGTGCGTGGCGCCTCCGCCGCCGTGCTCGGTGGGCACCAAGGCGGCCGAGAGGCCCGCGCTGCGCAACAGGTCGAAGGCGGCCACGGAGATCTCGCCGGTGCGGTCGCGGTCGGCGACCTCGGCGCGCAGGGTCTCGCCGATCGAACGGGTGCGCTCGATCCAGTCGGCGGTCGTCATGACATCGGGGGTAGCGGTAGTGGTCATGTTTCGAAGCTACGAAGCCACGCGATAACCGAATAGTGCAGAAAGTGGACTGACCCGGTCCACGAGAAGGACCACGGAATCGCGAGGTGCGGCGTGACGACAACGACGGCGGGCTACGGCCAGTACTGCCCGATAGCTCGGGCCCTCGACCTGATCGGTGAGCGATGGTCGCTGCTCATCCTGCGCGACCTGCTGCTCGGCAGCACCCGCTTCAACGACCTCGCCCGCGGCCTGCCCGGGCTGTCGCGCACCCTGCTCACCAAGCGGCTGCGCCAGTTCGAGCGCGCGGGCCTGATCGAGAAGATCGGCGGCCGGTATCTGATGACCGAGGCGGGACGCGACCTGGAGCCGATCCTGTCCGGCCTCGGCGCCTGGGGCGCGCGCTGGACCTTCGGCGAACCCGACCCGGACGAACTCGACGCCGACCTGCTCGTCTGGTGGATGCACACCCGCCTGGACACCTCCTCGTTCCCCGGGGTCCGGCAGGTGCTCGCGGTGCGGTTCGACGACGATCCGCGCCGCTACTGGATCGTTGTCGAACGCGGGGCGCCCTCGGTGTGCGTCACCGATCCCGGCTATCCGGTCGATGTCACCATTCGCTCCGACGTCAGCTCGCTCTACCAGGTGTGGCTCGGCCGCATCCCGGTCTTGCACGCGCTGCGCACCGGTCGGCTCGAATTCACCGGCCCGACGGTGCTGACCCGCCGGATGCCTGCCGTCCTGCAACTGAGCCCCGTTGCGCCGTACTCGGATTCGCGCGCCGAATTGTCCTCGATGTCGGCCTGAGCGGGGAGCGCGGTGGGCTAGGGATTCCGCGCGATATCGACGCGGATGGAATCGCTGTCCTTGATGACGAACACCCGATCCTGCTTGGCTTTCCACTGCTGCGGGAGCAGGTAATAGCGGTCCGAGGTGCGGATGAGCAGCCACAGCCCGCTGTAGACGTATCGGTATTTCTCGTTGGGCGCGGTCATCTCGCCGACCTGGGTGCCCGCGCCTTCGATGCCGAGACGGTCGACGCTGAACACGACGATGGCGGGGCGGTCGATGAAATGCGCTGCTTCCTGGTGCAGAGCGTCGTCCGTGCCTTTGCGCTCCGCGAAGGCGGCGGCGGCCCAGACGTAGCCGATCATGGCGACCGCGACGAGCGCGATTGTTCTGACCTGCATCACCGTCCGGCTCGGCCGCCGGATGCCGAGCGCGGCCGGGTACCGCCACAGCAGCCAGGTCGCATAGCCGATCATCGCCGCGCCCGCGATCAGCAAGAACGGAGCCTCTTCCGCGAGCGGGCCGGCGAACCGTGTCGGTATCGAGGTGAGTACGGCGACCGCGGCGACGAACAGCGTGCCCGCCGCGGCGGACAAGCGGACGTACCACCGCAGGGTGGTGCGCGGACGTCCACTTTTGAGGGCGTGCCAGACCGGCAGCTTCCGGACGGCGAGCAAGGCGAGGATCCAGAACAGGGTGGACAGCAGCGGCAGGAACATCGCTCCGACGCTGAACAGGACGTAGTCCTGTGTCGTGAATCCGAGCGTTCCTGCGGATACGCCGAAGTGTCCGAAGAAAGCCCGGCTGTACGCCCAGCCGAAGTAATAGAGCACGCCGGTCACGAATGCCACCTGCGAGGCGATGGCGCCGAGCAGGGGAAGCAGCGCGAAGGCGCGCGCGTCGCTCGCCGCGGTCACTGGGTTGGCTGGGGTATGAGCGTGGTAGGGGGCGCGACCTTATCGGTCGTCTTTCCTGGGGCAGACGGCTGGACCGTCGGCGGTGGTCCGACGGTGGGGACGGTCGTCGTCGGTCGAACGATGGGTGGGGCGGTGTTCGGAATCAGGCCCGTCGACGCGGTCGCGGGCGGCGTCGGCGCGGGAACGGTCGTGACTGTCTGTTCGGGGGAGACGGCCGTCGTCCGCGACGTGGTCGTGTCACGGTCTCCGGTGTCCTCGTCCGCACACCCGCTCGCGCCGAGAGCCAGCACCAGCAGCGCCACAGCGATGCCATATCCGGTACGCACGATCGGAAATCCCCTCGTCGTCCGACCCACAACCTGCTCCGAAATTGTGGCACGGCACCCGACCCATCCGGGACCGTTCGCCAAGATCGAATCCCGCCGGGACCACGACACGACGGTCCCGGCGGGCCGTCCGGCTACAGGTTGCCGACCACGTGCTCCAGTCGCCGCGCGACCAGTTCCCGCGCCTGCTCACGCAGGGCGGGCCGGTACCCGCTCGGGTAGACGGGATCGCCGGGGGCGTAGTTCTTCAGCACTTCCTTGGCGAGGGTGATCTTGTGGACCTCGGTGGGCCCGTCGGCGATCGCCATGACCTCGGCGTAGTTCATCATGTCGACGAACGGCAGGTCCTCGCTGACGCCGATGGCGCCGTGCAGGTGCAGTGCGCGCTGGGCGATGTCGTGCATGACCTTGGGCATGGCCACCTTGATGGCGGCGATGTCCTTGCGCACCTTCAGATAGTCCTGTTCCTTGTCGATGCGCCAAGCGGTGCGCAGCACCAGCAGCCGGAACTGTTCCATCTCGATCCAGCTGTCGGCGATGCGCTCCTGGGTCATCTGCAAGCCGCCGAGCGGACCCTTGCGCATCTGCCGTGACACCGCGCGCTCGCACATCATGTCGAAAGCCTTGCGCACCAACGCGACCGTGCGCATGGCGTGATGCACCCGGCCGCCGCCGAGGCGGGTCTGGGCGACGATGAAACCCTGGCCCTCGGCGCCGAGCAGGTGGTCGGCGGGGACTCGCACGTCGGTGAAGCGCAGATGGCCCTCGTGCTCGCTGAAGCCGTGCACGTGGAAGTTCTTGACGATCTCGAGGCCGGGCGCGTCCGCGGGCACGATGAACATCGACATGCCCTGGTACGGGCTGACGTCCGGGTTGGTGACGACCATGACGATGTGGAAGCTCGCGAACTGCGCGTTGGAGTTGAACCACTTCTCGCCGTTGATCACCCAGTGGTCGCCGTCGCGCACCGCGCGGGTACGGAAGAGCGTCGGGTCCGAGCCACCAGTGGGTTCGGTCATCACGTAACAGGAGCCGATCTCACCGGCCAGCAGCGGCTCCAGGTACTTCGCCTTCTGCTCCGGGGTGCCGTAGTGCGCCAGGATCTCGGCGTTACCGGAATCCGGTGCCTGGCAACCGAATACCGACGGTGCCCAGACCGAGGTGCCGAGCACCTCGTTGAGCAGCGCCAGCTTCATCTGACCGTAGCCCTGGCCGCCGAGTTCGGGGCCGAGGTGGCAGGCCCACAGGCCCTGTTCCTTCGCCTTCTCCTTGAGCGGCCGCATCAGCGCCATGGCTTCGGTGTTGCTGCGGTCGTAGGGATTCGGGTAGAGCAGGTCGAGCGGCTCCACCTCGGTGCGGACGAACTCGGCGGCCCAGTCCAGCTTGTGCTGGAACTCCGGGTCGGTTTCGAAATCCCAAGCCATGATCAGCCTTTCGTGTTGTGATCGGTGACGACACCGTCCAGGACGGTGGTGGCGAGCAGTTCCGCGATCTCGCCGGGGGAGCGGCCGCCGTGCGGGCGATACCAGAAGGTCACCATGTTCAGCATGCCGAGCACACTGTTGGTGATCACGTGGTCGGCGGTGCGCAGCAGGCCCGCGGAGTATCCCGCGTCGAGCACCTGCTGCCAGTGCGACTGAATCCGGTCGCGCAGCTCCTGAAGCTGCGCGCCCCGCTCACCGGTCAGCGCGCTCACATCGCGCAACTGGATGGCGACCTCGCGGCGGTGTTCGACGATCAGTTCGACGTGACTGTGCATCAGCTCGCGCAGCTTGGTGATCGGGTCGTCGTCGCCGCCCGTGATGCGCTCGGCCTCGGCGAGCATGAGCTGGGTGTAGTCGCGCAGGATCTGCCAGAGCAGCTCCTCCTTGGACCCGATGTGGTAGTACAGCGCCCCGCGTTGCACATCGGCGCGGTCGCCGATCTCGGCGACGCCCGTCCCGTGAAAACCCTTCTCCGCGAACAGTTCCACGGCGGCGCGAACGATGCGATCGCGTGTGTCGCCGGCCGTCGATTCCGAGGCGGGCGGGCGTCCGCGACGACGCGTGAGGCCGCTCATCGCCACGGATCCAGGATGGTCTTGCAGACCTTGTCGGCGCGGTCGGCGAACATGCGGTAGGCGGCGGGCCCCTCCGACATCGGCAACCGGTGCGAGACCACCGCTTCCGGGCGCAGTCTGCCCGCGGCGGTGAGTTTCAGCAGCGCCGGCAGTTCGTACTGGACCGAGCACAGCCCGATGTGGAACTCGAGTTCCTTGACCTGCGCGAGCGGCAGGTGGAACGGGTAGGCCCGATTCTGGCTGACACCGACGACGCTGACCCGCCCGCGGTGGCCGACCACGCTCGTCGCCAGTGCGATGGTCGCGTCGGCGCCGACCGCCTCGAGCGCGACATCGGCTCCGCCGCCGAGCATCTCGCGCACGGCCTGCTTCGGATCATCGGATTCGACCGGTTCCGCGCCCAGCTCGGCCGCCCTGGCGCGCCGGTCCGAGACCAGGTCGATGCCGAGCACCCGGGCGGCGCCCATGGCGAACGCGGACTGCACCGCCATCAATCCGACCGGGCCCAATCCGATCACCACCACGGTGTCGCCCGGCGCGACGCGCGCCCGCCGGGCGGCGTACCAGGCGGTGGGGGCGTTGTCGGTCAACACGATCGCCGCCTCGTCGCCGATCGCGTCGGGCAGCCGCACCAGATTCCCCGTGGCGTGCGGTACCGCGAGCAGCTGCGCCTGCGCCCCCGGCAGCGAACCGCCGAGCCCGTAGCAGGCGTCGACCGGAAGCGGCTGCCGCGCGCACGCCGCGACGATGCCCGCCCGGCAGCGCCCGCACCGGTCGCAGCCCGCCGAAGCGGGTACGAGCACCCGGTCGCCGACCGTGAAACCGTGCGCCTCGGGGCCGAGCTCGACGATCTCGCCGACCGCCTCGTGGCCGACGCCGTAGCCGGTGCCGGGCGTGAATCCGTGTCCCGCGTAGATGTGCAGGTCGCTGCCGCAGATTCCGGCCGCGGTGACTCGCACGATCGCCCCGTCCCGGCCGGGCAGCGTCGGGTCGTCGGTCTCGCCGAACGAGATCGCGTGCGGCCCGGCGTAGGTGAGTGCTTTCACAGGTATGTCCCTTCGATGGTGAGCGTGTGCGCTGTGTCGGTCATCGCCAGCCGCCGTCGAGCGCGAGGGTGGCCCCGGTGCAGAAGGACGACGCGTCGGTGGCGAAGTACAGTGCGGCGCCGACGATTTCGTTCGGGCTGCCGACCCGGCCCAAGGCGTTGTGCTCGGTGAGCGCGGCGCGCAGCTCGTCGGGCCAGGCCTTGGCGATGTCGGTCTCGAACGGTCCGCACTGGATCGCGTTCACCCGCACCTTCGGCCCGTAGGTCTGCGCCAGACCCGCGGTGAGCGCGTTGAGTCCGGCCTTGGCCGCCGCATAGGGCACCGCGAGCGGTTCCGGCCGCGCGGCCTCGATGGAGGAGATGTTGACGATGCTGCCGCCCTCGCCCGCCGCCATCCTGGTCGCGACGAGCGCGGAGAGCCGGAACGGGCCCTTGAGATTGACGCCGATGATCTTGTCGAACATCGCCTCGCTCACCTGGTCGAGGCTGGGATACAGCAGGGACATGCCCGCGTTGTTCACCAGCACGTCGACCCGGCCGAACTCCGCGTAGGCGGACTCGACGAGCGCGTCGCACCGGTCCCACTCGCTGACGTTGCAGGCGACCGGGAGCGCCCGGCGGCCGTGCGCGTTCTGCACCTCGTCGGCCAGCGCGACGCAGCCCTCCAGTCGACGGCCCGCGATGACGACGTCTGCTCCCGCGGCGGCGAAGGCGAGCACCATCTCCCGGCCCAGACCCCGGCTGCCGCCGGTGACCAGAACGACCTTGTCGGTGAGCGACATGGGCGCCCCTCTCGCAGCTGAAATGTTCCGATCAGTACATTAATTGCGGTGAGCGTTAGGATCAAGGGGTTGTTCGGCCGACCGCCGACACCGCGTGACGCGCCGATCGATCGACCCCGATCCACGGCGTGGCGAAATATCGCGAGCAGCCCTGGCGTTCACCCGACGCACTCGGCGTGCGCTGGCCCTCCGCAGGGAATGGGCCTACCGGCGGGTAACATAAAACCCGTCTTTTCCACCCGGCTTTCTCAGAAGTGAGGCAGTAGATGACAGAGCGGATTCAGGTCGGCGGGCTCCAGGTGGCCAGCGTTCTCCACGAGTTCGTCGAGAACGAGGCGCTTCCCGGTACCGGCGTAGATTCCGCCGCGTTCTGGGCGGGCGCCGAGCAGGTGATCAACGACCTCGCTCCGCGCAACCGCGCCCTGCTGGCCGAGCGCGACGCGATCCAGGGCAAGCTCGACGCCTGGCACGCGGAGCACCCCGGCGCGAACTACGACAAGGCCGCCTACAAGAGCTACCTGACCGACATCGGCTACCTGCGCCCCGAGCCTGCCGACTTCCAGATCGAGACCGAGAACGTGGACGCGGAGATCGCGGTCACCGCCGGTCCGCAGCTGGTGGTCCCGGTCATGAACGCGCGCTTCGCGATCAACGCCGCCAACGCCCGGTGGGGCTCGCTCTACGATGCGCTCTACGGCACCGACGCCATCTCCGAGGCGAACGGCGCGGAGAAGGGCACCGGCTACAACAAGGTGCGCGGCGACAAGGTCATCGAGTGGGCGCGCAACTTCCTCGACGACTCCGTCACCCTGATCACCGGTTCGCACATCGGCTCCACCTCCTACAAGATCGTCGACGGCGAGCTGGAGGTCGGTCTCGAGGACGGCACCGAGATCGGTCTGGCCGACCCCTCGCAGCTGGTCGGCTACCTCGGTGACCCGGCTTCGCCGAGCTCGGTGCTGTTGAAGCACAACGGCCTGCACATCGAGATCCAGATCGACCCGAGCTCGCCCATCGGCAGCACCGACACCGCGGGCGTCAAGGACGTCGTGCTGGAGTCCGCGGTCACCACGATCATGGACTTCGAGGACTCGGTCGCCGCGGTCGACGCCGAGGACAAGGTCCTCTGCTACCACAACTGGCTCGGCCTGATGAAGGGCACGCTCGCCGAGAAGGTCACCAAGGGCGACAAGACCTTCACCCGCACCATGAACCCGGACCGCGTCTACACCGCGCTGGACGGTTCCGAGCTGGCGCTGCACGGCCGTTCGCTGCTGTTCGTGCGCAACGTCGGCCACCTGATGACCTCCGACGCCATCCTCGACGCCGAGGGCAACGAGGTGCCCGAGGGCATCATGGACGGCCTGATCACCTCGCTGATCGCCAAGCACTCGCTCAACGGCGACACCGAGCTGAAGAACAGCCGCACCGGCTCGGTCTACATCGTGAAGCCGAAGATGCACGGCCCCGACGAGGTCGCCTTCGCCAACGAGCTGTTCGGCCGCGTCGAGGACGTCATCGGCCTGGACCGCAACACCCTCAAGGTCGGCATCATGGACGAGGAGCGCCGCACCACGGTGAACCTCAAGGCCTGCATCCAGGCGGCCAAGGAGCGGGTCGTGTTCATCAACACCGGCTTCCTCGACCGCACCGGCGACGAGATCCACACCTCCATGGAGGCCGGGCCGATGGTCCGCAAGGCCGACATGAAGGCCCAGCAGTGGATCCTGTCCTACGAGGACTGGAACGTCGACACCGGCCTGACCGCGGGCCTGCCCGGCAAGGCGCAGATCGGCAAGGGCATGTGGGCCATGCCGGACCTGATGGCCGACATGCTGGTTCAGAAGATCGGCCACCCGAAGGCGGGCGCCAACACCGCGTGGGTGCCCTCGCCGACCGCCGCCACCCTGCACGCCACCCACTACCACCTGGTGGACGTGTTCAAGCGGCAGGCCGAGATCGCCAAGGGCGGTCGCCGCGCCACCGTCGACCAGATCCTGGAGATCCCCCTGGCCGCCGAGCCCACCTGGACCGCCGAGGAGAAGCAGCAGGAGCTCGACAACAACTCGCAGTCCATCCTCGGCTACGTGGTGCGCTGGATCGACCAGGGCGTCGGCTGCTCCAAGGTGCCCGACATCAAGGACGTCGGGCTCATGGAAGACCGCGCGACCCTGCGCATCTCGAGCCAGCTGATGGCGAACTGGCTGCGCCACGGCATCGTCACCGCCGACGAGGTGGTGGCCAGCCTGGAGCGGATGGCCCCGGTCGTCGACCGCCAGAACGCGGGCGACCCGAACTACCGCGCGATGGCCGCGGACTTCGCGGGCAGCATCGCCTTCCAGGCCGCCAAGGAACTGATCCTGGAGGGCACCAAGCAGCCCAACGGCTACACCGAGCCCATCCTGCACCGCCGCCGCCGCGAGGCCAAGGCGCTGGCTTGCGTGTAATACGCTGAGCGACGAACGAATCCCCCGGTCGACCGAGTCGGCCGGGGGATTCGTGCGTTACAGAGCCGGTGCGAGAGCCTTGCTTCGGGCAGCACCGAGCGGTCGGGCTCGCCCGAGCGCTGACGACAACCGGCCGGTCGATGACGTCGACGAGTTCGTCCATAATTGCGAACGGCTGTCGAGGACGGCGAACATCGACCCCACCCGGCTGTATCGGAACCTCGACTCTCCTGCGTTGGACACAGCCGAGTGACGAATTCCCCCGATTCACAGCCTCGCAGCGGGGGCGCCGCGGCGCCGTGGGCGCAGCTGGTACAGGCGGTACCAGGCCAGTGCCAGGAAGACGATGCCCAGGACAGCGACGATTCCCATGTCGGCGAACCACGTTCCGAGGGAATGTTTCCACAGCGGGTCGGCGGCGCCGTCATGCGGTGAGAGGGTGTCGAGGTCGAGCGTGGCTGCTCCCGCGGCGAACCCCCACCGAGACGGCGATATGTAGGACAGTTGTTCCAGGAAGAATGTGCCGGGGAGCCGCACCAGCCCGCCAGTGAGCACCAGTTGCGCCATCGACAGCACGATCAGCAGCGGCAGCGTCTTCTCCGAGGTGTTCACCGAGACCGAGACCAGCAAGCCCAGCGCCAGCGACGTGATACCGAGCAGCGCCATCGCCAGGATCAGCTCCACCTCGACCGAGGTGAACAGCCCTGTGGGCGGCATATCCACGCCAATGGTGCCGATCAAGACCAACACCACCGCCTGAATGGTGGTGATCACCCCCAGCACCAGCATTTTCGACATCAGATAGACGCCCGCCGACAGGCCTGCCGCGCGTTCTCTTCGGTAGATCGTCTGCTCCTTGACGATCTCGCGAATCGAGTTGCCGGTGCCGACGAAGCATGCGGCGAACGCCAAGATCATGAGCTTGGTCGGTGCGTCGATGTTGGTTCCCGGCTCCCCGGCGAACCCCTGGCCCGGCGGCACCGCGGCGATCAAGCCACCCAGCAGCACGGGCATCACGCCGAGCAGCGCCAGATAACTTCGGTCCGAGGCGATGACCGCCAGGTATCGACGGCACAACGTACTGAGCTGACTGAGCTTGGACTGCGGCGCGGGCGGCGGCACCGGTGGGCGCACCTGCGCCGGGCCGATCTCGTCGGTCAGTCCGACCGCCACGTACTGCTGGAAATACGACGACTCCCGGAACTCGCCGGCCCAGTCGCGGTCGGCCTCGCGGTCGAATGCCTGGAACACCTCGGCCCAGGTGCGCTGCCCGAAGTGCCGCAACCCCTGCGCGGGTGGACCGTAGTAGGCCAGCTTGCCGCCGGGCACCAGGACCAGCAGGCGGTCGCAGGAATCGAGATTGGCCACGCTGTGCGTCACCACGATGACGGTCCGCCCGTCGTGCGCGAGTTCGGACAGCATTTCCATGACCGTTTTGTCCAGGCCCGGGTCGAGGCCGGAGGTCGGTTCGTCGAGGAACAACAGCGACGGCTTGGTCAGCAACTCCAGCGCGACGTTCACGCGTTTGCGCTGTCCGCCCGAGAGCCTGTCGATGCGGGTCTCGGCATGTTGCGCCAAGCCGAGTTCCTCGAGGACCTCGTCGACCCGCTGCTCGCGCTCCTCCTTACGCGTGTCGCCGGGGAAGCGCAGTTCGGCCGCGTAGAGCAGCGCGCGCCGGGTCTGCAGCTGGTTGTGCAGGATGTCCTCCTGCGGGACCAGCCCGATTCGATGCCGGAGCTCGTCGTAATTGGTGTACAGGTCGCGTCCGTCGTAGCGGACCGTCCCCTCGGTCGCAGGCCGCAACCCGGTGATCGCGCCGAGCAGCGTCGACTTACCCGCCCCAGAAGGCCCGATGACGCCGACGAGCGAGCGATGCGGGATGGGGAAGCCCACCCCGTCCATGATCACCTTGCCCTCCGGCGTCCGCACGATGAGGTTCTGCACCGAGACCGACACGTCACCGGTGTCGACGAACTCGCGCAGTTCGTCGCCGACCAGCCGGAACGTGGTGTGTCCCATGCCGATCGAATCGGCTTCGACAAGCTCGGCGATCTCGACCCTGGCGCCGTTGACGTAGGTGCCGTTGTGGCTGTCGAGGTCGACGATCCGGTACTTGCCTTCGCCGATCACCTGCAGCTCGGCGTGGTGACGGGAGACCATGAGGTCGGGCACGACGATGTCGTTGTCGGCAGCGCGGCCGATCCGAAGCGAGCCCGACGTGATCTGGACTACCGCGCTGGGGTGGGCCGCCGGAGGTGCCGATCGCGAGACTCGCCGGGGCAGGCCCGGTTCGAACTTCGTGACGGTTGGTTCGTCGTGGAGCCGGTAGCCGGGATCGGGGACGACCATCGTGTCGCCACCACCATCGCCATCGGATTCGTGAGCGGGTGGCGCTTCCACCGAGCAGGTCAGCTGCTCCCCATCCTTGGCGTGGCCCAGCTGGAACGTCTCGTCTCGGTCGATCACCATTCGCTCGACGCGGTGACCGTCGAAAAAGGTGCCGTTGAGGCTGCCCGCGTCCTCTATTTCCCAACCGTCCGAGCCCCGCTCCAGAACGGCGTGCAACGAAGATACGCGCGGATCGGTCACAACAATGTCGGCCGTCGGATCGCGACCGACATTGTATGCGCCTCCGGCGCGCAGCCGATAGACGCGTTCCCTCGTCTGCACCACCAGAACGGGTGCGTCGGGGAATTCGATGGAGGACTGGTCATCCGCCATGAAGGGAGTATACGACGGACCCGCAGGGCCGCCGCAAGAGCCGATCGACCCGTGATCTCGCGGCCGCCGGTCTCGTGCGCCCGTACTCGCTGACCGATCAAAGACGTGTTTACCAGCGCAAATAGGCCCCCATCGTGCAACGGCAAGCGCGTCAGGACCGGTGGAACCCGGCGGTCGGCGCCTCGACAGGGCCGCTCTGCCGCGGTCGGGCGAAATGCGTCTTCGCTGTTCGAATTCGATCACGGCGAAACGGCTTCGTCGTCGACCCCGCGGTCCGATGTACTCCATTCGGCGGTGCAAGCGAACTTCTCATATTCGGCGTGACGCGATGGCATTTGTGCAGATGATTCATGTGTAAGAATTCGACCATTTCGGAGCGCTCGGGTACTGCTCGAGCGCGCATCCCCTGACGAGCCATGAGGCGAAGCGAATGCGAGCGACAGTTCACGAGAAGTTCGGACCCCCGGACGTGCTGTCCCTTCGCGAGGTCGATCGACCAGTACCGGGACTGGGTGATGTCCTGATCGAGGTGCATGCTACGACGGTGACCGCGGCCGAGATTCTGATGCGGCGGGGACGACCACTGTGGGGCCGGGTCGTCCTGGGACTGAGCCGCCCACGCAGGAAGCTCCGGATACCGGGGTTGGAACTGTCCGGAGAGATCGTGGCCGTCGGCGCGGACGTCGAACGATTCGTGCCGGGCGACCAGGTATTCGGATTCACCGGCTTCGGCGCCGGGGCATGCGCGGAGTACAAATGCATGCCGGAAACGGCATCCTTGGAACTCAAACCGGCCAACACGACCTACGAGCAGGCCGCCGCCGCGGTCGACGGTGCGACGACGGCGTTGTACTTCCTTCGCGATATCGCGCGCGTCCGAATGGGGCAGCACGTTCTGATCAACGGTGCATCGGGAAGCATCGGGACCTATGCGGTGCAGCTGGCGAAGCGCTTCGGCGCCGAAGTCACCGCGGTCTGCAGCGCCAAGAACGCGGAGCTGGTCGCGTCGTTGGGCGCCGACCACGTGATCGACTATGCCACAGATGATTTCACGACACGGCGCAACACCTACGACGTCATCTTCGACACGGTGACCGCGAGCTCGTTCGGACGATGCCGAGACGCCTTGACGCGCACCGGCTGCTACGTCCCGACAACCCGACTGCGGAACTGGGTGCTCGCCGGATGGACCGCGTTGCGTGGCGGCCGGAAGGTACGGCCTGGCATGTCGATCGAGAAGCGCGCTGCTCTGGCCTTCGTCAAAGAGCTCATCGAAGACGAACAGCTGCGCATCGTCATCGACCGCAACTATCGGTGGGATCAGGTCGTCGAAGCTCACCGATACGTCGAGACCGGGCACAAACGCGGCAACGTCACGATCTCGATCACCGCCGAGACCTGACGCAGATCTGTCGCAGGTGTGGTCACCAAACGACGGTGACGGTGGTGTCGGCTGCGCATTTCGATGGTGATCGCCCCCCGGCACTCGCCGTGCAGCTCTGGCGGACGGCGCGGTGGCGAATTGCCGGTGGATTCGGCATGGTCGAGCTGCGGCGCAAGCGGAAACCCCACACGCTCAACGAACCGGCGAGACTCAGGTAGAGGAAGTGGGCGACGTAGACCAACGAGCCGTAGTCGCGTGACCAGCTCCGCACCCTCAGCAGCGCGGCGATCCCCGCGCCGATCAGCAGGACGCCCAGAACGAGCGCGGGTGCTCCGAGCGGGGCGATATCGTCCTTGCAGCCGCGCGAATTCGGCGCGGGGAAGTTTCCGTCGCCCTTCTTTTCCTGGCGGAGATCGGTGGCGGCAGGCGTATTCGATTGCGGGGGAAATGATTTCGTCGGATTCGACACGATCAACTCTTTCCGGATCCTTCGACATCGAACAGCGGATTGTCCCGACCGACCGGATCGTCGAAGCGCCAGTCGCTTGCGGCGGGCGCGCGAGCGGAGCGGCCGGGGGCGATGGTCATCGACTCGTGGCCGAGCGCGCCCTGTTCGGCGACAGTCCGCGGCTGCTCGGCCAGGCTCAGCGCCGTGCGGGTCCACGACGTATCGGGCAGCGTGCGCCAGCCGACGCCGATCTCGGAAGTCGCAGGCAGCAGATCCAGGGGAGTCGCGAGCTCGTCGGCGATCTCGATTGTCGTCGTCATTTCTTTCCTCCGTACGCGGCGGATGCCCGGCGCCCGGGTTGCGTGGCGGCGGTCACGGATGGCGGGCCTTCGAGTCGTGGCTGCGTTGTCGATGGCCATCGGATCGGCGCAGGGCGTGGGCTCCTTCGCCGACGCCTACGATCA
This sequence comes from Nocardia sp. bgisy118, assembly GCF_057708605.1. Taxonomy (NCBI): domain Bacteria; kingdom Bacillati; phylum Actinomycetota; class Actinomycetes; order Mycobacteriales; family Nocardiaceae; genus Nocardia; species Nocardia sp. bgisy118. The sequence goes on along the minus strand of NZ_JBYISM010000011.1, from coordinate 148,963 downwards.
GAGTCGATGCCGGAACGGTAGACCTGCGCGCAGCTCGCGCCATAGTCTCGAGGCAACGAAGTCCACGCGGATGTTTGTCACCGGCGACAGCGCTATGCCGGGTCCCGGCGCAATGCCGCCGCCCCGTACCACTGGCACGCCAGCAACGCCATCTCGACCTCGAGCCGGTCCTCGTCCATCGGTCGACCCCGTCGCGCCACCGCTCGCGCTACCCGGTATTTCACGGAATTGGAGTGCAGGTTCAACTCCGCGGCAGCCGCCTTGTAGCTCGATCCGGTGCGCAGGAACACCCGCAAGGTCTCCCGTAACCGCTCGTCGTTGTCGTTGTCGGCGGCCAGATCGCCGAGTACGTCGCTCACCCATTCCCGCGCTTCCGCGATGTCGCCGCACAGCAGGGCCGCGGCCGACAGTCCCGGATCGGTCGCGGAGAACACCGCCGGATGGTCCGTGCCGCGTGCGAGCGCGACCGCGCGCGCGGCCTGAGCGTGTCGATGTGACCGGCGGAAGCCCGCGACCCCGGCGCCGGGCGTGCCGATCGCGAAGCAGGGAACGTCCGCCCGGTCGCGTGCGAACCTGCGGACGGTGCCGACCAGGTCGGCGGGAAGCGATCGGTAGGGCAGCCAGGCCCAGGCGCTGACCCGATCGGCGGCGGCGAACAGCGGACGCGCCTCGGTGTTCGCCGCTTCGGCCAGCTCCTGCACAAACCGCCGCATCCGTGGGAGCTCGTCACCGTCGGTGCTCAGCTCCGGGTACCACAACACCAGCGCGAGGTGATGCCAGCGCAGCGGATAGCGGATCGACACGGTCGCCGCGTCGATATCGATGGCGCTCATCCCGGTCAGCACTTCGCGGACCTCCAGAGCACGGAGGCTGTTCTGGCTCTCCAGCCACTGTTCCCGCTCACCCTGGTAGGCGGCGACGACCTGCAGGGTGATCGCGTCGATGTAATCGAGCAGCGTCGTGGTGATGGTCTCCAGGACGTCGAGGCGCTGCTGCGCCGCGATGTCGGCGGCGCGCACCTCCGCGAAGACCAGTTCGCTCATCCGGCGCTGCCCGACCCAGTAGGAGCGAATCAAGGCGTTGACCGGAACATCGTGCTGGGCAAGGCGTTTGGCGTACTCGATCGCGGCGGTGGGCGCCTGGACGCGCGCGACCGGAATATCGTGGCGCAGCGCATGCACCAGTGTTTCGACATTGGCTTCCACGCTGGCGCCGAGCAGCCCCAGAGAATGCGTGTCGTCGCGCAGCTCGGCTATTTCTTTCTCGAGTTCGCGCCGGATGGTCGCGCCGATTTCGGTCACCCGCTCGTTCATCCGGGCGGCGACCCGAACAAGAGGGTGACCGAGCTCGACTGCGCCATCGCGACGAGAAGTCGTCACCCGATCATTCTATGTATCTCGCTCCGGCGCGACGCGGTCGTCCCGGAGGAGGTGATGGCCACCGGCACCGGCCGGTCGTCGTGAGTCATGCTCGCGCCCCCTCGCTGACCGGCTGTTCACTCGGCGGAGTGGGGTCGGCCGGTTCCGGCGGGGTGAAGGTGAACTGCCGCGGCAGCAGGAACGGCGTGCCGAGGAGCAGAACCCCCGCCAGAGCGATCGCTGGACGTGGCCCGGTGAGTTGCGCCAGCAGACCCCACAGCACGGTGACCACGGCGATGCCGAGGCTCGTGGTGATCGACCATGCGGCCAGCACCCGGGCGTGGCGATCGGTATCGGTGTTGTTCAACCGATGAGCGGCCAAGACAGGGTTGAAGATGCTCGCGCAGAGGATCAGCCCGAACTCGGTGACCATCACGAGCACAAGCCCGGTCAGGCCTGGCTGGATGAACGCCAGCCCGAGTGGCCAGCAGGCACGTAGCGTGCCGAAGACCCGCAACACCGTCCGTTCGCCACAGCGGGAAGCGATATGGCGGGCGAGTCGTGACCCGATCAGGCCACCGACACACGGAACAGCGAATGCCAGACCGTACTGCCAGACCGGGAACCGAAGGTGGGAGAGCATCAGCACCGACAACAGCGGCTCGGTAGCCATGATCAGCCCGTTGACCGATACCGTGTTGAAGAAGAATCCCCGCAACGTGCGGTGGGCGAGGATGTATCGCCAGCCCTCCACGATGTCGCTCCATCGGCGCGTCGCGGTCTTGCGCGGATTCGGGGGCTGCTCGGGTTGTCTGATCGCGGTGATGCCGAGCGCCGAGAGGAGGTAGCTCGTCGCATCGATGACGAGCGTGGTGACCGGCCCCAGCACCCCGATGGCCGCGCCGCCCACGGGCGGTCCGATGATCGTGGCCGACCAGGTGGTGGACTCGAAACGACTGGTGGCCACCAGAATTCCGTCGGCGGCAACGATGGTCCTGAGGTACGCGCCGCTGGCGGCCGCGAACGCGATTTTCGCCGCCGCGGCGACGATGGCGACCACCAAGAGCTGCGCGAAGGACAACACGCCCAGCCAGTAGGCGAGTGGTATGGATGCCAGCGCCGCGAATCGAATGACATCCGTGGCGATCATGATCGGCCGCTTGGCGCGAAACTCCATCCACGGCCCGAGCGGGACCGCAAGCAGCGCCCCGATCGCGAGCCCGGCCGACGACAAGGCCGCCACTTCCGCCGAGCCTGCGTGCAGGACCGTGATGGCAACGACGGAGAAGGCTCCGAACCCGAGCCCGGTCCCGTAGGCGCTGACCGCGTAGGCGGCCCACAACCACCCGAAGGCCTCGCCCAGTTTCGCCTTCCGCCCGATATACGGCACTCGCTTCGCTCCGCTTCACACCTCGTGCGACAACGCTTTGTTGCCAGGGAGATCGAAGCCGGTCGATGGGCGCTGCCACCAACAACAGAGCGAGCGGCGAGCCACAACTCGTCGTTGTGGGAGTAGGTTCTCCCGTCGTGGATCTCGATGCGGTTCGTACTTTCGTCGCTGTTGCCGAGACCGGCCAGTTCCAAGCCGCTGCCGACGATCTGGGGATCACCCAGCAGGGAGCCTCGAGGCGAGTGGCGAGCCTGGAGCGGGAGCTCGGCGTACAGCTCTTCGCGCGGACCGCCCGGGGTGCGCGGCTCACTGTCGACGGGCAAGCGGTGCTGTCTCATGCGCGTGCGCTTCTCCGCGCTGCCGAACGCGTCACAGCGGCCGTGACGCCGGGGCGAAGGGCTCTTCGGATCGACGTCGTCGGCCGCAGGATCGCGCCCTCCAACGTTCTTTACGCCTTCTACCAGCAGCATCCCGACATCGAGCTCGATGTCGTCACCCTGACCCACGCCGATGCGGCATCGGCGCTGGCCGAGATCGATGCGGGCACTCTCGACGCCACCTTCAGATCCCTACGAGGCCTTGACCTTCCGCACGGACTGCGGTCCTCGCGAGTGATCGACGACCGGCACGAGCTGCTGGTCGGCCCGCGACATCCGTTGGCGAACGCCGAGACCGTGACCTTGGCCGAGCTCACCGATCACCGCATCTGGATGCCCGGCATGTCCGACCCCGAGCCGGTCGGCTACTACCACGATCTGGCGACGGCGTTCGGGCTCACCATCGACACGATCGGGCCGAGCTTCGGCGTCGAACCGCTCCTAGCCGAAATCGCCGAGTCGGCCCAGCTCGCCACCTTCGTCGGCGAAGGCTCCCGATACCTCTGGCCGGAAAGCTATGGCCTGCGCCGAATCCCCGTCGTCGACCCGACCCCGGTCTATCCGCTCTCCGTGATCTGGCGAGCGGACAATCCGCACCCCGTCCTCGCGCACTTCCTCGAGTACCTTCAGGCCGGGTACCGGACGACATCCACCGAGGACGTATGGATCCCGGACTGGGTGCGGCCAGGATGAGGATTTCCAGGACTGCGAAAAGCCGAGCCCGAGAACGGGGCTCGGCATCCGAGGTCGCTTTCAGCTGATCAGCTGGACGGTGTCCTCGCCACGGTCGATCGCCGAGGCGTCGGTGGGGTCGCCGGAGGTGACGTGCAGGCGCCGTGACGAGTGAAGGGTTCGGCGAGCTGAGCCAGGTAGCCGACGGGATAGTCGGGTTTGGCGGCCATCCCGAGGTCGGCGCTGCTGAATTGGCGGGAGGGGTCGTAGGTGTGGGTGCGCAGCAGGTGATCCCAGATGAGCGTGAACAACCCGAAATTGACGTCGCCGATGCCCGCCCATTTCAAGTGGTGGAAGCGGTGGCCTTCGTTGAGCGCCAAGACGTATTTCAACGGGCCGACGCGGTAGTCGGCGTTGGAGTGCTGGAGCAGCAGCTGCACCGCGACCGCCAGGGACAACGCCGACGCGACCGGCACCGGGATCCCGGCCAGCAACAGCGGGGTGACGCCCGCGGTCATCTCGAGGGTTTGGTGCAGAGGGTGTTTCATCAGGCCATTGAGACCGTAGAAACGAGTGACGCTGTGGTGCACCGCGTGAAACCGCCACAACACCCCGACCTTGTGACTGGCGTAGTGCGTGAGAGTGATCCCGAAGTCGGCGACCAGTATCGCGATCAGCACCTGAACGGCGAACGGCCAACTGGTAGGCCAGATCCCGTCACCGGGGACGAGCGCGGCCAGGGCCGGGATGGCGGCGACACTGGCGAGGATGAGCGTTTCGTTGACGAAGGTATGCGCGGTATCGCGTCCGACGTCACCGTGGGAGCTGTTCCAGACGCTCCGATACGGCAGCAGGCGTTCGGCGGCGAACGACAACGCGATAGCGGTGACCAGCAGAGCAAGCAGCCAGGCTTTGTTGGCTCCGCTTGCGGCCAAGGCGATTCCGGCGCCGTTGATGCCCAGTAGCAGGAGCGGTGCGTAGCCGTAGCGGATGAGGGGTCGAGCGATTGTGGACATGGATTCAGCCTCGCCGCCGCATCCCGGTGGAGGCTTGTAGAAATCAGCTGAGCTGCGCGGCGGGTGGAGCTCGCCAGCCGGTCGCGACCAGAGCTTCGGTGGGGGTGATGCCGAACAGGTCGCGGCACGTCTTGGTCAAGTGAGCGCTGTCGGTGAAACCCGCGGCGTGCGCGGCCTCGGTCAGCGACCCGCCCGCGCGCACGGTGCCGACCGCGAGATGCAGTCGAGTCCAACGTCGCCACGCCGCGTACGGCAGCCCCACATGCTCGGTGAACAGATGCGACAGTCGACTCGGCGACATCGCCACGGCGGCAGCGAGATCGCCCAACGACGGTGGCCCGCCTGCGGACGCCGCGGCCACCCGCAGCGCCGCGGCCACCACCGGGTGCGGGGACCTGGGCGACGGCCGTATCGCCGAGTTCTGCTGCGGCGCAACCACTGTGGTGCGCGGGTTCGCCGCGGTGATCCAGCTGGTGACGCGATCGGCAGGCAGGCCGCGGAGCCGAGCGAGGGCGGCGCGGCCGACGCCGCTACCGGAGTCGAGGTAGGCGATGAAACCCTTGGTGGCCGGGGCGGCGCGCACTTCGTGACGCACCCCTGGCGGGATGATCGCCAGCTCGGCGGCCGCGGTGCGCCCGGCGGCGTCGACCAAGGTCGCCTCGCCCGCGGTGACGAGCAAAACTTGCACGGCGGCATGGGAATGGGCTGCGGTGTCGCCGATGTCGCCGGTGAAGGCCATCAGGCCGGGGGTGAACACGACCCCGCCGAGCCAGCGCGGCATCGTCGCGGTCATCGAAGATCTGACGCAGCGTCTGTCGCGCCGACGATGCGCAGGGCCATGTCGGCGTAGCCGTCGGCGATGTCGTCGGGGCTCCAGTCGCCCCCGTCGCGGTACCAGCGGGCGATGTCGATCCCCAGCGACAGCAGCGCGACACTGGCCATGCGCGGGTCGGGTGTGTCGAAGACGCCTGCCGCGACACCGCGCTCGACGAGCTCGCGAATCTCCTTGTCGATCTGCTGGCGAATGCCGCGGATCTCGGCATGGTGCTCGGGCGTGAGTGCCGCCAATTCGTAGTTCACGATCCGGGCGCCGGTGCGTCCGCGGGCATGGTGGACGGCGAAGTCGTGAATCACATTGTGCAGCGCGGTGGTTGGGTCGCTGGACGAGTCGACCGCCTTCGTCACCAGGTCCAGCGTCTCCTCGTGACCTGACCGCGAGATCAAGTACAGGAGCTCTTCCTTGGACTTGTGATGCACATACACCGCGGCCGGGCTCATTCCCGCTGCTGCGGCGATGTCGCGCGTGGTGGTGCCGTTGAAGCCCTTCTCGGCGAACGCGGCGATGGCCGCATCCAGTAGCCGAGCGCGAGTCGCATCGCCGCGGGGTTCGGTCGTATCGGTCATTTCGGGCTCATTATCGCGTCTCGATTCCGCATGTCACCGAGGAGGTGGTGTGAGGTGGCTAACGCAGTCCATCGGCAACCTCCTATTGACGGTCGCCTCCGGCTCCTGCACTCTTGCTGCTAAGCAAGCGCTTATTTATCTAAGGAGTCTAGATGCCGGAAGCCGTGATCGTCGCCGCCGCTCGCTCTCCCATCGGCCGGGCAGGCAAGGGGTCGCTCAAGGAGATGCGTCCCGATGACCTGACTGTCCAGATGGTTCGCGCGGCGCTGGCTCAGGTACCCGCGCTCGACCCCGCCGAAGTCGAGGACCTCGTGCTCGGCTGCGGCCAGCCGGCCGGGGAGTCGGGCTTCAACATGGCCCGGGTCGTCGCGGTGCTGGCCGGTCTCGACGGGGTCCCCGGCACGACTGTCAACCGGTACTGTTCCTCGAGCCTGCAGAGCACCCGAATGGCGCTGCACGCCATCAAGGCCGGTGAGGGCGACGTCTTCATCTCGGCCGGTGTCGAGACCGTGAGCCGCTTCGCCAAGGGCAATGCCGATGGTCTGCCGGATACCGAGAATCCGCTCTTCGCCGAGGCCGTGGCCCGCACGGCGAAGCGCGCTGCCGGTGGTTCGACCTGGGCCGACCCGCGCGCCGAAGGACTGCTGCCCGACGTGTACATCGCGATGGGGCAGACCGCGGAGAACGTCGCGCAGCTCACCGGCATCACTCGTGCGGAGCAGGACGCCTTCGGTGTGCGGTCGCAGAATCTGGCGGAGAAGGCGATCGCCGATGGCTTCTGGGCTCGCGACATCACGCCGGTGACGTTGCCCGACGGCACGGTTGTCAGCGCGGACGACGGTCCCCGTGCGGGAGTCACGCTGGAGGCGGTGTCGGCGCTGAAGCCGGTGTTCCGCCCCGACGGCACCGTCACCGCGGGCAACTGCTGTGCACTCAACGACGGCGCGGCCGCGCTGGTGATCATGTCCGACACCAAGGCCGCGCAGCTGGGAATCACGCCGCTGGCCCGGATCGTCAGCACCGGTGTCTCCGGGCTCTCGCCCGAAATCATGGGCCTCGGTCCGATCGAAGCGTCCAAGCAAGCGCTCCGCCGAGCTGGCCTCACCATCGACGACATCGACCTGGTGGAAATCAACGAGGCCTTTGCGGTGCAGGTGATCGGCTCGGCCCGTGAACTCGGCATCCCCGAGGACAAGCTCAACATCAACGGCGGCGCGATCGCGGTGGGTCATCCGTTCGGGATGACCGGCGCTCGGATCACCAGCACGTTGATCAACTCGCTGCGGTTCCACGACAAGCAGTTCGGGCTGGAGACCATGTGTGTCGGCGGCGGTCAGGGGATGGCCATGGTTCTGGAGCGTCTGTCGTGACCGGCAACCCCGTGACCGCCACCACCACCGCGATCGTCACCGGAGCGGCCCGGGGCATCGGCGCCGCGGTCGCCCGCCGCCTGGCCGCGGACGGCTTGGCCGTCGCCGTGGTCGACCTCGACGAGGCCGCAGGCAAGCCAGTGGTCGAGGAGATCGAGGCCGCCGGAGGCCGGGCGATCGCGATCGGCGCCGATGTGTCGGACGAGGCTGCCGTGCAGACCACGGTCGACCGGGTCGCCGCCGAACTCGGCGCTCCCACTGTGCTGGTCAACAACGCCGGTGTCCTCCGCGACAACCTGATCTTCCGGATGACCGCCGACGACTGGGACACGGTGATGAACGTGCATCTGCGCGGCTCGTTCCTGATGAGCCGGGCAGTCCAGAAGCACATGACCCAAGCCGGATTCGGCCGCATCGTCAACCTGTCCAGTACCTCGGCACTGGGCAACCGCGGCCAGGCCAACTACGCGGCGGCGAAGGCCGGCCTGCAGGGTTTCACCAAGACCCTGGCCTTGGAGCTCGGCAAGTTCGGCGTCACCGCCAACGCGATCGCGCCCGGCTTCATCGAGACCGAGATGACGGCCGCGACCGCGGCACGTGTCGGGATCCCGTTCGAGGACTTCAAAGCCGGTGCGGCGGCTCAGATCCCGGTGGCACGGACCGGCGTGCCGGACGACATCGCGCACGCCGTGTCGTTCTTCGTCAGCGAGGGCGCCGGATTCGTCTCCGGACAGGTGCTCTACATAGCGGGAGGGCCGAAGGCGTGAGGGTCTTCCAGGGCGTCGCCGAACTCGAGCGCGAGGGCGGCGACAAGCTGGTGTGCGTCTGGTTCGTGGTGGCGTGATGGGAACCGCGACGGAACTCCCCGGGCTCGACTTCGGGCGCTTCACGCCATGGCTGCGTGCGGCCGTTCCCGGCGTCGGCTCGGAGCTCACCGGCCGAGTGATCGCCGGAGGGAAGAGCAATCTGACCTATGAGGTGACCGACGGCGCCACGACGTGGATCGTCCGTCGTCCGCCGCTGGGGCATGTGCTGGCAACGGCCCATGACATGGCGCGGGAGTACCGGGTGATGGCGGCCCTCGAGCAGACTGCCGTCCCGGTGCCCGCCATGTACGCGATGTGCCGTGACGAGGACGTCCTCGGCGCACCGTTCTACGTGATGGAGCGAGTCGAGGGCCGGCCGTACCGCTACGCCACCGAGCTGACGGAGCTGGGACCTGAACGGACCCGGGCGATCTCGACCGGTCTCGTCGACACCCTTGCCGCACTGCACGCGGTCGATCCGGCGGCGGTCGGGCTGGCGGATTTCGGTCGGCCGGAAGGTTTCCTGGCGCGTCAGGTGGGCCGGTGGAAGAAGCAACTGGATGCGTCTCACACGCGCGACCTGCCCGCGGCTGTCGAACTCCACTCGCGTCTTGCCGCCCTTGTCCCGCCGGAGTCCGCCGCAGGCATCGTGCACGGCGACTTCCGGCTGGACAATGTGCTGACCGATGACGACGACCGCCCCGCGGCAGTCATCGACTGGGAGATGGCCACGCTCGGCGACCCGCTGACCGACTTGGCGTTGATGCTCGTCTACGGGCGTCTGGCCGCCGAACTCGACAGCAGCGCGACGGTGGCGGATGCCTCCGTTGCGCCCGGCTTCTTGACCGAGGCCGAGATCATCGCCCGGTACTCCGCGGGTAGTGACCGCGATATGTCCGACTTCGGGTTCTACCTCGGACTCGCGGCATTCAAACTCGCGGCGATCCTCGAGGGAGTGCACTACCGCTATCTGCACAACCAGACCGTGGGCGAGGGCTTCGCCGGCCTCGGCTCCGCGATCCATCCCCTGCTCGAAACCGGCCTCACCGCACTGAAGGAGCATCGCTGATGGACTTTGCCTACGACGCCCGTACCGAGGTACCGAGAACCTCGCGCACGCAGCGGGAGGCGCGATGACGCTCGACGATCTGAGGCGCAGAGTCGAAGAGTTCCTCGCCGACCACGATCCCGCCACGACCGAGCGACTGGATTTCCTCCGCGCTCGCTACGACGCCGGCCTGGCCTGGGTGTATTTCCCGGAAGGCCACGGTGGGCTCGATCTGCCCCATGCGTGGCAGCTCGAGGTGGACAGGATGCTCGAGCAGGCGGGAGCGCCTGACAACAACCCCATGGCCAACTCCATCGGCCTCGGCATGGCAGCGCCGACGATCCTCGCCTACGGGACAGCGGAACAGAAGCGCCGTTTCCTGCGGCCACTGTGGACCGGCGAGGAGATCTGGTGCCAGCTCTTCAGTGAGCCTGGCGCCGGCTCCGATCTGGCCAACGTCAGCACCCGCGCGGTGCGCGACGGCGAGGGCTGGGTTGTCAACGGACAGAAGGTCTGGACCTCCGGCGCGCACCTGGCGCAGTTCGCCATCCTGCTCGCCCGCACCGACGCGGGAGTGCCCAAACACCGTGGCATGACGTACTTCCTGTGCGACATGACCGATCCGGGTGTCGAGGTGCGGCCACTGCGCCAGATCACCGGGGAGGCCGAATTCAACGAGGTGTTCCTCACCGACGTCCGCATCCCCGACGCTCAGCGACTCGGCGGAGAAGGCGACGGGTGGAAGGTGGCCAACGCGACGCTCAACACCGAGCGGGTCGCGATCGGCGGCAAAGCCAGCGCCCGCGAGTCCGGGATCATCGGTGTGGTCGCGCAGACCTGGCGTACGCATCCCGAACGGCGCACCGCCGAGCTGCACGACCGGCTGCTGCGGCTGTGGGTCGATGCCGAGGTCGGTCGCCTCGCCGCCGTGCGGCTGCGGCAGAAATTGGCCAGGGGGCAGGCCGGCCCGGAGGGCGCGGCGATGAAGCTCACCTTCGCCCGGGTCGCCCAGCAGCTCTCCGGACTGGAACTGGAGATTCTCGGCGAGGACGGTTTGCGTTACTCGGAGTGGACCCTCGTGCGGCCGGGCCGGGTCGACTTCAACGGCCGTGACGCCGGCTACCGATACCTGCGTGCCAAGGGCAATTCCATCGAAGGCGGTACCTCCGAGATCCTGCGCAACATCGTCTCCGAGCGAGTTCTCGGGCTGCCTCCCGAGCCTCGAACGGACAAGGACCGTCCCTGGAAGGAGGTCGCCCGATGACCGACCTGGATCTGCTCTACACCGATATCGAGGACGACCTGCGCAACGCTGTCCGTGCAGTTCTCGACTCCCACTGCGACTCGGCCGAGGTGACCGCGCTCTACGACGGCGACCGGTCGCCAGTCGCCAGCCTGTGGAAGCAGATCGCCGTCGATCTCGGTCTGGCCGGTCTGCTCGTGCCCGAGGAGCGCGGTGGGGCGGGGGCTTCGGCCCGCGAGGCCGCGGTCGTCCTCGAAGAGCTCGGGCGCTTCGTCGCGCCGGTGCCCTTCCTGACCAGCGCGGTGGTTGCCACCACCGTCCTGCTCGGCACCGACAGCTCGCTGCTCGGCGGACTCGCGGCAGGGGAGCGCACCGCCGCGCTCGTGCTCCCGTTCTCCACGGCTCCGCACGGGAAGCTACGCACGGTGGCTCTGGGGGCCGACGGCCGGCTCAGCGGAACCATCACCAGTGTCGCCGGAGCGTTGGAAGCCGATGTCCTGCTGGTTCCGGCCGCCGGCCCCCATGGCATTGCCGTCTATGCGGTCTCGGCCGAGGAAGCCGACATCGCTCCGGTGATCTCGCTCGACATGACCAGGCAGCTCGCCGACGTCACAGTGGACGGCGTCCGTGGCGAGTTGGTCGTCGCCGACGGCGAACCGGCGATCCGCCGGGGTCTCGCGGCAGGCGCCGCCCTGCTCGCCTCCGAGCAATACGGCATCGCCCGTTGGTGCCTCGACGAGACCGTGGCCTACCTGAAGGAGCGGCGCCAGTTCGGTCGCGTCGTCGGCGGCTTCCAAGCGCTCAAGCACCGGCTCGCCGATCTCTACACGGAGGTCGAGTCCGCCAACGCCGCCGCGCGATACGCCGCCGCCACGCTCGCCGCGGCAGACAGCGACGCACCTGTTGCCGCGAGTGTGGCGCAAGCGTTCTGCAGCGACGCGGCAGTGCACGCGGCTGAAGAGGCGATCCAGCTGCACGGCGGTATGGGGATGACCTGGGAGCACCCTGCGCATCTGTACCTCAAGCGAGCGAAAGCCGACCAACTCGCCTTCGGCACCGGTGGCGATCACCGATCGCGCCTGGCCGAACTGGTCGCGGTACCGGGGCCGCACTCTCTTTCTTCACCTGCACACGACGGGAGCTGACAAGGTGATCATCGGTGTTCTGCGGGAAGCTCGCCCGCGCGAAACACGCGTGTCTGCGACGCCGGAGACCGTCGCTCGGCTGATCGGGCTCGGATACGACGTAGTCGTCGACGCCGGCGCCGGAGCAGCGGCGTCCTTCTCCGACGACGCATACGTCGAGGCGGGGGCCTCCATCGGGAACGCCCGCGGCGCCGACATCGTCCTCGGTGTCAATGCGCCCGCGACCTACCAGCTCGACGAGATGAACCGTGGCGCCACGGTGATCGGCATCCTGTCGGCCGCACTCGATCCGGAGCTCGTCGAAGACCTCGGCAAGCGGCCGATCACCGCACTGGCGATGGAGGCTGTGCCGCGGATCTCACGTGCGCAATCGATGGACGTCCTGTCGTCGATGGCCAACATCGCGGGCTACCGCGCGGTCGTGGAGGCTGCCCACGCCTTCGGCCGGTTCTTCACCGGACAGGTCACCGCCGCCGGGAAGGTGCCGCCGGCCAAGGTTCTCGTGGTCGGCGCAGGTGTGGCCGGCCTGGCGGCGATCGGCGCGGCAGGCAGCCTGGGTGCGGTGGTCCGCGCGACCGACCCGCGGCCGGAGGTCGCCGACCAGGTCAAATCCTTGGGCGGGGAGTACCTTTCGATCGAGTCCGCAGAGGCGGAAGTGTCGAGCACCGGCTACGCCAAGGAAATGAGCGACGACTACAAGGCCCGCGAGACGCAGCTGTACGCCGACCAGTGCACGGACGTGGACATCATCATCACCACCGCGCTGATCCCGGGCCGTCCAGCGCCGCGGATCATCACCGCGGACATGGTCGCGTCGATGCGGCCGGGCAGCGTGATCGTCGACATGGCGGCACAGAACGGCGGCAACGTCGAAGGCACCGTCAAGGACCAGGCGATCGTGACGGACAACGGCGTCACGATCATCGGGTTCACGGACCTGGCCGGGCGACTGCCCGCTCAGGCGTCCCAGCTGTACGGCACCAATCTGGTGAATCTGCTCGCGTTGCTGACGCCGGCGAAAGACGGGCAGCTCGTCCTGGATTTCGACGACGTGATCCAGCGGTCCATCACCGTCGTTCGTGACGGTGAAATCACCTGGCCGCCACCGCCGGTGTCGGTCTCCGCCAAGCCCGCCGTCACCGAGCCCACCGCACAGATCGAGGCGGCGCCGACGAAGCAGCCGATGTCGGCAGGCCGCCGACTGGGTATCGCTCTGGTCGCTGCGGCGGCGCTGTTCGGCTTGGTCGCGATTTCCCCGGCAGCGCTGCAGGGACATCTGACCGTATTCGCCTTGGCGATCGTGATCGGCTACTACGTGATCGGCCATGTGCACCACGCGCTGCACACCCCGCTGATGTCGGTCACCAACGCGATCTCCGGAATCATCGTGGTCGGCGCGCTGCTCCAGATCGGGCACGGCGATCGGTGGATCACGGTGATGTCCTGCGCGGCGATCTTGCTCGCAAGCATCAATGTCTTCGGCGGCTTCGCGGTGACCCGCCGCATGCTCGCCATGTTCTCCCGCAGCTGAGCCTGCCCACGAAGTCGGAATGGATCCCCATGATTTCCGTTGAGACCGTTGCCACCTCGGCCTATATCGTCGCAGCGTTGCTGTTCATCCTGGCGCTGGCCGGATTGGCCAAACACGAGACGGCCAAGGCAGGCAACACCTTCGGCATCGTCGGCATGGCGGTGGCACTGACAGCGACCGTTGTGCTCGCGATCAGCCGAGATATCGAGCCGGTGGGCCTGGTTCTGCTGGTCGGCGCCACGGCGCTGGGCGCAGTGATCGGTCTGTGGCGCGCCCGGATCGTCGAGATGACCGGGATGCCCGAACTGATCGCCCTGCTGCACTCCTTCGTGGGTCTGGCCGCGGTCCTGGTCGGCTGGAACGGCTACCTTCACATCGAGCGCCATCCACAGGGCGCCGATGCCGATCTCCTTCGCGTCGACGGGCTTCTGGGCATCCACTCGGCCGAAGTCGCGATCGGCGTGTTCATCGGCGCGGTGACGTTCACCGGCTCGATCGTGGCGAATCTCAAGCTCTCGGCACGAATGAAGTCCAATCCGATGATGCTGCCGGGCAAGAACATTCTGAATGTCGGTGCGCTGGTGCTGTTCGCCGCGCTTGTCGTGTGGTTCGTCATCGAGCCACAGCTGTGGACGCTCGTCGCGATCACCGTGCTCGCACTGCTGCTCGGCTGGCATCTGGTCGCCTCGATCGGCGGTGGCGACATGCCGGTCGTGGTGTCGATGTTGAACAGCTACTCCGGCTGGGCGGCCGCCGCGTCCGGCTTTCTGCTCGGCAACGACCTGCTCATCATCACCGGCGCCCTGGTCGGCTCGTCGGGTGCCTACCTGTCCTACATCATGTGCAAGGCGATGAACCGGTCCTTCCTCTCGGTGATCGCAGGCGGCTTCGGCATCGCGGCAGGCCCGGCAGGCGACACCGACTACGGCGAGCACCGTGAGATCACCGCAGGGGGTGTCGCGAAACTGCTTGCCGAGGCCGGCTCCGTGGTCATCACCCCCGGCTACGGTATGGCGGTTGCCCAAGCCCAGTACGGCGTCGCCGAACTCACCCGCAAGCTGCGCGAGCGCGACGTGAACGTGCGTTTCGGTGTGCATCCCGTCGCGGGCCGTCTTCCTGGCCACATGAACGTACTGCTGGCCGAGGCGAAGGTGCCTTACGAGATCGTCCTGGAGATGGACGAGATCAACGACGACTTCGACGAGACCGATGTCGTGCTGGTCATCGGGGCCAACGACACCGTCAACCCGGCCGCGTCGGAGGACCCGCAGAGCCCGATCGCCGGTATGCCCGTCCTCACGGTCTGGAAGGCCGACAATGTCGTCGTGTTCAAGCGATCGATGGCCGCAGGTTACGCCGGTGTTCAGAATCCGCTGTTCTTCCGGGAGAACTCCGCGATGATCTTCGGCGATGCGAAGGACCGGGTCGAGGACATCTTGAAGGCGCTGTGAGCCTTCGAAAGGCGCTGTAAGACAACGCAGATGCCTCCGATATAGCCTGAGATGATCAGCAGCCTGCGCAACCGATCGGCATCGGACACGATGCCGATCGGTTGTTGCCGACCAGTCTGGTCGGGGGTTCAGCGGCCACCGAGTTGTGTCTCGAGGTCCTTTGTCATGCGGGTGCGTTGCGCAGAGCATCTCGGTCGATACCGCGCTCGAGGATCTTGCCGGTGGGGCCTTTCGGGAGCTCGTCGACGAACCGGATGATGCGCGGAATCTTGTATGCGGACAACCGCGCCCTGCTCCATGCGGAGATCTCGTCCACGGTGACCACGGTCCCGGGCCGCACGGCGACGAGTGCGGCGACCTCTTCGCCGTAGTGATCATCGGGAACGCCGACGACGGCGGCCTCGACGATATCGGGGTGCTCGTACAGAACCTCCTCCACCTCGCCGGCGTAGACGTTGTAGCCGCCGCGGATGATCAGGTCTTTCAGTTGCGCGGGTAAGTTTCGGCGCGGCTGCAAGTCTCGCGCTCAGCCTGTTCGCCACCAGCACGGCCGAGGCCGATACTTTCGTTCCGCTGCCCGGTGGGAAGTGGTGAAGACGCTTTCCGACGGCACCGTGGTGACGGTGCGGCTCGTCGGTGAGTCGGCCGATATCAATCCTTCCCTGGGTTCCACTCCCGTGCACCGCAATGCTTGGGTGTCGGCCACCGCCCAGGTCGAGCTCACAGGCACCGGCGCGGAAGCCGGTGGTCTCATCGTTCCCGGGTACGTCGTGGGTTGTCAGGTCGATATCGCCGGTGGCGGCGCAGGCGGTGGCGTGGAAGGCGCCTCCGATTGGGAGGGCAACGCGAGCGTCGGCGCGAGCGCGAGCGGTGAGCTTTTCGCTCGGCCCGGGGCAGGCGAAGTCGTTCTACATCCTCGACCGAGAGAAGGCCGACGACTTCGGCGCCGAAGATCGCAAGGTCTACAACGTGTTCTCCGGCGGAAACGGGTCGGTGTCCTGGGCGGATCAGACGATCGGCCTGACCGGTTGTGGTGGTTACGCGCAGGCGCGTGCTTTCGTCAGCGTCGAGATCGTGACCGAGAGCGTCACCAGCTGGGTGACGCTGTGGGGTCAGCCCTTCGGTCTCGGGTGACGACGCTCTTGGGGTGAGTAACAGGGATCGGCCGGGCCCGCGGAGGAAGGCCGCGCGCCCAGCCGCATCTTCGAACGTTCACTCGTTGCGACTTGGTCGAATTCTGTGGCGCAGGTCACATTTCGCTCGTTCGAAACACTGTCATATCTTGAGTGTGTAAAGTTTTTGAATGTGTCCAGAAAACCTGACTTCGAGCGCATGCTGCGCGACGCCTCGCTTCGGGTCACCATGCAGCGCCTCGCGGTGCTGCGAGTGGTGCACGACCATCCGCACTCGGACACGGACTCGATTCTCCTCCGGGTGCGCGAAAACGTCGGTGCCGTTTCGCATCAGGCCGTCTACGACGTCCTGCGGGCGCTGACCGCAGCGGATCTGCTGCGGCGCATCCAGCCGATGGGTTCGGTCGCCCGGTACGAGACCCGGGTCGGCGACAACCACCACCACCTGGTCTGTCGCGGTTGCGGAGTGGTCGTCGACGTCGACTGCGCGATCGGCGAGGCGCCCTGCCTCGACGCGTCCGACGCCCACGGCTTCGTCCTGGACGAGGCAGAGGTCATCTACTGGGGCCGCTGCCCCGCATGTTCGACGGCCGATGGCCGTACCGCCTGAACGAGTACAGCCTGCTCACCCCATATCCCCGAAAGGACCGGCATGTCTGTAGAACACCCGCCCATCGGTGAGGCCAACACCGAACCCACCGCAAGCGGCTGCCCCGTCACCGGACGTCTGCGGCACCCGCTGCAAGGCGGCGGAAACCACGAGTGGTGGCCCAACCAGCTCAACCTGAAGGTGCTGGCGCAGAACACCGTGGAAGGCAACCCGCTCGACTCGGGCTTCGACTACAAGGCCGCCTTCTCCGCACTGGATCTGGCGGCGGTCAAGAGCGATATCGCCGACCTCCTGACCTCGTCGCAGGACTGGTGGCCCGCCGATTTCGGCAACTACGGCCCTTTGATGATCCGCATGGCCTGGCACAGCGCGGGCACCTACCGCATCCACGACGGCCGCGGCGGCGCGGGCAGCGGACAGCAGCGCTTCGCTCCGCTCAACAGCTGGCCCGACAACGGCAACCTCGACAAGGCCCGCCGCCTGCTGTGGCCGGTCAAGAAGAAGTACGGCCAGGCCATCTCCTGGGCCGACCTGTTCATCCTGACAGGCAATGTCGCCCTCGAGTCGATGGGATTCGAGACCTTCGGCTTCGCGGGCGGCCGCGAGGACGTGTGGGCGCCCGAGGAAGATGTGTACTGGGGCCCGGAAGCCGAATGGCTCGGTGGCAACCAGCGATACAGCGGCGCGCGTGAGCTCGAGCAGCCCCTCGGTGCGGTCCAGATGGGCCTGATCTACGTCAATCCCGAAGGCCCCAACGGCGAGCCGGACCCCATCAAGGCCGCGGTCGACATCAAGGACACCTTCGGCCGGATGGCGATGAACCACGAGGAGACCGTCGCGCTCATCGCGGGCGGCCACACCTTCGGCAAGGCCCACGGCGCGGGCGACGCGAGCCTGGTCGGCGCGGAGCCCGAAGCCGGCACGATCGAACAGCAGGGCCTGGGCTGGAAGAGCTCCTTCGGCTCCGGTAAGGGCGCCGACGCGATCACCAGCGGCCTCGAGGTCACCTGGACCACCAAGCCGACCCAGTGGACCAACGACTTCTTCGAGATCCTCTTCGGCTACGAGTGGGAGCTCACCAAGAGCCCCGCGGGCGCGCACCAGTGGGTCGCCAAGGACGCCGAGGCGATCATCCCCGACGCCTTCGACTCGTCGAAGAAGCGTCTGCCCACCATGCTCACCACTGACCTGTCGCTGCGCTTCGACCCCGAATTCGAGGTCATCTCGCGCCGGTTCAAGGACAACCCGGCCGAGTTCGCCGATGCCTTCGCCCGCGCCTGGTTCAAGCTGACCCACCGCGACATGGGCCCGGTGGCCCGCTACCTCGGTCCCGAGGTACCCGCCGAGCAACTGCTGTGGCAGGACCCGATCCCGGCCGTCGATCACGACCTCGTCGACGCCGCCGACATCACCGACCTCAAGAGCCGGATCCTGGCCACGGGCGTGCCGATCGCGCAGCTGGTCAAGACCGCGTGGGCCGCGGCCTCCTCGTTCCGCGGCAGCGACAAGCGCGGCGGCGCCAACGGCGGCCGCATCCGTCTGCAGCCGCAGCTCGGCTGGGAGGTCAACGAGCCCGACGAGCTGATCCGGGTCATCCGCGCGCTGGAGAGCGTCCAGGAGCAGTTCAATTCGGCGCAGACCGGAACCAAGAAGGTGTCCTTCGCCGATCTGGTCGTGCTCGGCGGTGTCGCGGCGGTCGAGCGGGCCGCCGCGAACGCCGGTGTCGAGATCGAGGTGCCGTTCACCCCGGGCCGCACCGACGCGACCCAGGAGTGGACCGACACCGAGTCTTTCGCCGCGCTCGAGCCGAAGGCCGACGGGTTCCGCAACTACCTCGGCAAGGCGCCGCAGCTTCCTGCGGAGTACCTGCTGGTCGACAAGGCGAACCTGCTGACGCTGACCGCCCCGGAGATGACGGTCCTGGTCGGCGGCCTGCGCGTCCTCGATGCCAACTACCAGCAGTCCCCGCTGGGAGTCTTCACCGACGCACCGGAGTCGCTGACCAACGACTTCTTCGTGAACCTGCTGGACATGGGCGTGAGCTGGGAGCCGAGCCCCGCCGACGACGGCACGTACGTCGGCAAGGACACCGCCACCGGCCAGACCAAGTGGACCGGCAGTCGCGTCGACCTGCTCTTCGGGTCGAACTCGGTACTGCGCTCGCTGGCCGAGGTGTACGCCACCGACGACGCGAAAGCGAAGTTCGTGCGCGACTTCGTCGCCGCGTGGGACAAGGTCATGAACCTGGACCGGTTCGACCTGGCCTGACATCGCACCGGTTGCCCCGCAGATTCCCGGGATCTGCGGGGCAACTGTGCGTCCCCCACTCGAGCTCGCGGCTGTTCGAACGACTACCGGGACGCCGATTCGCCACCACATGTGGTTGAGCGGCGAACCTGCTCGCCGCGAATCGGCTGCGGTCTCGCTCGGGCCGTCCTTCCGGGTCGCTATGTGGTGATACGCGACGGCGGCGGAAGGATGGGATTGGCGCCCCACGCCAGGTTCAGCGATTGCAGTAGATACTTCTTCAGCTGACGGTTCCTTTGATTGTCCGACCGTCGCGGGCTGAGCGCATCGCTCACCATGTGCAGGAACCGCTGACGGCTGACGCCGAAATTCAAGAACACTTCCTCGGTGGTGGCGCCGCCGAACGGGGCCCATCGGATCGCGAAAACGACTACCGACTTCGAATGCGGATCGAACGACTTGCCGGTCTCGAGAGTGTGGCATTGGTGCAACGCGGTGCGAACCCATGAGGCGTTATGGCCAACCTTTGCGTGCGGTTGGTCAGGCGAGCGCATGCTTCTCCGATCGGGCGCCGATGCGGTCATGGGACCTGCGTTGGTCCCCGGAGCTTCGGGAATCGGCATCGACGGTGAAGACCGGGAACCTGTCCTCCCAGGGGCACGGCTGGAATTGCACACGCACCGGGCGACTCGCGAGCGCCGGGACTTCTCCCTCGATGGAGGTGTAGACCCACGGCCCCTCTTCGAGTTCGACTATGGCGATCGTCAGCGGCATCAGTCCGCCAGGCACTCCGGTGGCGGCGCGTTCCACCACGCGCCAGGACACGATCGACCCGGCGCCCGACGATGGCACCCACTCGAGACTGTCGGCCGCGCAGAACGAGCAGTCGGCGGTCAGCGGCGCGAACAGCTTCTCGCAGCGCGTACACCGGCGGATCATCAATGTGTCCGCCACGCGCGGTCCGTTGGCGTCGCCGACGCTGCCGGTGTTCTCCGGATCAGGTGAGTACATGGCGACCTCCGCGAAATGGTGCTGACGGTTTCTCCAGCGTCTTCTGCGCGGGGGTGTTTTCGCGACGGTCGATCGGCCCGGGGCATACCTATTTTTGGCGGGTCAGTGTTTATAGCGCGCCGCGCCAGTGTGACGTAGATCTCAATTGCGATTTCGATTTGAGTTCGAATTCACGCAACGAGGGCGAGGCGGATTCCCAGCGGATCGACTCGAGGACGGAGATGGTCGTGGCAGGCAACCCCGAGAGCGTGGACGCGGTCGTCGTGGGCGCCGGACTGTCCGGCTTGACGGCCGCACTCCGACGGTTCCACACTGCCGATCTGGCCCGCAACGAGGTCAGGCGTCTGCCTTGCCGTCTTCCGAGTGGGTCGCGAGGTACGCGGTGACGAGGCGACTCGCTTCCGCGATGGTGGTCTCGTCGCCGGTGCGGGCGCGGCGGAATGCTACGTCGACGAGTCGGCTGCCTGCCTCGAAGGCGAGTTGCACGGCAAGCAGTGGGGTGTCGGCGAGGAGGACTCCCTCCCGGATCCGCAAGCGCCAGAGCTCCTCCGCCTCGGCGTCGTCGAAGGCCTGGGTCGGCGCCACGGTCGATCGTCCGGCCGAAGCATGGCGTACCTACTGTCCACCGGACAGGCATGTCGCGGCACCCGCGTTCGCGGTGTAGACCTGGTTGGGCGAGGGTTGACCTTGACCGTGCGTCAGGGTTGGAGGCTTGTCGCATGACGAACAACAGCACTCCCTCGGCTCGGCTCGCTCCGCCGGTCGGTGGGTTCCAGGAAGTCGAAGGCCGCCGCATGTTCGTGCATCGGTTGGGCAGCGGCGGACCTGCCGTCGTGTTCCTGCCGGGCGCGAGCGCGGTCGGTCTGGACTATCTCGGTGTCCAGCAACAGGTTTCGCAATTCACGACCGCGGTGGTGTACGACCGCGGCGGCACCGGCTACAGCGACCCCCTCCCGTTGCCGCGGACTGCCGCCGCGGTCGCCACGGAACTGCGCGAGCTGCTGCGCGCCCAGCACATCCCCGCCCCATACGTTCTCGCGCCACACTCTCTCGGCGGCTTCTACGCGCATCGGTTCGCGCAGCTGTACCCGCGGGACGTGGCCGGACTGGTCTGGTTGGACGGCCTGCACCGCGACTGGGACGACTTCATGCCGCCCGCGATGCAGCTGGCCGCGGCCGAGCAGATGGGGCCTGATCTGGAACAACTCGAACAGCTGCGCCCGGCCCTGCGCGAAATGCGCGCCGAGTTGCTCGCGGATTACCCGGAGCACATCCGGCACTCGCTGATCGATGCCAAGGAAAGTGACGAATGGATCCGGGTCGGCATCGCCGAGCGCAGCAATGTGACCGGACTGGCCACCGAGCTGCGGGCGGGGCCGAACCTTCCCGATGTCCCGGTGATCGCTCTCAGCGTGCTGGGCACCGACCCCGCCCAGCAGGCGGAGTCGCAGCAGTTGATGCATGACGGCAGGAGGCGAATGGACGCGGCGCTGGTGAGCGCGGTCTCGCACGGGGAACAACGCATTCTCTCCGACACCGTGCACCATCGGCTCTGCTTCGACCGCCCCGATGCCGTGGTCCAGGCGATCCGTGACGTCGTCGACCGGGCGACTCGCCGCTGAGCTCACCCACACTGCCGGCCCCTAGACTCGACGCGATCATGTTCGGCGTAGACCCGAGGAGGACGGTGCTCACGATCGGCCAACTCGCCGCGACCGCAGGCGTGACAGTGCGCACCGTTCGCCACTACCACCACGTCGGCCTGTTGCCCGAGCCCGAGCGCGATGCCTCTGGCTACCGCCGCTACAGCGCCCAAGCGGCGGTGGATCTCATCCGGATCAGAACCCTCGCCGACGCCGGTGTTCCGCTGGCCCGAATCGACGCGCTGCTGCACGCGCAGCCCACCGAATTCGCCACGGCCATCACCGATATCGACGCCGAATTGCAGCGCAAGATCGACCAGCTCACCGAATACCGCGGCCGGATCGCCGAATTGGCAAGCGGCGAAGGGCTTGTCCTGCCGCCCGAGGTGGTCGCCATCCTGAACCGCATGCGCGGTCTCGGGATCAGCGAACAGCGGGTACGACTCGAGCGCGACTCCTGGATCCTGCGGCAAGCACTCGATCCGAACTCGATGCCCCAGCGGATCCGCGACAAGAACGCCGACTTCGACGACCCCGAGACGACGCGCCTGTATCTCGCGGTCGATCACTCCGTCGACTGGGACCCGCACGATCCCCGCCTGAACCAGCTCATCGACGACCTCGACGCCTGGGAGATCGAACACGAACAACACACCGGCCTGCCGACGACCCGAAAGCTGATCTCTTCCAGGATCTCCGAGGCCTCACCGGCCTGGCAACGCATCGTCAACGCGCTCGCCCACCGTGCCGAACAGCGCCGGACACGACACCTGAACCCGGCACAGGAGTAGGTACCGGGCGAGACCGGTTCGGGTGGCACGGCACCGTTGCCGATGGCCGGGCGAGGTTCCACGCACTCACCAGCCAGCTCATACGACATCGAAATTCGCCAGCGCTGTTATCGAATTCAGCACAGAATCTCGGTTTGTGTCCGTATTCTCCTGGCGCCCGCAGCTGGTGTCCGAACGTGTCGGAGGTCGCCCGTGGAGTGGGTGAAGACCTTCTTCGACACCGCGTCGGGTTGGTGGGGCCGTCCGCAGATGCGGGAGTCGGACCAGCGGGCGCTGGACCAGTTCGGACGTTGCTACACCCCCGCGGATCTTCTGCTGTTGCTCGAAGGCACCGGCCTCGCCGCCGAGCGCATGGAAAATCGACGGCCAGGAAATCCTGATCGATCAACGACATTCAGCGACTCACCCGCTATGGGATGCCTGGGAATACCGGGTCGTACTACGCCACGACACCAGCCCTGGTTAGAGTCGCGCATCCACAACGTCGAGAAACTCGGCGATCTCGTCGTCGAAGCTGGTGTCGCCACGGAGATACTCGACGCTGAGTAGTGTCAGGTCCTGGCCGACCTCCGTCGGCACGGCGAAGTCGGCCATGAATTGGTCGAAGTCCACCAGGTCCTCGGCGCAGCGCGTCACCGCGCGTAGATAAAAGGACACCGCGACCTGCGCACCCACCGGATGATCCGTGCGGCGGCCCTGGTCGTCGTTGGTTTGGCAGGCTTCCCGAACCACTTCTTGATCTTCGGACCGCACAGCCCTTTCATCGCCTCGATCATCGCGATGATCGAGGTCTCCGTGGGCAAGATCGTTACCTGCTTGAGGACTGCCCGGCGACGGAGCCGATACGAAGATTACTCTGACACAGGTGAATTAGGGTCCCACCGAGATTTTCGAGTGTGGAATGTGATTGTTCGGCCCTCGTCTGTGGTCACTGGCCCGCCGGGGTCGGGGAAGCCGAGTTGGGTAGTTAGTTCGCGGGCGTGCAGGTCGACTGTGGACTCGAGCAGATCGGCCAGCATCGCGGTTGCCTCGCGAGCGCGCACCTGGGCGGTGATCGAAATGATCAGGGCCAGTGGGGCCGCGGGCCACCATCGGAACGTCAACACCGCGTAGAGCAACGCCCAACCCATGAGACGGGCAGATGCTGTGTAGGCGTCGCGTGCTCCGTTCAGTTCGGTTCGGGTCGTTTCGGGGACGATCAGCCAGAGCCTCGGCCAGATCGCGTCGAGATCGAGGCCGTAGACGCGGTCGATGCGGAGGCGACTGGCCAGCAGCCGGTCGCCGATCCAGGTCGGCCGGTCGGCTTCGAAGGGGCTGATGCGATCGGCTCGGCTGATGGCGGCGCGGATCTGGTCGGCGTTGGAGAATGGCTCGTCGGCATCTCGTTTGGCCTGTTGGGACCGATTTCGTCGCCATCTGGTCAGCCACACTGCTGGCGGGCGTTGCCCCGGCATGGTCCAGACGAAGGAGACCGCGCGTCCCAGCGTCGCCGCGGCAAGCCCGAGGGCGACAGAGCCGAGCAGAGTAGCGACGATGATGAGGATGCTTCCGCCGACCGACCGTAGGGTGGGATCCTGTGCCCACCTGACGATCTGATCATTCAATCGGCGCATATCCAGCGCGTGCCCCCAACCCAGCGTGTACGCGATCGCGACGGTGGCCAGGTAGAGGAGCCCGGGGAAGGCCAGGAGAACAGCCCATCGCTCGGCCAGTCGTTTGGCCACCTCGGTGAGGAATCCGTTCATGGCGCAAGTTGTTCCGGCTGCAAGGGCTCTCCGCTGGCATTGCAGGTGGGAGTGTGTTGGCCGGGGCGAACTCGTCCGCGTCCGGCGCAGGCAGCACGAGGACAGACCCATATCTGCGCCGAGTGGCCACGGGCGGCACCAGGCAGGAAGCCGAAGCCACGCTGCGTGGTTGGGTACAGGCCGTGTCCGGTGGCTGCGAGCACGATCGCTTGCAGAGCATCGAGATCGGCTTCGAGCGTCGGCTCGATGGTGCCGGATTCCAAGGCTGTGCGCGCACGCGTGTATATCTCCAACTGACCGGCGTCACGCGCCAGTGACTCCAAACTCGGGTCCGCCAGTTGAAGGCAGAAGGCCGAGATCTTGACTCTGATGTCGACCCCCACCGGCCCTCCGATTCGCCCGATCCGATGGCACCAGTATCGTCGACCGGTCTGGCTTGCGCTGCGCGAATCGCGCTCGCGCAGTATCAGTTACAGCTCATGCGCCGGTGTGGAGGTATGCGGCCCACTTCGAGGCAGCCATCGGTGAACGATCACGGGCGGTGCGTACAACTCGATGTAGCGCCCTGGCGGCGTGATCAGCATTCAATCGACCGGCCTCACCAGTGGACAAGGCGCGGTAGAAGGATTCGGCCACCGCCACGGAGTACTCGTCCGAGATCGCCCAGAATGCCCCGATGACATGGGGGAATCCGGCGAGTTGGAAGGCGCAGGCCAAATGTATCGATTCGTCGAGGAGCTTCAGATTGCTGTTGAGCGCGGTGTCGCATGCGGACAGATAGGCCAGCCGGGCCTTGGCGAGTCTGGTTCCCGCCAGGCTGCCGACTGTGAGCAGCTGCTCTTGGTGGTCGTGGAGCAGCAGGCCGCTCTGTGACGGATCGTCGGGGCTGCTGAAGCCGTGGCAGATGAAGTGGGTGTATGCAGAGTCCGTCAAGTGCTGCAGGACTGTCGATACCGTCGGGGTCCGATCCTGGTGATCGGCGGGCTCGTTCGATTCGAACAGGGTGATCGGCAGCGGTAGCAACTGCTCTATCTTGGCTGCCTCGTCGAGCGCCGAGGGGAGATCGCCGTCGAGGGTGCCTGGCGTGCTCGGCATGGCCACGATCAGTGACTGGTCGGAGTTCGTGCCAGGTTTCACCATCCGGCGGGCGTAGCCGAGCGCGCGAATCGTCGGAATGTAGGACGAGACAGCCCGATCCAGGACCGTGCGATTGTCACCTTCGCCATGATGTCCTGCAGCGTGCATGGGTAGGAGACCGAGCAGCCCGCTCAGTGCCCACCAGAGACGGGGAAGCGGTTCGCCGGCGGACGTCAGATCCAGCGCATTCATGATCGGCTCGGCGGCGACATCCCACAGCCATGCGAGCACCTCGTGTAGCCGTGCTTCTGCAGTGCGCCGGACCGTGATCGACGACTCGGCCCCCAGCGAATCAGCCAGAGCCGTATGGAAGGCGCGTACCTGCTCGAAGACCGCCTCCAGTGTGAGAGCGGGCAATTCGAGTGAGTGAATACCGTGACCGGTCAGCAGTATGGCGTCGCTGCGGTATCTGCTCACATTGATCGTCACTACCGAGCCGTGATCTGCCTCGCGGATCAGTTGCGCAGCAGTCGGAGGAAGCCCGAACGAGCCGAAGCGTGGTAGTCCGCGAATCTGGTTGAGCAGCAGAGCGAAATCGGACGCTAGCGACTCGCGGTACTCCGCGGGCGCGGTCGGGTCGGCGGGTGTGTCCAGCGCGTCCCGCATCTCCTCGAACCGGGCAGCCAAAGTTGGGTGTGCCGCGCGCAGTTCGGTGATGTCGCTGCGCGTCTCGAGGGTCTGGCTGAGTAGTACACCCCGGCCGGCCTCCAGCGTCTCCAGGGCTCGGCTGGCCCTTTCGTGGGCGGGACGGGAGGTGTCGGCGAGCAGCAGCGCGGCCGCATCCGAGGCCACGAAGGTGAATTCCGCCATCTGCTGTTGCTGATGGGCGCGCTTCAATCGACGCGGTGCGACGTCAGTCAGGAGACTTACCGCGGTGGCCAAAAGTTCTGCGGCGCGGGCGGGTTCGTGCACAGCAAGGAGATCGGCTCCAGTGTGGGCCACCTGAATACGCACCCAAGTACCCGCGGAGGGTTCCGCGACGGCCCGCTCGAGTGCGGTCATCGCAGCCGCAGCGTCGTCGGGATTACCGAATTGCTGGAACCGGGCGTGAAGAGCAGTGGCATAGGTATTGAGTTCTGCGGTGAGGTTGTAGTGGCCGAGTGGAGTGCAGTCCACTGCGGTGCTGGCGGCGGTGACCGCTTCGTCGATGTCCTTACGGTGGTGCGACTCCTGGAATTGTTTGGTCAGGGTGCTGCACAGCAGATTCAGTACAGCTGCGCGCTCGGCGCTGTCCTCGGGCACCAGGTCGACAGCCTCGCGCGCGGTACGCACAGCGGCGTCCAGGTCGGCGCGATTGTGTGTCACTTGATATCGCTTCAGGAGCACATTCCCGAGGCTCAATAGATATCCCGCGCGCTCGAAATGATCGTCGGGTGTGGTGGCGACCGCCTCCCGGTGCCGAAGGATCGCGGCATCCGCATCGGCCAGATCGCGCAGTCGTTCGAATCGGATCTCGAAGAGATTTCCCAGATGGTTGAGGAAGCGTGATCGTTCCGGATGGTCTTCGGGCACTTCGGCCAAGGCGTCGGCGCCAGCGGCCAGCGCCGCATCCAAATCCTCGGGATTGCCCAGGTGCTTGAACCGGTCGCCGAGGGCTTGTCCCAGACTGCTCAGAATCCCAGGTCTGTCCCGGTCGGCGACCGAATGCAGAGCTTCCCGATAGCCGCGGATCGAGTCGTCGAGGTCGGCGATCTCGCCTGTGACCGTGAACCGCGACACGAGTGCCGTGGCGAGATTGTGCAGTATCTGTCCCTTCAAGAATCCGGTGTCAAGGGTCACCGCCTCGACGAGATATCGAATCGCTTCGTCCAGGTCGGATCGGACAGCCAACCGTCGATGCCGCACTCTGAGAGCTGTTCCGAGGCTGTTGAGAACATTCGGTCGCGCGGGATGGCCAATGGGTGCAAGGGTTTCGGCTTGTCGGTGGATTCGAATCGCACGATCGAGGTCGGGGACTGTGCCCAAGTGCTCGAACCGCGCTGTGAGGATCGTGCCCAGATTGGCCAGCTCCTCGACCGGTGGGAAGTTGTCGTCGGGGAGGCTGTCGAGCCGAGAATCGAGCAGATCGATGCTGGCGTTCAGGTCGTCCAGTGCGCCCAGGCGTTCGTAACGGTGCCAGAGCGCGATGGACAAACCAATGCTCGCGTGCGACAACGGATCCGGGTCCAGCGCGAAGGCGTCTCGAAAGGCTCGCACCGCGGTGTCGATGTCATCGATCTCGCCGCGGTTCAGAAAGCGATCGGTCCGCGCTTCACCTATATTGCAGAGAGTCTGGAACTGTCCGGAGTCGGCGCTCGCGGCGGCCTCGTCGAACAGTGCGATGGCCCTATCGAGATCTCCTGGAGCGTCGATCCGGCTAGCACGCGTCGCGAGCGCGGCCCCGAGATCGTTGAGCAGGGCGCTTCTGCCCGCGGCACGGGGGTTCGGGGCGGAATTCGCCATCACGGTACTCAGCAGGTCGATCGCTTCATCGAGGTCGGCGCTGCTCCCGGAGATCATGGACCGGCGATTCAGCGCGGCACCCAGATTCCCCAACTGACGGTATCGGTCCGGATCACCAGGATCTGTTCGATCGATCCGCTCCCGCCGGAACTCGATAGCCGCGTCCAGATCTCGTTCGTCGCCGAGCAGGACGAACCGTGCGTCGAGCGCGTCCACCAGGTTGGGAACGACCCTGGCGCGATACGGATCGTCGAGCGGGAGGACTGTCTCGGCCTCGTGCAGGGATTCGATGGCGAGCTCCAGATCGGCCGGCGATCCAGTTAGCTCGAATTTGTCGTGGAGTGCCACGCCGAGGTTGTTGCGGATGAAGGCGCGCTGCGGATCGTCCGGGGAGAGTGTCGA
The DNA here is from genome assembly GCF_057708605.1 of Nocardia sp. bgisy118. Taxonomy (NCBI): domain Bacteria; kingdom Bacillati; phylum Actinomycetota; class Actinomycetes; order Mycobacteriales; family Nocardiaceae; genus Nocardia; species Nocardia sp. bgisy118. Next base: position 120,991 of record NZ_JBYISM010000011.1, on the reverse strand, counting down.
GATCGCCTCCTCGAACAGCGTGCGCGCACGAAGGAAGTCTTCCTCGGATCCGGTCCGCTTTGATCGTGTCAGCATCAGGCCACCCATGCTGTTCAGCCGCGCAGCTCGGTTTGGGTGATCGATCGGCGTCGCACTCAGGATGCGTTCCCAAAGTTCGACCGCCTCAGTGAAATCGGAGGAATCAGCGGCCGACCCGATGACCGACTCGAGGAACGCGAGTGCCTCACCCTCGACCTGATCGGCCAGGATCGGAAGCAGTTGCTCGGGCAGATCGACTGCGCCCCATACGAAACAGTGGGCGAACGCCCAAATCGCGTTGACGAGATCGTGCTGAAGCCCACCGTCGGGATGCTGGAACCGCTGCCAGTGCAGAGTACCGAGCAGCCCCCACTCCTCAGTTGTGCCGCCCTCGCTCCGAAGGATCTCGGCGTATCGAAGCCCGTCGACGACGGTGCCTACATCGAGATATCCGATCGCGCCTTGTGGGCCGTAATCGATACGGCGCCTGATGGTTTCGGCAAGAGAATCCCGCTCGGCCACCTGAACCCCCTAGCCTTTGACCAAGGATAGCTGGACGGCGGAGTCGTTGATGGGGTTACGCCGGTGGTCCATAGGGGCGCCTGGGGCTATCGGCCGAGCGGTCAGGAGCAGCTCGGGTTTCCGTATTGCGCGGCGCTCAGGATCAGGAGGTAGCCGGACGCGATGATCACGATCCCAGCGCTGAGCACTGCGATGGGGAGCGGGCCTACCCTTCGGAGGTTGAGCCACAAGTAGGTGAGCGCGAGCGCGCCGAGCAGGAGCATGACAATCGCGCCGGTGGTTTGGATTGTGTCGATCAGGGTGTAGTCGCGATCGCGTTGTTCACGAGAGCCATGGACCCCTACGTCGCAGAAGTCGCCGTTTGCGGGGGTGATGAGGTAGCCGGCCAGGAAGATGGTGGGGCCGAGGAGGACTGAGCCGAGGATATAGAGAAGCGCCGCGGGGATTGGGCGGATCTTGATCATGACGACTCACGATAGTTCGCGGTCGTGGGGGCTCCGTGGGTGTTGTGTGGAGGTGCTGTGGGGCGGGTGGTCTAGGTCGCGTCATCCGATCCTTCGACTAGATCCGAACTGGCCCCGCGCAAACGATTACCTCGGCACCGCCATCGAGCCTGGCCTCGGTCGGAACGGACCGAACCGCACCAGCAAGCCGAGCCGCGGCCGTGGTCGGTCAGCGAACGGCCGTGCTTCACCCCGCGCCGACGGCGGCAGTTCCGTCGGAGATGGATCCGATCAGCCAGCGCCCCGATGGCGCGGCGTGGCCGATTAGGGCACCTGGGGTCGTTGGTATCACGCGCCACTGCGCATGAGGTGAGCGGAGGCAGGCGCCGGTTTGGTGGCCGAAACCGACGGTATGGGTGGAGAATCGGCACCGGCCGGGTAGAGCGCTGTCGCGACCCGGGGAAGGGGGCGGGTTCCCGCACGTTGGCACACTGTTGGCACACTGGCAGTGCTCGCCGCTCAGCATGGAGTGGGAAAACTACTTCTGACCTGGCTCGACGGAACCGGGTCGGCGAGCATTTACAAATGTGAGAGGTAAGGAAAGTATGGGAAGCACCGTTCTCGACATTGTCGCCCTGATCACCAACCGCGCCGCGGCCTTCTGGAACTGGCTGGCCACCGGCTCGGCGGGTTTTCCTCCGCTGTGACACGGCGCTGATCGAGTTCGATAACCCCTGGCCCCCGCGGCCGGGGGTTTTCCTTTCGCGGGCGGTGTCGACTACCGGTCGCGCGGCTCGATCCAGAGTGCTTCGGAGATCGCGCACAGTTCGCCCGCCGCGGTCGAGAGGGCGATGCCCACGGTGTATTTGCGGCCGTCCTGCTCGATCGGCCAGGCGTGGGCGATGTGTGGTTCGCCCGCGCGGATGGGCCGCAGCAGCGTCGCGGTGAGGGCGGCGGTGACCGCGCCGCGGCGCATGCCGGACAGCAGGAATCCCGCATGGCCGCCGGGGCAGTCGAGCGCGGCCCACACGTTCTCGGTGGTGACGATGCCGTCCGCCGCGCCCAGCGCCGGGTCTGGGACCCACGCGGCGGCAACGAGATCACGGCCGGGCAGCACCCAGGGGAACAAGCGCAGGCCTCGACCTGGGGCGCACGCCGCGCCGCAGCCGTAGCAGTTGGTGACGGGGCGTTCGCCCGACGCGAGGACGCCCGCCGTGAGGGCCTCGGTGTCGGCCCAGCTCGGCGCGGGCGGAATGTCGAGCGACAGCGTCGCCGCGCCGATCTCGGCGAGGACCTTCCCCTCCGCGTCGGTGAGGGAGGTGCCGTTCACGGCGGTGCGCGTCAGCGCGAGTGGTGTGCCGACCGGCACCTTGGCGCGGAAGTCGACCCGCGCGGTCGGAGCGGAGCAGCGAGTCGCGAGGACGCCGGCGACGAACCCGCCGAAGGCGACGTCCGGATAGCCTTGGACGTGCTCGGGAACAGTGATCTCGTCCACCTGAATCATCTACCGCACCAAACCCTCTCCCGGCCCTATCGGCACCGACGATACCGGCGGGTCCGAACGGCGCCGACGGCGGCCGCGCGATCACTGCGGAAGCAGCTCACCCCCGAGCTGGGTCAGCAGCAGGCTCATCACGCCGACCTCTTGGCCCTGGGACTGCACCATCGATCGCGCCGTCTCTTTGACCGGCCCGCCGTCGAGCTGCCGATCGGCGGCCATGGCCATCGTGATCCCGCCCTGGTGATGGCGAATCATGAGTTGCAGGAACAGGATCTCGGCCTCACGGCCCCGCGCCGTGGCCAGTGCGTCGAGTTCGGATGTGCTCGCCGTCCCCAGCATCGGCGCGTCCGATGGGTACGTCGAATGCTGATGCGCCGCAGTGGTATTCGTCATCCACGTCATCGGTCGCGACGACAGGGGTGACGCGTCGGCCAAGCGCAACCAGCCCAGCATGGTGCCGATCTCGATCCGTTGGGTGTCGGCCAGCTGCTCGGCGACGCGGCGGACGGTTGGCTCCGCATCCGGATCGAGGCGCTGGGTCATCAGCAGCGCCTGCTGGTGATGGGCCGTCATGTCCTGCGCGAAACCGATCTCGACGGTGTCGAGTACCGGTGCGGCGGTGTGTTTCTCGGGCAATGCCAGCGGCCGCAGCGCCGCCCCGATCGCCAGCAGGAGCAGGGCGACCGAGGCGAACGCGGCGATCCGCGCCCCGCGCGGCACTCTCACGAGCCGACGATCGAACGCTGGTCGGCGGGCGGGGTGTACACCACGTCGTCCAGCCGCAGCACCATGAACCCGTTGTCCGAGCACGCGACGTAGAGCTCGTTGCCGCGCCATTCCGGCGGGGAGAAGCACCAGTCGGTGGAGACGTCGCCGAAGGCGAGCCGTCCGGTGCGCGGGGTGAGCGCGTCGGCCGGGTTGAACTGTCCCTCCAGCACCGCGCGCGCCGCGGGCGGTGCGCTCATCAGCGGAACGCCGATGATCGAGGACAGCGCGTGCGGGGAGTTCCAGAGCTCGAGATTGCGTCCGGTGCGCGCGGGCGGGTTGAAGTAGGCGATCTCGCGGACCGCGAACGGATCGCGCACGTCGAAGACCCTGATGCCGGAGGAGGTCCAGCCGCAGGCGAGCGCCGTGGGATCGTCCTGCCGGTCGGCGGCGCAGTAGTGCGATTCGTAGGAGAAGGCCGAACCGCCCATCGAAGAGCCGATATTGGCGTCGATGTGCTGGGGCAGGTTGATCTCGAGCTTCAGCTTGTTGGCCACCTTCGGTGCGCTGTCGTTCGCGACGTCGATGAGTTTCACCCCGCCGGAACCGCCTTCGTCGACAGTGAACAGGTACGGCTTGCCGTCGTAGCTGACGGGGATGCTGTGCTGGGTCGCCCAGCCGTCGGTCCAGAAGGTGCGGCCGAGGTGGTGCACCTGCGGGTTCGGGTCGCGGCGCTGCACGGCGCTGATGTCGAGCACGGTGAAACCGCCGAGCGCGGACAGGTACATGCGATTGCCGTCGGGGCTGATGCCGAAGCCGTGGGCCTCGATGCCGGTGAGGCCCTGCCAGACGACGCGCGGACTCGCCGGATCGGTGAGGTCGACCGCGCTGACGAAACCGGGGGCGATGCCGGATGCCCAGTAGGTTCGGCCGTCGGGGGAGAAGCCGCCCTCGTGGGTCGTGATCGGGAGGGGCATCAGCAGATTGGTGCCGGGGCCCGGGTTGAGCAGGCGCGGGTGCGCACAGTCGGAGATGTCGTAGACGGACAGGTAGCCCACGCCGGTGCCGACCGGGACGCCGGTTCCTACCAGCAGTTTTCGCTCGGCGTTGACCTTCAGGCTCTCCCACGTGCCCGCGAGCATGGCGGGTTCGGCGAGGGTGACCGTGGGGCGCGGGTTGGCCGGATCCGAGACGTCGAGCACCTGGACGCCGCGGCCCTCGCCGATCAGGTCGCCGGGAAAGAACGAGCCCATGTAGGCGCAGTAGTCGAAGCTGGCGGAGATGATACTCGCTCCGCGCCCGGCGAATTGGCCGATCATCGACATGTTGCACCGGTAGCCCTGCGTGCTGCGTCCGCTGTCGCGATCGGCAGCGGGCACGTCGCCCTGGAGACCGGGTTCCGGCATCGAGCCCGGTCCGCAATCCGCGCGTGGCACCGATTTGCGCCCGACATCCAGGAATTCCTGGACGGCGGTGGCGATATCGGATTGCAGATCGGCCGAGGCGCTGCCGGGCACCATCATCGCGGTGATCACCGCAGCGGTGAGCAGTGCGACCGGTCTGATGCGGCGCAATCGTGACAGAGAGTGCATCGTTGCGATCCCCCACTTCCTTGTTCGCGGTCATAGCGCGTCGCTGACTGGGACAGTGACGCGATCTGACTGAATGGTAGTAATGGGGAGTAACTTGCGGAACGGGTTCTGGAGAAATCCCAAATGTTCGGTTTGTTGCTTGCGTTTTCCCGCTGCTCGGGGTGTGGCTGATCTCAGCGGTTTTCCGTCCGCGTCGACGAGTGCTCGTACGCGGCTGTCGACGGGGTTGGCGCTGGTCCCGCCGGTGCCCTTGGTGAAGAATTGCGCTGTATGGCAGCTGCACGACAGACCCCGGGCTGCCGTGGCTGGGAGCATTGATTGTTACCGACAGTCTCGTCTACTGGGACAGCTCTCGATGTTAAGGGGGCTACCGACTTTGTCGTCGGAGGGAAGTGGAGTGGTGCCTCTCTTGTGCGGTGAGACAAGCCCGCAGCCGTCGATCGTGGGTCTGCGTTGTGGCTCACGCGAATTGGTAGTGTCGGGATCGACCGAGGCGAGCGGCAGGCAAGACAGGCGGCTCGGGTCGTGGCTCGGGGAGGGACAAAAGTGCGGGGCTGGTTGCTGAGCGCGGGGATTCGGTGGCGGGGTTGGTCGCGGCGGCGCCGCGCCACGGTAGCCGCGGGGCTGGTGCTTGCGATGCTGCTGCTTCCGGTGGGAGCGGCCGCGGTCGCACTGCGATTCGAGTTCGCCGGTGAACCCAGCGCGGACGCGCGCACCAGAGGGCGGGACGCGGTGTGGCTCGGCCACGCCTGGGTCGACGGCCGAAAAACCGACACCGACGTGGCTGGATTGGTGACCACGTTGGCCGGCACCGGCATCAAGGACCTTTACGTGCACACCGGCCCGCTCGAGCACAACGGCAGTCTGCGCGGCGAATTACACCCGCGGGCACAGTGGTTCGTCGATGCGGTACATCGTGCACTGCCCGGGATACGGGTGCAGTCCTGGCTCGGCGACGTCGTCGCCCCCGAATTCGACGTCTGCATCTGGACGAAGCCGCCGTCCGCGACCGCATCACCGCCTCCGCCACCAGGGTTGTCGACCTCGGTTTCGACGGTGTCCACCTCGATCTGGAGCCGGTGCGGTCGGGCACGTCCGGCTACCTGACATTGCTGGACCAGGTGCGCGCCGTCACCGCGAGCCGAGGCGCACCGCTGTCGGTGTCGGCTCCGCAGATCGACCCACTGCCGGGGCTGCACTCGGTCCGAATCACTGTGTTCGATCACGGAAAGTGGTGGTCTCAAGGGTATTTCGCCGACGTGGCGCGCCGCGTAGATCAGATAGCGCTGATGTCGTATGACACCTCTATGCCGTGGGGTTCCCTGTATGGCGGGTACGTCGCTCAGCAGACCGCGCTCGCGCTCGAGGTCACCCCGGCGAGTGTCGACCTGCTGATGGGGCTGCCCGCTTTCTGGGCGGACGATCCAGGGCATCACGGCGCGGCGGAGACGGTCGCCAACGCGGTGCGCGCAATCCGATTGGCATTGAGCCGAAATGACTCTCGGCGACCGGCCTTCGGTGTGGCGCTGTACGTCGATTTCGCTGCGACACCGGAAGATTGGGCCATCTACCGCCGCGAGTGGTGCGCCCCTCTGCGGTAACAGCATGGGCCCCGCGATCTACGAAGCGTTCCGGGCAAGTCTTCGCCGCTGGGCGGTGGTGAGGCGATCGGGCCGTGCGGCCACATAGAAGGCGCCGGACTTGTTGCCGCGCACTGCGACCGGGTCCGCGAGGTCGGGGTGGCGGTCGGCGTCGTGCAGCGCCGAAGTCACTTGGTCGAGGGGCCGATCCAGCGCGACGGCAAGGTGCTCTGGGGTGAGCGGCGTGCCCGCGTGCACGAGCGCGGCGATGAGGGTGAGCGCGTGCTGGCACGATCCGATCGGCGTGTTCACCGATCTGCTCCGGGCCGAATTCGACTGACCCCGGGGATACGGGCGGGGGCCGGTCGCGGGGCCCGTAGTCATCGGCGTCCGCACCTGTTTGGGACGATGATCTCGTGTCGCAATCGGTGAACGCGCGGACCGGCAAGCATGCGCCGGCATTGACGGCCCGCGGGGAGCGGACCCGCACGAAACTGATCGAGGCCGCCGAGTTGGTCTTCGCGCGGCTCGGGTTCGTGGAAACGCGGGTCGCCGATGTCGTCACCGAGGCCGGCGTCGCGCACGGGACCTTCTACGTCTACTTCGACTCCAAGGAAGCGATCTTTCAGGCGGTGGTGCTGAATCTCATCGCCGACATGCGCCAGAAGGTGCGCTCACGGCTGGGCACCGAGCCCCGCACGGCCGTCGAGGCGATCGAAGCGGCGGTGCGCGCCTACGTGCTCGCGTTCCGCGATCATGCCCGCCTGATGCTCATGTGGGGTGAGGTCGCCGGGCTCAACCCCGAGATCGACGAACTGCTCCAAGCCGAGATCGCACTGTTCATCGACCGGGCCACACAGATGATCACCCGGCTGCAGGAAAGCCGTCTCGCCGCAGTCGATATCGACGCCGCCTACGCGGCGACGGCGCTGTGCGGCATGGTCCGCGAGTTCTGTGCCCAGTGGGCCAAGACCGACGCCGAGATCGACACCGACGCGGCCGCGGCCACCCTGTCCACGCTGTGGGTGCGTGGCATCGGCCTGGTCCACGGCGCGCCGCCGGTGTGAACGAGGCGCGCGATCACCGACGAGATTCGCCGCGCAGCGATTCGCGGTCGATGGATCGCTTGAGGATCTTGCCCGTCGCGCCCTTCGGAAGGGCGTCGGTGAACTTCACGATCCGCGGAATCTTGTAGGCGGACAAGCGTTCCCGGGTCCAGCTATCGATGCCGTCGGCGTCCAACGGTGAATCGGGGACAGTGACGATGACCGCGGCGACCTCCTCGCCGTAATGCGGATCGGGCACGCCGACCACGGCGGCTTCGATCACGTCGGGATGTTGGTAGAGGACCTCCTCCACTTCACCCGGATACACGTTGTAGCCGCCGCGAATGATCAGGTCCTTGACGCGGTCGACGATGCGCAGATCGCCGTCTTCATCGAATTCGCCCAGATCTCCGGTGCGGAACCAGCCGTCGGGGGAGAGCGCCTCGGCGGTGGCCTCTGGCCTGCCCCAGTAGCCCTTCATCACGGTGTCGCCCTGAATGAACACCTCGCCGATGTGGCCGGGCGGACATGCGTTCCCCTCCGGGTCTCGGACCTCGACGCGGAGCCGGGGGACGGCACGACCGGTGTAGCCGATCTTCGCGCCGCGGTCGAGATCGTTGAAGGTGCCGAACGCGGTGGTCTCGGTGAGCCCGTACCCCTCGAGGATCGTGCAGCCGAAGGTCTTCTCGAACTGGCGCGCGATCTCGCCGGGCAAGGACGCGCCCCCGGAGATGGCGACCCGCAACTGCCGGAAATCGTCCGGGTCCGCGGCCTCGGCCGCATGCAGCATGGCATTCCACATGGTCGGCACGCCGGCCATGATGGTCAGTCGATCACGACGCAGCATCCCGAGCATCGCGACCGGATCGAACCGGCCGAGCAACGACAGCGATCCACCGCCGGTGAAGCAGGGCATCATCACCGCGGACTGCCCGAACACGTGGAACAGGGGTAGCCCGGTCCCGGTGCGATCGGCCGCTGTCCCGCGACTGGAGGCCACGCCGATCTCGCCGCCCGCCAAGAGGTTTCCGACGGTGAGCTGGGCGCCCTTGGGGCGGCCTGTGGTCCCCGAGGTGTAGAGGATGGCCGCGGTCTCCTCCGCGTCGCGGTCTACACACGGGCCGGCAGGCGCGGCCACGCGCGCACCGTCCGTCAGAGACCAGAACGGTATGCCGATGCTCTCCGCGGCTTCCGCGACGGCCGGGCCGAGACCGTGCCAGCCGATGGCCAGCGAACATCCCGCATCGGTGAGGACGTATTCGACTTCGGCGCGGGTCGACATCGTGTTCACCGGCACGACAACGCATCCCGCTGCCTGGATCCCCAAATACGCCACAACGAACTCCGGCACCGATGGCGCGGCGAGCAGGGCTCGATCGCCCGCGCGCAGGCCCGCGGCCGTGAGCGCGCCCGCGTACCGCGCACTCAGCGAATACAGCTGCCGGTAGCTCCATTCGCCTCGCTCGGATCGGAGCGCGACGGCGTCGGGAGTGGCTACGGCGTGACGGCGGACGGGGTCGACGACATTGACCATCGGCGGATCCTTCGAGACGAACTGTGCGGGGACCGCGGTCAGCGTATATGAAACTGACGTCAAGATTATGTTTTCTGCGGAACTGGCCCCAATGATGTCGATGAGCTGGCGTTTTGCGGCGAAAGGGGGATGGATTGCGCCTACCGGCCGTTCGGAATGCGGTGGTATCGGCGGCTCTGCTCGGCGGCGCGGGAAGGCGTCAGGTTCTATGTGGGCGGCCGTAGGCGCTGCTTGACAAGTGTGATTGACATTACTTTCTCGCTGCTCCACACTGGGCGCACTCACATGAATCTGACGTCAAGTTTGTTTTCTGCGTGTCTGTGAGTGATCCACCCCAGCTCGAGGAGTATGCGCATGACCGCACCGCCACTGGAACCGGTAGGCCCCGCCACCGAAAAGGCATCGACACCAGGACAGGAAAGAAGTCGCGGGCATCGCAGACTCCTTGCCGCAGGACTCGTCGGCAGCTCGATCGAGTGGTACGACTTCTTCCTGTACGGAACAGCCGCCGCACTGGTCTTTCCGAAGGTGTTCTTCCCGGACAGCTCGGCGCTGATGGGCACATTGCTCTCGTTCAGCACCTTCTGGGCGGGATTCGTGGCTCGCCCGCTCGGCGGCGTGCTGGCCGGACACTTCGGCGACAAGTACGGCCGCAAGCCCGCCGTGGTCGTCTGCCTGCTCGCGATGGGATTCGCGACCTTCCTCATCGGCTGTCTGCCCGGTGCGCACTCCATCGGCGTCGCCGCACCGATACTGCTGGTCGCGATGCGCTTCGTGCAGGGTATGGCATGTGGCGGGCAGTGGGGTGGGATCGTGCTGCTGCTCACCGAATCCGCGAGTCCGAAAAAGCGAGGATTCGCAGGGACTTTCGGGCAGATGGGTGTCCCGCTCGGCGTGGTCCTCGGAAACCTGGTGTTCCTCGTCGCGACCTCGGCCCTGTCGAACGAGGCGTTTCTGAGCTGGGGTTGGCGGGTGCCGTTCCTCTGTAGCGCGCTGCTGTTCCCTGTCGTGCTCTACATCCAGACCAAGGTCGAGGACACGCCCGAATTCCATGCGCTGCAACAGGAAGTAGCGAGCAAACGTGCCGAGCAGGTCGTCGCCGCACCGCTGTCGGAGGCGCTTCGGATGCACTGGCGCAAGATCCTGCTCGGCTGCGGTCTGCTCGCCGCCACCAACGCCTCCTTCTACATCAGCATCGCGGGCGTGCTCAGCTACGGGACCCGGGAGCTCGGCATGAAGCGCAACGACATACTGACCATATCGCTGGTAGCCTCCCTGATCGGTTGCGCGGTGATCCTGTGGTCGGGCGCCAGATCGGACCGGGTCGGACGTCGGCCGATGATTCTCTTCGGCGGTATCGGTCTGGTGATCTGGGCCTTCCCGTACTTCTGGCTGGTCGATACCGCGAAACTTCCGCTGTTCGCTGTCGCCATCACGGTGGGCACGATCCTCCAGTCGATGACCTACGGTCCGCTGGCCGCTTTCATGGGCGAACTGTTCGAGCCCCGGTTGCGTTACTCGGGTGCGTCACTGGCGTATCAGCTGGCCGCGATCACCATCAGCGGCGGAACCCCGTTCATCATGACCGCGCTGATCGCGAATACCGGTACCACTGTGCTCGTTTCGGTGTATCTCGCGCTGATGGGGCTGGTCACCGTCTTCAGTGCCTGGGTGCTGAGGGAGACCAATCCCGCCGAGGTGCGTGCGTCGGCAACCGCTGTGCCCGGCGAACATCTCTACACCTGAACCGGATTCAGCGGCACCGGTCTCCGGACCGGTGCCGCTGTGGGTTTCCCGCCGGGGTTGGTTCTTCACCCCCCGGCGGGTCACCAGGTTCTCGGTGATGCTTCGACCCCGGGCCTACGGGTGGGTCACCTCGGTGGCCTGGAGGTTGCGCAGGGTGCCGTCACCGGCCTCGTGCTGTGACGGGTAGAGCAGCTGCACGGCCACGGGCAGGGGCGTGCCTGGCTCGACGGTGTGGGTGTCGTCCGGTGTAGCGATGACGACGGATCCGTCGGTGCCGTCCTTGATCACCTTGTACCACTGCGTCTGCTGGGGATTGATGCGGGTTCGCGGCGGTACGTCGAAGCGGATCTCCCACCACACCACCCGCTGCTCATGGGCGGCCAGGGTGAGCTTGTAGCTGATGACCCACCCCTTCGCGTCCTCGGGCCACGTCTGGGCCCATTGCCCGACGATCTCGGGGGTGACGGTGACGGGCGGCCGCTCGACGTCGGTGGTGACCGAGCCGGAGTGCTGCTTGGCGGTATTGGCGCGCGACGGCGACGTGATCATGCTGGTGCAGGTGAGCCGGCCCTCGAACTGCGGGTCGATGGTGCCGGACAGGGTGACGGTCGCCTTGCTGCCTTTGGGCAGGTCGATCGGCAGGTACAAGCCGTCCCGGACCGAACCGGTGCCGCAGACGGCCCCGTTCTCGGGTCGGCAGGTCAGCTCCAAGTCGGTCAGTTCGGTCGGAATCGCGCCCTCCAACACGGCGTCAGGGGTGTCGTTGGGGCCGAGATTCTGCACGCCGATGGTGTAGGAGATCCGATGTCCCGACTTCGCCGTCTCCGGGCCGGTCATCTCCAGCGGCATGTCCGCGGGCAGGGTCACCGTCAGGTTCCTGATCCGGTGGGACGCGGTCGCGGCACCCGTTCCGGCCGCCAGCCCCAGCTTGAAGGTCTCGGGCACAGGCGCCTTACCGTTGGTGCTGGCGAGATCGAAGTTGTCGATCAGCAGGGTGCCGTTCGGGTTGGCTTTGTCCGCGTGCCGTACGGTCAGCCGGCCGCCGATGATGGAGATCTGGATGTGCGCACCGCGCTCCCACGCCGCGCGGAATCCGCCCGGCACCTGCACGCCGGTCAGCCAGCGGAACCCCTCCCGCAGACTGCCGGGTCCGCGGACCCCGGCGGTGTTGGGCCGTTGCGCGCCGCCTCCCGTACCGGCGAGCGGCGTGGCGAAGTTCCCGTAATTGTCGAAGCCGACGCCCACGAACCCGGCTGTGACTCCCGGCGCGACGATTTGTTCCTGCGACGCTTTCGTGAAGGAGTAGCCGAGTGCGGCGCCGATGCCGCCGGGTTGCGTCGTGTGCTCGCCGTCGATCACGTAGACGCTGAAGCCGTCACCGAGCATGGATCCTCCCTCGCAGGAGTAATCGAAGTCGATGGTGACGCCGAGCTTGGACGAGAACGCCTGATCGAGGAACGCCGTCCCGGCCTGGGAATTGGCGTTGGGGGTGAGCTCCAGGCTGCCGCCGTTCAGCCGAGCGCTGCCGAGCAGCTGCCAGTGCGGGTTGGTCACGGCGTCCTGGGTGAACGATTCGACGATCGGGAATTGCGCCTGCTGAATGGTGACTGGTGCGAACGTCGTCATAGTCGAATCCTCCTCGGGCTGGATGTGCCATGAGATGAGAGATTGCGCCATGTAGATCTGACCAGTACTCCACAATAAAGATAGCGCATTCGATCTCGCCGGAACTGTGGTTCTCGCCAGAACGGCTGTCCTGGTCAGAAGCGCAAAGTGGGCTGGAATGCAACGTGATTCGTTACGTGACCGGGCACGATTCACTCGCCTGGTCGTCCGGCCTGTCGCCCCGCTTCGTCCTTTGACGGGGTATCCGCTGGCGTCGTCGTGCCGGGCCCGGAGCCGCCGACAGTGCATGCGGTCCCAATGCCTGGGTGCGGAATACCCTTGGGTACCAATAAGACGTGCGTAGTCGGCATTGGTCGGAAATTTACCGTGACAGTTCCCGGTATTCAGGAAACTATCGACTTCGTCGAACGAGGGAAGCGGAGCGCCGCCTTCTTGTGCGCCGGGACGAGCCCGCCGCAGTGGCATACGACGCTCCTTGCAACCGAAAAGGTTTCGCCTAGAGGAGTTTGCCCGGGATAGCGGCGACCAGCCCGCCGTCGATGATCAGGTCCTGGCCGTTGATGTAGGACGCCTCTTCAGAGGCCAGGAACGCTACGGCGTCGGCGACGTCCTCGGCGGTTCCGATGCGCCCGGCGACCACCTCGCCGACGACGGCGACCCGCGCCTCGGCGGACACTTCGGCGTCGAACATCGGGGTCTCGATGTAGCCGGGGCTCACCGAGTTGACGCGGATTCGCCGGGGGCCCAGCTCCGCGGCGAGAGTGTGCGCCAGGTTGTGCACCGCTGCCTTGGTCGCCGCGTAGAGCGAGCCGCCCGGCATGCCTCGATGCAGCGTCCACGAGGCGTTGACGACGATCGCCGCGCCGTCGGGCAGCAGTGGCAGCGTCTTCTGGATGGTGAAGAACACGCCTTTGAAGTTGATGTCGACCACGCGGTCGAATTCGGCCTCGGTGATCTCGGCGTACGGCCCGAACGAGGCGACGCCCGCGTTGGCGAAGACCACGTCCAGGCGTCCGAAGCGCTCCCGGATCGCGTCGGTCAGCGCGTCGAGATCGGTGAGGCTGGACGCGTCACCGGGGATCGCGAGGACACGGTCACCGTCGCCCAGCTCCGCGACGGCGTCATCGAGGCGGCTCTTGTCCCGTCCGGTGATCACGACCGTGGCGCCCTCGGCGAGCAGCCGCCGGGCGGTGGCCAGCCCCATACCGCTGGAGCCGCCGGTGACGAGCGCGATCTTGTCCTGGTAACGGGAGGTGCCGAACGATCGGGAAGTGCTGTGTGTCATGGCATTCAGCCTGCCGAGTGCGGCGCGCGGCAAACAGTGCGTGGTCAACCTGGGTCCGGCAACACCACCCTGGCGGTCAGGCCGAGGTGGCCACCGGGATACGCAGGAGCTGAGCGACTCGCTGTTCGGTCGTGGTGCCCGGCCGCGGGTTGTACAGCTCGAGGTAGCGGTCGGGGCGGTCGGCGACGATCAGGGTGGTCGTATCGAAGTACAGGTCGCCCGCCTCGGGATGGCGCACCGCCTTCACGCCTTGACCCGGGACGCCGACATCGTGGCGCGCCCACAGCTCGGCGAATTCGGGGCTCGCGGCGGTGAGTTCGTCCACCACGCGGCTGAATTCGGGATCGCCGGGCGCGCGGGCGGCATCGGCGCGGAAGGCCGCGACGATCACGGGCGCGGTGGTCGCCCACGGGTCGTGCATGCCGCGGTAGCGGGCGTTGGTGAAGAACGAGACGAGGCAGTTGCGGTCAGTGTCGCCGTAGCCGAAGACGGAGCGCGTCACGTCGTTGATCGCGAGCAGGTTCCAGTAGGGGTCGCGCAGGATCGCCGGGCGCGGTGTCCACGCGTCGACCAGCTGCCGAAGCTCCGGCGAGACCTCGGTGTCGCGTGTGCCACCGGCGGCCGGTGGATTGAGACCGGCCAGCACGTAGAGGTGCGCGCGCTCGGGTTCGGTGAGGAGCAGCGCGCGCCCGACCGCGTCGAGCACCTCGGCCGACACCTTGATATCGCGTCCTTGCTCGAGCCACGTGTACCAGGAGACGCCGACCCCCGCCAGCAGGGCGACCTCTTCTCTGCGCAGCCCCGGCGTCCGCCGCTTTCCTGCGGTGACCAGGCCGACGTCATCGGGGGTGAGCCGGGCGCGGCGGGTGCGCAGGAAGTCGCGGAGCTGCTCGCGGCGCAGAGTCGCCGCCGCCGGGGATTCGCTGGGCATATGCCACGGTAACAATTCGAGGCAAAGGTGACGCATGCCGCTGGACTCGACCGGCAGGGTCCGACCTCGACATGCTTTGCCGTGCGACGGCTTATCCGACGGCGTGCTCAGCGCCTGCTTCGAGCAGCTCCTCGCAGGTGGCGAGCAAGGTGGCGCGCAGCGTCGCGGCCCGCTCGGCGAGTTCGGCCTGTCGGCGGACGTATTCCGCACGGCCGGAGGGGGTTTCGATGGGAATCGGAGTGTAGCCGTATGCGCCGAGATCGTAGGGGCTGGCGCGCATGTCGAGTTCACGGGCGGCGCATGCCAATTCGAAAGACTCCAGAACCAGCTCGGAGGAGACCAGCGGGACGAGCTTGAAGCTCCATTTGTAGAGATCCATATTGGCGTGCAGACAGCCGGGCTGTTCCCTCGTCACCTGGTCGGCGCGGGCGAGCGGCTGGGCGTTGCGGCCGACGGCCTCCGGGGTGAAGAAGCGGAAAGCGTCGAAGTGGGTGCAGCGCAACGACATCGCCTCGACCACGGCGTCGGTGCCCGCCGAGCCGAGCCGCAGCGGCACCTGTCGATGGCGGACGTCGTCGGTGCGGTACACCATGGCCCACTCGTGCAGTCCGAAGCAGGACAGCTGCGCGGGGCGGGACGCAGTGGCGCGCAACAGGTTCGCAACGAATTCGATGGTGTCGCGGCGGCGGGCGAGGTATACGGGATCCGCCGCGAACACCGGCCCGCGATCGGTCGGGGGTGCGCCGGACCACTCGGGAGTGCCGGTCTGACGGGGCCGCGCGTCCCGGTGGTAGCCCCGCGCCCCCTCGTACTCGCGCGCACCGGCCAACCCGACGCCGAACCCGGGATGCCACCGGCGCAACTGCGCGGGCTTGTTGCCGTAGTAGGTGAACAGGAAATCGATCACCGGATGCGTGGAACCGGCGGCCCGCCGCTCCAGATACGGCCCGACGAGCTCGTCCAGCCGCGCCCGGTACGCGGCGGCGCGCGCACGCCAATCGTCCTCCGCCAAAACACTTTCGAGCATCACGCCGACTCCCGGACGTCACCGACCAGTCGGCGGGCCACGCAGGGGAAGGCGATCCGGGCGGGCAGCTGTCCGGCCGCCGCGCGCGCGAACCGGCCCGCGTGCCCGTGCGGGCGACGCAGGCTGCGCGGCAGCCGATCGTCATCCGCACGGTGGCCCGTGAACGGAGTGCGTGGCGCGAACCCGGACCGCGCCACCGTGCCATACGGCGCGATACCGCGACGGAACACGGTGGCGCGGAATATCATTCGGCGATCCGGTGGGTGGTGTCGCGGACCGTGCCGACGAACTCCTCGACCAGGTCCTCCAGCGCGACGATGCCCACGGTGTTGCCGCGAGCGTCGACGACGCGGCCCAGGTGGCTGCTGGTGCGGCGCAAGCGGGCCAGCGCCTCGAACAGCGTGGTGGCCGCGCCGACGGTCGGCAGCGGGCGGATGTCGGTGCGCGGAATCGGGGTGCTCGGGCCCGCGGCGTCGTCGGCGACCTTGTCCAGCACGTCCTTGACGTGCAGGTAGCCGACCAGCGAACCGTCGTCGGCGCGCACCGGGTAGCGGGAGAAGCCGGTCTCCGTGACCGCGGTCTCGACATCGCCGAGCGTTGTTCCGTTGCCGCGCAACGGCACCGAGCGCGTCGTGGCCAGCGGCACCATCACATCGGCGACGATCTGATCCGAGGTGCCCAGCGCCTGGGTGAGGCGTCGGTGCTCCTCCTCGTCGAGCAGACCCTCCGAACGGGATTCGCCGATCATCTCGGCGAGCTCCACGCTGGAGACCGTGGCCTCCAACTCGTCCTTGGGCTCGATGCGCAGCAGCCGCAGCGACAGGTTGGCCGCCAGGTTGTAGATCGCGATCAGCGGACGGGCTATCCGCAACCACATCAGGTGCATCGGAACCAGCAGCAGCGCACTGCGTTCCGGCCCGGCCAGCGCGATGTTCTTCGGGATCATCTCGCCGAAGAGAATGTGCAGGATCACCACGATGGTCAGCGCGACCGCGAAGGCCACCGGGTGCAACAGCTGATCGGGCAGGCCGAGCAGCTCGAACGGCCCCTCCAGCAGGTGCGCCACGGCGGGCTCGCCGACGCGACCGAGCAGGATCGAACAGATCGTAATGCCGAGCTGCGCGGCGGCAAGCATCATCGACAGGTTCTCACCGGCCCGGATGACGGTGGTGGCGTTGCGCTTACCCTGGGCGGCCAGCGCCTCGAGGCGGTCGCGCCGCGCGGAGATCAGCGCGAACTCGGCGCCGACGAAGAAGGCGTTGCCCGCCAGCAGCACCACCGTGAGCAGGACAGCGAACAGATCACCCATGGCTGTGCTCCTGCGACGGGTGGGCGATCAGCGCCTCCGGTGTGACGGGAATCAGGCGGACCCGGTCGATGCGGCGGCCGTCCATGCGTTCGACCCTGGCGATCCAGCCACCGTCGCCGTTTTCGTACGGGTGGCGGTTGCCTGCCGTGGAATTGGGCAGCACCACCTCGTCGCCGACCACGGGAATGCGGCCGAGGCCGGTCAGCACCAGACCGCCGAGGGTTTCGTATTCACCCTCCGGCGCGTCGTAGCCGGTGGCGCGCGAGACCTCGTCGATGCGCAGCAGGCCCGAGCAGTCCCAGCCGTCGGAGACCCGGCGCACGTCGCGCTCCTCCTCGTCGTGCTCGTCGCGCACGTCGCCGAGGATCTCCTCGATCAGGTCTTCCATGGTGACCAGGCCCGCGGTGCCGCCGTACTCGTCGACGACCAGCGCGACCTGCATACCGTCGGCGCGCACGCGTTCGAGCACCTCGTCACCGTCCAGACTGGCGGGCACCACCGGAACGGGGCGGGCCAGCAGTTGCAGCGGGATGGTGCGGCGCACGTTCGCGGGATGGGTGAACGCCTGCTTGACGTGCACCACGCCGAGGGTGTTGTCGAGATCGCCGTCGATCACCGGGAACCGGGAGTAGCCGGTGCGGCTGGCGGCGGCGATCAGATCGGCGATGGTGTCGGACTTGTCCAGCGACTCCACCTTCACCCGCGGCGTCATCAACTCCTCGGCGCTGCGCTCGCCGAACTGCAGCGACCGGTCCATCACCAAGGCGGTGCGCTGGTCGAGCGCGCCGCGCTGCGCCGAGGTGCGCACCAGCGAGCCGAGTTCCTGCGGCGAGCGCGCCGAGCGCAATTCCTCCGCGGGTTCCACGCCGAGGCGGCGCACCACCCAGTTCGCGCTGCTGTTCAGGAAGTGGATCATCCACTTGAACACCACCGAGAAGGCGATCATCGGGCCCGCGGTCATGCGCGCGGTCGCCATCGGCTTGGCGATGGCGATGTTCTTGGGCACCAGCTCGCCGTAGATCATCGACAGCGAGGTGGCCAGCACCAGAGCCAGCGCCAGCGAGACGCCGCCGGCCGCGCTCGAGTTCATGCCGACCGCGGTGAACACCGGCGCCAGCAGGCGGGCGAGCACCGGCTCGGCGATGTAGCCCGTGATCAGCGTGGTGATGGTGATGCCGAGCTGGGCGCCCGAGAGTTGGAACGAGAGCGTGCGGTGCGCCTGACGCACCATCCGCGAGCGCACGTCACCGGTGCGGGCGTGCGCCTCGACGGTGCTGCGTTCCAGGGCGGTGAGCGAGAATTCGGCCGCGACGAACAGCGCGGTGCCTGCGGTGAGGGCGACGAACCCGACCAGGCTGAGAATGGTGAGGACGGTGGACACGATCAACACCGCCCGCGGAGCGCGGTACTACGGGACACGCGGGGAGAAGCTGGTTCGGGCTGGCTTGCTGCGAGAAGGAGAGCGCCGGGTTTGTCACCCGGCTCGGTAGAGGAGCCCTCCTGTGCGGCGCCCTCGGACGCGGGTGACAACTTGTTCCTTTCGGCATGCGGAAATCGTGGTGCCGGGCGGCCCGGCAACCACCATGTTACCGGCCGACGCGGTGGATCGCGTCGCCCGGTCTGCGTCCTGTTCGCGTGTCGGTGCTCACCATCCGCTGGGCAGCGGACGCCCTTCCGCGAAGCCCGCCGCGGACTGCACGCCGAGCACGGCCTTGTCGTGGAAATCGGTGAGCGTGCGGGCGCCCGCGTAGGTGCAGGCGCTGCGCACACCGGAGCAGATGTGGTCGATCAGGTCCTCGACGCCGGGGCGTTCCGGGTCGAGTCGCATGCGCGAGCTGGAGATGCCCTCCTCGAACAGCGCCTTGCGGGCCCGGTCGAAGCCGCTGTCGGTGGCGGTGCGCGCGGCGACGGCGCGCTTGGAGGCCATGCCGAAGCTCTCCTTGTAGGCGTTGCCGTCGCGGTCCACCCGCAGGTCGCCGGGCGACTCGTAGGTGCCTGCGAACCAGGAGCCGATCATCACGTTGGACGCGCCCGCGGCCAGCGCGAGCGCCACGTCACGCGGATGCCGGACGCCGCCGTCGGCCCAGATGTGCACGCCGAGTTCTTTTGCGGCCGTAGCGCATTCGGCCACCGCGGAGAACTGCGGGCGACCGACGCCGGTCATCATCCTCGTGGTGCACATGGCGCCGGGGCCGACGCCGACCTTGATGATGTCCGCGCCCGCCGCGGCCAGATCGCGGGTGCCCGCGGCGGAGACCACGTTGCCCGCCACCAGCGGCACGCCGAGGCCGAGATCGGCGACGGCGCGCAGCGTTTCGAGCATCTTCTCCTGGTGACCGTGCGCGGTGTCGATGACGAGCAGGTCGGCGCCCGAGTCGACCAGCGCCTTGGCCTTCGCGGCCACGTCGCCGTTGATGCCGACCGCGGCCGCCACGCGCAACTTGCCATTGCCGTCGATGTTCGGCTGGTAGATGCCCGTGCGAATGGCGCCGGTGCGGGTCATCACGCCGGCCAGCGAGCCGTCCTCGGCGGTGAGCACGGCAAGGTGCGCGTGCTCGGCCTCGAGCAGGTCGAACAGCTCGCGCGGGGAGGTGCTGGCAGGCGCCTGGACGAAATCGGTGACGGCTACCTCGCGCAGACGGGCGAAGCGGTCGACGTCGGTGCACGCGCCCTCGGTGACCACGCCGACCGGCCTGCCCGCGTCGACCACCACCAGTGCGCCGTGCGCGCGCTTGTGCATCAGCGCCACGGCCTCGGAGACCGACCGATCCGGGTCGAGCGTGACCGGGGTGTCGGCGGTGAGCGAGCGGCTCTTGACGAAGGCGATGGTGTCGGCGGCCGCGGTGATCGGCAGATCCTGCGGCAGGACCACGACGCCGCCGCGCCGGGCGACGGTCTCGGCCATGCGGCGGCCCGCGACGGCGGTCATGTTCGCCACGACGATGGGAATGGTGGTGCCGGAACCGTCGACGGTCGACAGATCCACATCGAAACGGGACGCGACGTCGGTCCGGTTCGGGACGAGGAAGATGTCGTCGTAGGTGAGGTCGTACGGCGGCTGGTGTCCAGGGAGAAACTGCACTTGACCAATACTAACCGGGACTCACGACTCGCGCGGCAATTCTCCGGCGCACCGGCTGGGGCGGTCCCATCGAGCGGGACCGGGCGTTTGCGCGTGGCGTAACAGTGCGTGCCCGAACGCGATCGGCGGGCGCAGTGGGTTCGCTGGGAGCTGCTCAGTGGCGGGCCGGTGAATGGCGAATCCGAAGGGGGCGGTGCAACTCGGCACTGTGCCGGAATGGTGTCAGCGCCGGAGTGGTGTCAGCATGAGGGATTGGACGTACGTCTGCCCGGCGTATCGATGGAACAGTATGTGCCTCAACACATTCAGCTACAGGGTTGCGACCGGACGCTCCTGTGGCGAAGCGGATGCGGTCGATCAAGCGGCGGCCTGTGCGCGCGACAGTTGAATCGCTGTCACGCACATGACGAACACAGCGAACGCGGTGATCACAATCCCGAAACCGTTGGTGCGCAACTGTTCGTCGAGAACCGTCAGGCCGAGAAACGCGGCCGCCAGCGGTTCGGCGATCGTGACGGCGGGCAGCGAGGCGGTGAGCGAACCGGCTTGGAAGGCGCGCTGCTGGAAGTAGACACCGATCAAGCCCGCGGCGACCAGCGCCCACGTTTGCCAACTGCCGACGACGTGGCCGAGCCCGTGCTCGAACAGATCCGTGACGTAGGAGGTCAGCGCGGCGGCCAGCCCGAACAGCGCGCCGCCCGCGGCGCCGAACAACAGGGCGCGGAGTCCGCCGTCGGCCGCGCCGAGCGCCAGTGCGACCGCGCCGCCGACGGCGCCGAGCAGAATCCCCAGCGGGACGATCCAATCGCCCAGCGGCGCGTTCGAATCCCCTTCGGAAGGATTGCCGACCACGAGAAAGCAGGCCAGCGCCGCGACGAGCGCCAGTGCGGCAGCCCAGTTGCGCGCCCCGACCCGGCGACCGGTGAGCCGCGCCGAAAGCGGCAGCGCGAACACCAGCGCACTCACCAGAATCGGCTGCACCAGCAGCACCGCCCCCAGTGCGAGCGCCACGACCTGCATCGCGTACCCGCCCGCGTCTCCGCCGACCCCTGCCCACCACCGCGGACTGCGCAGCAGCGTCCCCACCAGCGAGTGCTCCTCCGGCACCGCCGAGGCGGCCCGATGCTGTGCCACCGCGGCCACCGCGAACAACAGCGCGGCCACGAGCGCGCAAACCACGGCCCAGAACGGATGATGCACCACTCCAGTTTGCCCCGCATTAGCCAACTCGCGGATCCGCCCACTCCACCCGGGCGCGTCGCCGTTGCATCCCGGGCGTGTCGCGCCCCGTCTCCAACCTCGCGCCCCGTCCACACCCTTCGCAGACCTCAGAACCCATGCGAGTCGTACGCAACATTCACTGGCGCGAATCCCCGCTGCCACATGTCTTTCGTACGCCTCACGCTGTCGGTGTCTATGTGAGGCGTGCGGAAGGAGTGTGAGGACGCGTTGGCGGTGTGCGGAAGGCGCCTGGGCGTGGCGCGCGGATCAGTTGGCCCGTCGGCGACGCCCGCCGGTGGCGTGGTGGTGGCCCGTGGTGTCTCGCGCTTCGGCGGAGCGGCGTCCGGCGCGGGTGCGGGGGACCGGGGTCGAGCCGTCGGCGCGGGGCGCGCCGCGGTCGGGGGCTTCGTTGCGGCGTCGGCCGGTGTGTGCGGTCGATGTGCCGTCCGTGGTCGATCGGCGTGCGGGTTCGGTTGTGGTGCGGCGGTTTTCGGTCGAGCGCGCGCCTGCGGCGTGATTCGCGCGCCCTGCCGCGGGAGTGGTCGAACGGTTGCCGCGGGACCGCCGTCCCGGCCCGCGTGGGGCGGGAGTTTCTCCGGAGGACGTCGCCTCGGCGGCGGATCGGTGCGCGGTCGAGCTCACTTCGGCGCGGGTGCGACGCCCGTCGGACTTCGCTTCTGTCGCGGCGTGGCGCGCGGTAGATCTCGCCTCGGCACCGACGTATCGCCCGTCGGACGTCGCCTCGGCTGCGGCGCGACGCCTACCGGTCTTCGCCTCGGTGCCGGCGCGGCGCGAGGTGGACTTCGCCTTGGCCTCGGTGCGACGCCCATCGCCCCCGGCCCCCTCGACCTTCGCTGCGGCAGCGCCGGGCAAAGTGACAGGAATTCCCGACGGCCGACGCGCGCCGGTGATCGCCGCCAGCCGCTTGTCGCCCGGCGTGATCTCGACGCCCTCGATGTCGACCCCTGCCTTGCGGGTCATCTTCTCCACGTCGGTGCGCTCGGCGTCGGTGACCAAGGTGACGACGACGCCGTCCTCGCCCGCGCGCGCGGTGCGGCCCGCTCGGTGCAGGTAGGCCTTGGGTTCGGCGGGCGGGTCGACGTGCACGACGAGGGAGATGCCGTCCACGTGGATGCCGCGGGCGGCGACGTCGGTGGTGACGAGTACGGGCACGCTGCCGTCGGCGAAGGCCGCCAGCGTCCTGGTCCGGTTGTTCTGCGCTTTACCGCCGTGCAGCGCGCCCGCAGCGACGCCGGAGGCGCGCAGCTGTTTGGCGAGCCGGTCGGCGCCGTGCTTGGTGCGCACGAACAGGATGGTGAGCCCGTCGCGGGACGCGATCTCGGCGACCACGGCGCGCTTGTCGGCCTTGTGCACGTACAGCAGGTGGTGCGACATGGTGGTGACCGCGGCCGACGGCGGCGCGGTGGAATGCGTGACGGGGGAGCGCAGGTAGCGCTTGACCAGCTTGTCCACCTCGCCGTCCAAGGTGGCCGAGAACAGCAGTCGCTGACCGTCCTTGGGTGTCCGGTCGAGCAGCTTGGTGACCTGCGGCAGGAAGCCCATGTCGGCCATGTGGTCGGCTTCGTCCAGCGCGGTGATCACCACCTCGGACAGGTCGGCCGAGCCCTGCAGGATCAGATCCTGTAACCGGCCGGGGGTGGCGATGAGCAGGTCGACTCCGCGGGCCAGCCGGTCGGCCTGCCGCTTGATCGGCGCGCCGCCCACCACCGAGGCGATGCGCAGGCCGAGGGCGAGCGCGGGCTCGTCGAGTGCGCGTTCGATCTGCGCGGCCAGCTCCCTGGTGGGTACGAGCACCAATCCGCGCGGACGGCCGGGCTTGGCGGCGCCGCCCGCGAGGCGGGCGAGCATGGGTAGTCCGAACGCCAGCGTCTTGCCGGAACCGGTGGGGCCGCGGCCGAGCACGTCCTTGCCCGCGAGGGTGTCCGGGACCGTCGCGGCCTGGATGGGGAAGGGCGCCTCGATGCCGTCGCGGCGCAGAGCCTGGACGAGCGGAACGGGCAGGCCCAGGTCAGCGAAGGTGACGCTGGGCGCCGCGGCGGCGGGCGAGGGAGTCAAAGGGTTGACGGCCTTTCGTGTGTCGACGTGCGCGCGCGTGATCGGCGCGCGAACGGGCGTGGTGGTGGACGGCGACGTCCCGAAGTGAGATGCAGTAGGGGCGACCGGTGTGACGCCGGATCGGCGAGGTCAGTGGTTGAACAACCGACTGAGTTCGACCAGCCAGGGTACCGCGACGGCCAAGGTGGGAACCACGAGGATGGCGACCGACCCCAGATAGGCGACCGACGCCACGCGGAGATCACCGATCCGGCCGCTCAGCCGCTGGATGCGAATCAGCGTGGTCGGTCCGCCCGCGGCCAGCGCACCCTGCGGCGCGGTCGACTTCGCGCAGGCAACCAGCGCCCGCGCGAGCGGCTTGGGTCCGGTGATCTTGACCGCGGAATCGTCGGCGAGCAACTCGATGAGCAGCTTCACCGAGCCGAGCGCGGCCTTGCTGCGCACCACCCGGGGAAAGGCCTCGTGCACGGCCGTGAACGCCTCGAGCACCAGATCGTGCCTGGCCCGCAGGTGCGAGCGCTCGTGACTGACGATGGCGGTGACCTCGGAATGGTCCAGGTTGGTGAGCGTGCCCGCACTGAGCACGACCCGCTGGCGCAGGCCAGGCAGGCAGTAGGCGATCGGTTCGGTGGCGGCGAGCACGCGGATGTCGTGCGCGCGCCGGTGCGGGCCGCTCTGGTCGAGCAGGTCGACCAGCATGCGGTGCCTGGCCCGCCGCCTGCGGGTGTGCACCCCGACGCGGATCACCGAGAAGATCAGTCGCGCGCCGATCAGCAGGGTCAGCGCGAAGACGGTGACGTAGGCGAGCCACAGGGGCAGACCGAGGGCATCGATCTCCCTGGTGGGGGAGGTGGTCGGGCGTCCGTCGGGTCCGGGCACCAGCAGCTCGGCGGCGATGGCGAGCCCGGATCCGAAGGCGCTGAGCACGGCCGCGAGCGCGATGGCCTGCCACAGCACGAGCGCGGCGCGCGGTGTCCGGTACGGCCAGGTCGCACGGCTGAGCAGCGCAGGGGCGGGCCCCGCGAGAAGCAAGGCGAGACCGGCGAAGACCGGCGCGGTTGCGTTCATCGACTCAGCTCACTGCGTTGTGGGGACCGGCGCGCTCACGGCATTGTGAGGGCCGGGGGCCGAACGGCCATCCCCGATACTACTTGGGCGGTGGTTGATTGCCTTCGGATGCTTCGAGCTTAGCGAGTGCCTCGCGCAGCGCATCCGCTTCGTCGCGACCGACCTGCTCCACGAAATGCACGAGCGCGGCGGCGCGGCTACCGGCCGCGTCGGCCTGTTGCAGCGCGTCGACCATGAGCGAGGCGACCAATTCGTCCCGGGTGTGCACGGGCGCGTACCGATGCGCGCGATCGTCGCGCCGCTGGACCACCAGATTCTTCTTGGCGAGTCGCTGCAACACGGTCATGACCGTGGTGTACGCGAGTTCGCGGCGCGCGGCCAGCGCTTCGTGCACTTGCCGGACGGTTTGCGGTTCGTCGCTCGACCACAACTGGTCCATGACCGCTTTCTCGAGTTCACCGAGTCCTGCCATCCCCCAAGTTTACGGACACAACGACAAGGATGCGTACTACACCCCGTCGTAACTGTCCGGTTGCTATGTGGTATTGGTCATACCTCGCGAACCGGATGAATTATTCCGCCGATGCGCCGGGCAGCACGTGCCGGGTACCGATCGGCACGATCATCGGCCTGCCGGACACCGGGTCCTCGAGCACGGACGCGTCCAGCCCGAAGACCTCTTTCAGCAGCGCGGCGGTGACGATGTCGGCCGGACTGCCCTGCGCGACGATCCGTCCGGCGCGCATGACGATCAGCTGATCGCTGTATCGAATGGCCAGGTTCAGATCGTGCAGCACCATCACCACGGTGCGGCCGAGATCGTCGTGCAGCCGGTCGACCAGATCGAGGACCTCGAGCGAATGCGCGAGGTCGAGGTAGGTCGTCGGCTCGTCGAGCAACAGGATGTCGGTGCCCTGCGCCAGCGCCATGGAAATCCAGGCGCGCTGACGCTGGCCGCCGGAGAGCTCGTCGAGCGCGCGGTCGGCAAGATCGGCGATGCCGGTTTGCTCGAGCGCGGTCATCACCTCGGCCTCGTCGGCCGCGGACCACTGCCGGATCCAGGACTGGTGCGGATGACGGCCGCGCGCGACCAGGTCGGCGACGGTCAGGCCCTCCGGCGCGACCGGCGTCTGCGGCAGCATGCCGACCACGCGCGCGACTTCCTTGGTCTTCATCGACGAGATGGCCTTGCCGTCCAACAGGATTCGCCCGGTCCGCGGCCGCAGCAGGCGGCCGAGCGAGCGCAGCAGGGTGGACTTGCCGCAGCCGTTGGGGCCGATGACGGTGGTGATCACGCCGGGCGTGATGTCCAGGGTGAGGCCGTCGACGATGACGCGGTCGCCATAGCCGAGGCTGATGCCCTCGGCGGCCAGCTGGTGCGCGGCGGCGGTGGTGGTGACGGTCATGACAGGGTCGCCTTCCGATTCATACGCACGAGCAGGTACAGCAGGAACGGTCCGCCGAATCCGGCGGTCACGATGCCGACGGGCAGGTCCACCGGGAACAGCGTCCGCGCGGCCGCGTCCGCTCCGACCACCAGGATGGCACCGATCAACGCCGAGCCGATCAATGGTTCCCCCGGCGTGCGCAGCAGTCGCCGCGCGACCTGCGGCCCGGCCAGCGCGACGAACGCGATCGGACCGGCGGCCGCGGTCGCCACGGAGGCGGCCACCACCGAGGCGCCGATCAGGATGGCCTGCTGGGTCTGGATGCGCACGCCGAGCACCCTGGTGGTCTCGGTGCCGAGTCGCAGCGCGGCGAGGGTGCGCGCCGAACCCACCGCGACGAGCGCGACGATCGCCAGCGCCAGCGCCGCGGGGACGAGCTGGTCACGGTCCGCGCCGTTGAGCGATCCGGTCAGCCACAGCTGGGCGCGGGCGGCGTCCTGCCAGGTCCCGCGGGTGAGCACCCAGTTGATACCAGCCATGAGCAGCGCGTTGACGCCGATGCCGATGAGCACCAGCCGCAGGCCGGTCGCACCGAATTCGCCGGTGGCGGTGCGACCGAGCGCCAGGACGTAGATCGCCGCGGCGGTGAGCAGTCCGCCGAGCAGCGCGGCCAGCGGCGCGCCGAAGGTGGCCGCGAAGCCCGTCGTGGCGCCGCCGGAGGCGACGAGCACCGACACCGCGCCCAGGCTCGCTCCGGTGGTGATACCGAGCATGTCCGGGCTGGCCAGTGGGTTGTGCAGGATCGATTGGGTGATCGCGCCCGCGAGTCCGAGCGCCGCGCCGACGACGAGCGCGGTGAGCGCGCGCGGCAGCCGCGAGTCGAGCACGATGTAGCGCTGCGATCGGCTCCCGCCGCCGGAGAGCACGTCGAGGACCCGGCCGATCGGAATGTGCGTGTCGCCCACGGCGATGTCCACGCAGAACAGCGCGAACGCGAGCGCGGCGAGCACGAGCACGATCGCGACCATGGCCGGTCGCAACACCAGCGACACCGGGCCGAGTCGCAGGGCGGGTCGCACCCGGCGCAGTCCGGCCGAATCCGGCGGTCGGACGGCGGTTTTCACGTCGACGTTCACCGCGTCCTCCTGGCGGGCGCGAAGGCGGAGGAGCCGAGTCTCACAGGTTCACCAGCTTTCGACGGCGCACGAGCGCGATGAAGAACGGGGCGCCGACGGCGGCCAGCATCACGCCGGCCTGGAGTTCGCCCGGCCGCGCGACGAGCCTGCCCGCGGTGTCGGTGACGAGCAACAGCAGCGCGCCGATGCCCCCCGAATACGGCACCAGCCAGCGGAAATCGGGCCCGGTGACCATCCGCGCCAGGTGCGGGACGATGAGGCCGAGGAAGGCGATCGGTCCCACGGCGGCGGTCGCGGCGCCGCACAGCAGCACCACCGCGGTGAGTCCGAGGGCGCGGCTGCGGCCGATGTGCACGCCGAGCCCGCGCGCCACCTCGTCGCCGAGGGTGAGCAGGTTGAGTCCGGGCGCGGCCGCGACGGCGAGTACGAGCCCGGCCGCCAGGAACGGCAGCACCTGCCAGAACACCTCGGCGTCGCGCCCGGCGACCGCGCCGACCACCCAGAATCGATAGGTGTCCAGGGCCGCGGGGTCCAGCAGCACAATGGCATTCGTCATCGCCTGGAGCAACGCGGTGAGCGCCGCGCCCGCGAGCACCAGGCTGAGCGGGCTGGCCTTGCCGCTGCCGAGTGAGGAGAACCCGAAGACGGCGAGTCCGGTCAGCAGCGCTCCGGCGAAGGCGAACCAGATGTACTGCTCGGGCATGGTGAAGCCGAACAGGTACATGCTCAGCGCGGCGAGAAACGCGGCGCCGGAATTGAGTCCGAGCAGGCCGGCGTCGGCGAGCGGGTTGCGGGTGTAGCCCTGGATCAGCGCACCGGTGATGCCGAGCGCCATCCCGGTGACCACCGCGAGCGCCGTGCGCGGCAGCCGCAGCGACCGCACGATCTGCTCCTCGACGGTCTGCGCCGGGCAGCTGAACGGTCCGCCCTGGCAGGCCAGCGCATCGCGCACGGCGTCGTAGACGGTGCCGGGCGCGAGCGACCGGGAACCGAGCGCGACGCTGGCCACCGCGGCGAGCGCGAGCAGCGCGAACAAGAGGACGAGACCGGTCAGGCGACGCCGCCTCACGGTGCCAAGGGGTGTCACAGCGACGAACTGCTCCTGACTCGATGTGGTGCCGACTTCACGTAGCCCTGGGCTTGCCAGGTTGGGTAAGCCTAACCTATCTTCCGAACTCGACTTCTATGAGGAGCCGACCCCGAGGAGGTTCGATGCTCGAGCCATTGACAACCCGCCAGGCCCGCGACGCCGAGGCGGCGTTCGGTCGCGCCTGTGCCCGGCTGCGGGCGTTGCAGCCGGAGCACCCGCGAGTGTATGCCGTTGCCGCGATGGCCGATCAGGGCAAACGCCTTTGGTGGAAGCTGTCGGAAGGCTTGCGCGAGGGCCGGATCGAGCTGATGTACCGGCGCCACGCCGCCGAGATGATCAGCGCCGACACCGCCGCCGAGGTGGTCGCGACCGCGCTCATCCACGCGGTGATCGGCCGAGTGGCCGCGCTGCTCGTCGCCGAGGGCAAGGCTTGGGATCCCGGCCTGGAGAACCTGTGGGTGCAC
Source organism: Nocardia sp. bgisy118 (assembly GCF_057708605.1). NCBI lineage: Bacteria > Bacillati > Actinomycetota > Actinomycetes > Mycobacteriales > Nocardiaceae > Nocardia > Nocardia sp. bgisy118. The sequence continues at coordinate 92,601 of NZ_JBYISM010000011.1, read as the reverse complement.
CACGACAACGACGGCGGCATCGACTGGGCGGGCTTGGAGGACACCACGATTCGGGTGATCGACGGCGAACGCTCGGCCGGGCGGCCGGGTGTCGTGACGCTGCCCTGCGAACGCGCCATGTTCGTCTGGCTGGCCCACCGCTGCGAGCCCTCGCTGACGCTGATCCAGCAGGGACTCGCCAGGTGCTCCGGGCTCAGCGCGCGCCGATTCTGGTCGCTGGTCGGCGAATCCCTCGTCGGCGCGTCGACCTATGTGCCCGCTCTGGCCCGCACCGACGCCGAGGACGGCGCCCGCCGCGGCCAGGGTCTGCTGCTCGCGCTGGAGGAACGCGGGCTGCCGGTCCGGCGCACCGCCTGTCTGGTCCGCTGAGTCCACCGCCGTTCGCCGCGCGTCCGTTTCGTCGTCACCTGCGCCGGGTACGTTGCGCGCTGGTGAACCACGGCCGATGCCGACGCGGCGCGACGGTGTCCGGGAAAGGCCGATTGTCAGCGCGAGGAGGGGCGAGGCGAAGGCATGAGTGAACGCGGTGAGCGAATCATGTGCCTGCGGGCTGTGCGCATGCCGGAGCCGAGCGCCGGTGAGGCGAAAGCATGAGCACGCAGCTGATGATCGTGGAGGACGACGACCGGGTGCGGACCGCCTTGCGGCTGGCGATGGAGGACGAGGGCTATGACGTCGCCGAGGCCGAAGCCGCGGAATCGGCGCTGGATCACCTGCGCGACAACGGCGCACCGGACGTGATGATCATCGACCTGATGCTCGGCGGCATGGACGGCTTCACCTGCATCAGGGAGATCCGGCGCGACCACCAGGTGCCCATCATCGTGGTGAGCGCCCGCGACGACACCCACGACGTAGTGGCCGCGCTGGAGGCGGGCGCGGACGATTTCGTCACCAAGCCGTTCGAGGTCAAGGAGATCACCGCCCGGATGCGGGCGCTGCGGCGGCGCGCGGGCCTGACCGCCGAACGTGATGCGCCGCAAGACATTCTGCTGGACGCCGCGCGCCGCGTTGTGCTCTCGCCGCGGCGCGGCATCGCCCGGTGCGGCGGGGACGACCTGCGTCTCACGCTGACCGAGTTCCGGCTGCTCTGTGAGCTGGCCGAGAACCCGGGTTTCGTGCTGAGCCGCGCCGTGTTGCTCGACCGGGTCTGGGACCGCGGCTTCTTCGGCGACGAGCGGATCGTCGACGTGCACATGCGGCGGCTGCGCACCAAGATCGAGTGCGATCCTTCCGACCCTCGCCTGATCGTCACCGTGCGCGGCCTCGGCTATCGCCTCGATGTCCAGGAGTGATCGCCGCTGCGCGCCGATCCCGCTGCGGAGTCTGCGCGGGCGCGTCGTCTTCGCTTTCGCGTCGAGCGCGAGCCTGGTGGCCTTGATCCTGGTGGCGGCGGTGTTCCTGATCGGGCGCGATTACATGGAATCCCAGCGCGTCCGCGCGGTGGAACGGGGCGCGGAGGCGCACGCCGAAATGCTCGGCGTACTGCTCGACGAACCGGGCGCGACCGGCGCCGCCGCGCTCGGCGCGCTGAACCCGCCCGCCGACACGGTGCTGCTGTTGCGGTGGAATTCCGAATGGTTCAGCAGCGACCCGGATTTCGACGCCGACCCCGCGGTGGTGCTGCCCCGGGGGCACGGCAGGCGCGGTCCCGGTCCCACCGAACGCGTCACCCTGGACGGGCGGTCGTACCTGCGCACCGGGGTGGCGCTCGGCGAGAAGGGCGGCGTGCTCTACGAATTCGCGCCGCTGGCCGAACTCGAGGCCACCCTGCGCATGCTGCGCAACGTGCTGATCATCTGCGGGCTCGCCGCGGTCGCGATCGGCGCGGGGCTGGGGGTGTGGGCCAGCAGGCACGCGCTGAAGCCGCTGCGCCAGGTGGCCGGGACCGCGGCGCGCCTCGCCGCGGGCGAGCACGAGATCCGGCTGCCGCGCTCGCGGGACCGGGATCTGTCGACCACAGTGGACGCGTTCAACGCCATGGTCGACGCACTGCAGCAGCGCATCGAACGGGAACGCAGGCTGGTCTCCGACATCGGCCACGAGCTGCGCACCCCGCTCACCACGCTGACCACCGGCGTCGCCGTGCTGACCAGGAACGCCGAGGAGCTGCCCGAGCGGTCGCGCCAGGCCCTGGGCCTGGTGAACGCCGAACTCGACCACCTGCGGCGGCTGCTCGAGGATCTGCTCGCGCTGGCCAGGGCGGAGGCGGGCATTCATCGCTCGGACCTGGAGCCGCTCTCGCTCACGGAGTTGCTGACCAACACCCTGGCGGCGCGCGCCTACGACAGCGCGCTGCTGGACGTCGAGGACGACGTCGCCGTCGAAGGCCGCAAGATCGAGCTGGAGCGCGCGGTGGCGAATCTGCTGGAGAACGCGGACCGGCACGGCGAGGGTGTCGTCGCGGTGCGCGTCGGGAAGGAGGGCCTGCGCGCCGTGCTCACCGTCGACGACGCGGGTCCCGGTGTGCCGGAAGCGGACCGCGCGCGCATCTTCGAGCGCTTCGCGACCGTCCGCACCGGTCGGCGTTCGACGGCGGGCACCGGCATCGGGCTCGCCCTCGTCGCCGAGACTGTGGCCGCGCACCGCGGCAGTATCGCCTGCCTGGAACGACCGGGGGGCGGCGCCCGTTTCGTCGTGTGGCTGCCCGCGGCGGCGATCACGAATTCGTCATGAGATCGCACGGCGGCCGAACGAACGAGCGGGGCCCGGCGTGACGACGCCGGGCCCCGGTGGTGCCGATCGTGGATCAGCCGATGCTGAAAGGCCGGCCCCACAGCGTGATCACCGACATGACGTTGGTGGTCTCGACCTTCACCTTGACGAACGAGCGCGCCTGCGCGTAGCCGCCGCAGCCGGTCAGGCCGATGGTCTCGTCCGCCCAGGTGACGCTGCCGGTGGTGCCCTTGAACTTGTTGCGCCGCTCGTGCGACTCGTTGCCGAAGTCGTCGGCCTCCTCGATGTCGAGGACATAGAACGACTTGGCCTGGCCGGGGCCGAGCGAGAGCTCGCCGCCGCTCTCGGCGCCGACGTTCCCCTCCACCTGGTCGCCGCTCCAGTCGAGCTCGCCGGTGACGCCGCCCTCGACGCCGCCGCCGTCGATGTTGACCTGGCAGCCGACGACGTAGCCCGGGTAGATCTTGCCGCCCTTGGCATTCGAGCCGGACAGCTCGACCTGCGCGCTGGCCGACACCCAGGTGTTGCGATGCACCGGGGTCGAGCCGAGGGACGGGCTGATGGTGGCGGATTCGCCGACCAAGCGCACCGTGACGACGGTGCCGTCGGACAGGGTCTTGGTGATCTGGCCGCCCGGCAGCGGCACGAAGGTGTCGGCGTGTGCGGCGCCGGTGGAGAACAGGCCCATCGCGAGAGTGGCTGCGGCCCCGAGGCCCGCCGCTCGTGCGATGCTCTTGCGATCGATCATTGTGGTGTTGCCCCTCCGGGGTCGAAGTCGCTTCAGCGCGAGAGTGTTTCGTGGACCACTGCCGGAATCAGCCGATGCTGAACGGCATCCCGTAGAGGGTGGTCTTGGAGTAGTGGTCGCCGACGATCTCGACGACGGTGTAGGCGCGCGCCTGGGCGTAGCCCGCGCAGCCCTGGATCTCGATCTCCACGTCCTGGTACTCGACCGAGTAGACGCCCGGCTTCAGGATGTCCTTGTAGTCGATCTGCACGAACTTCACCTGGCCGGGACCGAGCTCGAGGCCGATCGATCCGCCGAGGCTGCCGCCGCTGAGATCGATGCCGCCGGAGAGGCCCGCGCTGATCGCGTCGTCGCCGATGGCCACCTGGCAGCCGACGATGTAGCCGGTGTTCAGCTGCGAGGCGCCGTGCGTCGAGGAGTTGTTGCTGCCCGGTCCGTTGGCGGGACCGTTGTTGGGGCCGACCTTGCCCTCCGGGGTGCCCGTGACGTCCGCGGTGACGGTGCCCGAGACCCAGGCGACCCGGCCCGCGCCGTTGGCGGCCAGCGAGGGCGAGATCACCGCGCGCTCACCGATCCTGGCGATCGTGACGCCCGGCCCGACCCGCTCGCCGTTCGGCAGTGGCACGAAGGTGTCCGCGTCGGCGGCGCCGGTGGACAGCAGGCCCATGGCAACGGCCGCGGCGGCGCCGACGCCGGCGACACGGCCGACGCCGCGCAGACCGCTGGAGCGATTCATGCTCATACTTCCCCTCATCAGATCTCGGACGGTGCGCCTCGGCGTTCGAGGCGTCACCGCCTCCGCGAGGTGCACCCGAGCTTGTCGAGTCGCGTTGTCCGACCGATGAACCGGCGTCGCCCGCGCCGATGAACGTTCCCCGGCGGTCGCGTGTCCAGTTCTTTGCGATCGTGTGTCGACGGCCGACACGAAGTCGACATGTGCTGTGACAGAAGGAAGTTCGCGACGACGGCGGTGAGATCGACGGCGCGGGAAAGAAAGAGCGACGGGCCCCACGTGGTGACGTGGAGCCCGTCGCGGCAGTGGATCGGGGTCACCGCAGCCCTCGGGACTCGCTCGATCCTGACGCCGTCCTAAGTATAGGTCAGGCTTACCTAACTTGGCAACACGCTGTTTCCCGGCCGTGTGTCATGTGACATTTTTCGCCCTCGGCGACCCTGGCGTGTCGAATCAGCGCGGTCCTACGCTGTCGCTCCGACACGAGTCGCGAGATCCCCTGACCCAAAGGGATATTCGTCGCAAACCGTACAGACCGGCGCGTCGACCACCGCCGAGTACCGATCCGTCCGGACGCGTGTCGGGATCGTGTGTGTCGATGTCGAGGAGCTGTACCCGCTGTGTTCGTTCACCGTTCGTTCCGGTCGCGCTCGCTGGCCGCGCTGTTCACCGCGACCGCCTTGCTGGCCGCGCTCTCCTGTAGCGCCGAACAGCCCGGGTTGCGCAGTCATGTCGAGAGCCCGTCCCCGCACGTCCCCGCGCACTGGGACTACGACGCGGAGGGGCCCGATCACTGGGCCGACCTGGACCACGACTTCCTGACCTGCCGCAGCGGCCACGAGCAGTCGCCGGTCGACCTGTCCGGGTCCGCCCGGATCGATCCCGCCGACCACATCGACGTCGACTACCGGCCGATATCGGGGGTCCGGCTGATCAACAACGGTCATACCGTCCAGGCCGAGCTCCCCGCGGGCAGCGGCAACCGCATCCTCGTCGCGGGCCAGCCCTACGATCTGCTCCAGTTCCACTTCCATCTGCCCAGCGAGCACACCGTCGACGGCCACGGCGCGGCGATGGAACTGCACCTGGTGCACAAGAACGCCGCGGGCCGGATCGCCGTGCTCGGCGTGCTGATGGAGGCGGGTGCGGGCGCGTCGGTGTTCGGGCCGATCCTCGCCGCCGCACCGAAGAGTTCGGATGCCGCCGTCGATTTCGGCGGCCCGCTGGATCCGTCGGCGTTCCTGCCCGCCATCCGGGATCAGTTCCGCTACAACGGTTCGCTCACCACGCCGCCGTGCAGCGAGGGCGTGTCGTGGACGGTGCTGAGCACGCCGGTGACGGTCGCGCCGGGCGAGGTCGAGCTCTACCGCGGGCTGTTCGCGCACAGCAACCGGCCGACCCAGCCGCTGAACGGCCGGACCATCACGCTGGCCGGGAACTGAACCCGCTGCGCCCGGCGGTTTCGTGTGGTGTAAAGCTGGGGGTCATGACGCAACAGGAGACCGGGGCCGTACGTTCGCTGGCCGATGTCACGCCGGAGATGATGAACGAGCTCAGCGAGGGCACCTTCGCGGACCTGATCGGCCTGCGCTACACCGAGCTCAGCGGGGAGCGGGTGCGCGGCGAGTGGGTCGTCAAGCCGCACCTCTACCAGCCGGCGGGCATCCAGAACGGCGGCGTGTACTGCACCGTCATCGAGACGCTCGCCAGCATTGGCGGCGGCTTCTGGTACGGCGAGCGCGGCACCGTCGTCGGCGTGAACAACAACACCGACTTCCTGCGCGCCGTGCGCGAGGGCATCCTCTACGGTGAGGCGACCCCGGTCCACCAGGGCCGCACCCAGCAGCTGTGGCAGGTCGTGATCACCGACGAGCAGCGGCGGGTGGTGGCCCGCGGCCAGGTGCGTCTGCAGAACCTGCCCAAGCGCGACTGAGCCCGCGCCGTCGAGCGGCGACGCGGGATCGGGCGTGCCAGAATGGCCCTCACCCGTCCACCGACCGGTGAGGAGCCCCGATGCGACTGTCGCCGCACGAGCAGGAGCGCCTGTTGCTGAGCTACGCCGCCGAGCTGGCCAGGCGCAGGCAGGCACGCGGGCTCAAACTCAACCACCCCGAGGCGGTCGCCCTCATCACCGATCACGTGCTCGAGGGCGCGCGCGACGGCAGGACCGTCGCCGAGCTGATGTCGTCCGGGCGCACCGTGCTCGGACGCGACGATGTGATGACCGGCGTGCCGGAGATGATCCACGACGTGCAGGTGGAGGCGACCTTCCCGGACGGCACCAAGCTCGTCACCGTCCACCACCCGATCGCCTAGGCGGCCCGCGTGATTCCTGGCGAATACTTCTGCGCCGAGGGCGAGATCGAGCTGAACGCGGGCCGCGACCGCATCACGCTCGACGTGGTGAACACCGGCGACCGGCCCGTGCAGGTTGGCAGTCACGTGCACTTCCCGCAGGCCAACGCCGCGCTCGACTTCGACCGCGTCGTCGCGTACGGGCGGCGGCTGGACATCCCCGCCGGCACCGCCGTGCGTTTCGAACCTGGCCTCGGCCAACGGGTTTCGCTGGTTCCGCTGGGCGGGACCCGCGAGGTACACGGCATCGGCCTGACGCCGCCGGGACGGCTGAACGAACCGTCGAACACCGAGGGGGCGCGATGACCGCGCTGAGCAGGGCCCGCTACGCCGAACTGTTCGGACCGACGGTGGGCGACCGAATCCGCTTGGCGGACACCGATCTGATCGTCGAGATCACCGAAGACCGCTGCGGCGGACCGGGTCTCGCGGGCGACGAGGCCGTGTTCGGCGGCGGCAAGGTGCTGCGCGAATCCATGGGCCAGTCCCGCGCGACCCGCGCCGAGGGCGCGCCGGACACCGTGATCACCGGCGCGGTGATCATCGATCACTGGGGAATCATCAAGGCCGACATCGGCATTCGCGACGGACGCATCTGCGGCATCGGCAAGGCGGGCAACCCCGACACCATGCCGGGCGTGCACCGGGACCTGGTGGTCGGCCCGTCCACCGAGATCATCGCGGGCAACGGCCGGATCCTCACCGCGGGCGCCATCGACTGCCACGTGCACTTCATCTGCCCGCAGCTGATGGACGAAGCGCTCGGCGGCGGCATCACCACGCTCGTCGGCGGCGGCACCGGGCCCGCCGAGGGGTCCAAGGCGACCACCGTCACCCCTGGCGCCTGGCATCTGGCCCGCATGCTGGAGGCCACCGATCACTGGCCGCTGAACATCGCGCTGCTCGGCAAGGGCAACACCGTCAGCGAAGAAGCCATGTGGGAGCAATTGCGCGCGGGCGCAGCGGGTTTCAAGCTGCATGAGGACTGGGGCTCGACACCGGCGGCGATCGACGCCTGCCTGCGGGTCGCGGATGCCTCCGGCGTGCAGGTGGCGCTGCACTCGGACACCTTGAACGAGGTCGGCTTCGTCGAGGACACCCTCGCCGCCATCGCCGGGCGCGGTATCCACGCCTATCACACCGAGGGAGCGGGCGGCGGGCACGCGCCGGACATCATCACCGTCGCCTCGCATTCCAACGTGCTGCCGAGTTCGACCAACCCGACCCGTCCGCACACCGTCAACACCCTCGACGAGCACCTGGACATGCTCATGGTGTGCCACCACCTGAGCCCGGCCATTCCTGAGGATCTGGCCTTCGCGGAGAGCCGGATTCGCCCGTCCACCATCGCCGCCGAGGACCTGCTGCACGATCTCGGCGCCATCTCCATGATCGGCAGCGACTCGCAGGCGATGGGACGGATCGGCGAGGTGGTGCTGCGCACCTGGCAGACCGCGCACGTCATGAAGCGCCGTCGCGGGTCGCTGCCCGGCGACGGCGCCGCCGACAACGCCAGGGTGCGCCGCTACGTCGCCAAGTACACGATCTGTCCCGCGGTCGCACACGGCATGGACCACGAGATCGGCTCGGTCGAGGTCGGCAAGCTCGCCGATCTGGTGCTGTGGGACCCGGCGTTCTTCGGCGTACGCCCGCACGCCGTGCTCAAGGGCGGCGCGATCGCCTGGGCGGCGATGGGCGACGCGAATGCCTCCATCCCGACCCCGCAACCGGTGCTGCCCCGCCCGATGTTCGGCGCGGCCGCGCCCGTCGCCGCGGCCACCTCGCTGCACTTCGTCTCCGAGCAGGCCGTCGCATCCGGTCTGGCGGATCGCCTGGCGGTGCGCCGAAAGCTGGTGCCCGTCAAGGATGTTCGCCAGCTGACCAAGTCCGACATGCCGCTCAACGACGCGATGCCGCACATCGAGGTGGACCCGGACACCTTCACCGTCCGCATCGACGGAGAGGTCTGGGCCGAGCAGCCCGCGACGGAACTGCCCATGGCCCAGCGGTATTTCCTCTTCTGACCGGTCTCAGGCGCCGAACGACATGATCGCGAAGGCGGCCCCGGCCGGATCGGCGAGCGCGGCGACGCGCGAGGGACCCGGCATGTCCTGCGGCTCGGCGAGCAGCTTGCCGCCCAGTTCCGCGGCGCGAGCGACCACGGCGTCGACGTCGGCGACGCGGAGGGTCATCGACCAGAAGGGTGCGGGCTCGCCGGGCTGGGCGTGGTGCGCCCCGCCGAATTCGTGCCCGCCCGCACCGGGAGAGACTGCCTGGTACGGGTTTTCGGCCGCCGTCTCCCAGGCGGCGTTGGTGTACTTCCAGCCGAGCACCTCGGCGTAATGCGCCATCGCGTCGGCGGGCGCGCCCGGCGCGGAATACTCCACCCAGCACGGACCGTTGATCGCGCCCCAGTTCTGGGTACCGGGATGGGTGATCAGCTGCGCGATCGCATAGGTCGCGCCGGCCGGATCGGTGAGCACCGCGAAGGTCAACTGCCCGAAGACGTCCATGGGTTCGCAGAAGACGGCCGCGCCCGCGTCCCGCGCGGCCGCGACGGTGGCCGCCGCGTCGGACACCGCGAAATACAGCGTCCAGGCCGACGGAACGGTGCTGCCGTCCGGCGTTGTCGCCGATGCGATGCCCGCCACCTGGGCGTCACCCTGGCGCAGCAGCGTGTAGTGGCCGGCCTCGGGGCCCAGATCCTCGGCGGTCCAGTCGAACAGGGCGGTGTAGAACTCGGCGGCGGCCGGGATATCCGGGGTCGTGACATCGAACCAGCAGGGGGCGCCGGTGGCGAATGCAGCGTGCATGGTGATCTCCTCGACGTGTCGTTGTCGTACACCGATACCGACGGCGTTCGGCCGGGAAAATCATCGCGCCCCGTGGCGGCCGCGTCACGTCCGGCTGGGTAAGGTGCTGCGAACGAACGGTCCGGGTGATCTCTCCGACGCCCGGGCGACCGAACTGTCACTGCGTGGAAGGGGACGCGAGTGCTGGGCAACGACCCGAGCCAGGCCGCCGACGAATTGGCTCGGTGGGCCGAGAATCTGCAACGTACGGCGCAGAAATATCAGGACCTGCAAGGCAGAATGGTGGCATTGTCGGTCACCGAGAGCTCGGCCGACAACCGGATCAGCGTGACGGTCGACGCCAACGGCGTCACCACCGGCATCACCCTCGCCGCGGCCACCCGCGGCATGGACCCCGCCGCCGTCGCCGCCGAGCTCATGGCCTGCACCCGCCGCGCCCAGGCCCGCCTGCGCAACCAGGTCACCGATCTCGTCCACGACATGGTCGGCGACGACGGTGCGGGCCAGGCCATCGTCGGCCAGTACGCCGAGCGCTTCCCCGATCCCGGACCCGCCGCGCCGCCGGCCCACGCGGAGCCGGTGTATACGCCGCCCGCCGCCTACGCCCCACCGCCAGCGCCCGCTCAGCCGTCCCAGCCACCCCATGGCAGCCGAAAGCCCGACCGCGATCAGACATTCACGCCGGACGAACCGGACGAGGACGACCTGTACTACCGCCGCAAGTCCTGGCTGGAGTGAGCCCGACGGAATTCCGTCGGAACCGAATGTGCCGTGACCGCGTCATAGTCAGTGGGCCGCCGCCTGCGGCAGGCACGGAAACGGCAACTGGAGGGACGTAGATGGGCAATCCCGGTGATATCGCGGTCGATCCCGGCGGGATGCGTGACCACGCCGCGAAGGTGGACGCCGTGCTCGAAGGGCTTTCGATGGGGCGGGAGGCGGCCGAGTATCTCGCGCACGCCGACGACGGCTACGGCATGCTGGTCGGCCCCTACGCGCGATCGATCCTGAACCCGTTGCACGACCACATCACCGAGCGCCTGCGCGTCGTGACCGAGGACGCCGAAGAACTGCCGCCGAAGCTGCGGTTCGCCGCGGACTCGTTCCAGAACCTGGACGAGGGCCGCAAGAACGAGACGGACCGGCAGCGCGAGCAGATCGAACAGAAGGTGTAGGGGATGGGTTTCGACGACAGCAAGGCGCCGGAAGGGAACGAACTGCTCGCGGAGGGTGTCGACCACCGCAACGAGTACTACCAGGAGGATGTTCCGTTCCTGCGCAACGTCGGCCTGCCCACCGGGCAGGGAGAGGACAAGGACCCGAACGCCGGTGTCTTCGCGGGCACCCCGGTCGGTGACCTATTCGAGGGCGGTCACAAGGTCTTCGCCGGATCGACTGGCGAGAACGGCAATACCTTCGCGGGCGTCATGCAGATTTGGGCGGGCGCGAGCGCGGTGGCGGATGCGACCAAGATCGGGCAGGACATCGCCAAGGGCATCACACTGGCGAAGTTCGATCCCTTCAATTACGTCGGCTCGATGTTGATGGGCTGGATGCTCGAACACGTCGAGCCGATGCGGAAGACGCTGGATTCGCTGGCGGGCAATCCGGAGATGGTCACGGCCTACTCCGAATCCTGGTCCGCCACATCGGCGAAACTCGCCTCGGTCGCCGCCGACTGGAAGCAGCAGGTCACCGCGGACACGGACGGATGGGTCGGCGCCGTCGCCGACGCCTACCGGACAAAGGCCGACGCGGTGATCGCCCAGATCGCCGTGCAGGCCGCGCTCGCCGACCTGCTGAGCCGGGTGAACGAGAAGATGTCGAAGGTGGTGGAGGGCGTGCGCGGCATCATCACCGAGATCCTCAACTCCCTCGCGGGCATGCTGGTCGAGATCGCCGCGATTCTCATCGCTTCCGGGGGCACGGCCTCACCGGCGCTGATCGCCCGCGCCGTGTTCGGCATCTCCACCGCCACCATGACGGTCTCCCAGATGGTGTTGAAGATGGCCCAATCCCTCATCGGTCTCGGCGCGCTGCTGCGCAACCTGGTGCAGATGGTCGTGGGCGTCGTCGGAATCGAGAACGAGCTGGCCGAGGCGGGGGTGTAGCCGAAGCTCCGGTCAGCCCTGAAATCCGGAAGCGCGCACCGCCGCCACGACGAGGTCGGCAACGCCGCGCATGCCCGTCAGGGTCGGGTGGTAGGGGGCCAGGGTCTCGGTGGCCACGAGCGGATCGAACCAGCGGACGCCCTCGGGCGCGCACATGTCGTGGCCGGCGGACGGGGTACGGGTGTCGATATAGGTGGCCCCGTATTCGGCCGCGGCACTGGCGACTACGGAGTTCAACCGGTCGAACGCGCGCTGCACGACGGCGGCGTCTTCGGGGCGAAGGCCGATCAACGCGGGGCAGCCCCCGTCGCGGACATACAGCGGCCAGCCGTCCACGAAGATCTTCGCGTTCGGTGCGAGCGACGTGATCCGTTGTAGCGCAGCCGAATACGCGGCAGAGATTCCGTCGATCGCGGGATCCCACGCCGGGTCGGCGCACGCGCCGCCACGGAGCCCGGCCAAGTGGCAGGCGACGACGAACCTGGTCATCTCGGTGTCGTTCGCGCCGATGTGTACGGTCACCAGCCGGGTGTTCGGGCCGAGTCCATCGAATTGCGGTGCGATGCCGGGCCTTTGGCCGGTGGTCAGGTCCGGGATGCGGGCTCCGCTGCAGGTGCGGTCATCGAGCCGGAGACCGAGGTCGGCTGCGACCAGTTTGGGCGTGTTCGCGGTGGAGCGGACGCACGGGAACGGAGCGCTCGGGTCGAACCGCTGCACGCCCGTGGTCGCCGCGCCGGAATCGCCGAGCGCCACGTACTCGGCGCCGCCGTCGGCGGGCGCGGCCGATGCCGGGGCGTGCATCGTCGCCGCAAAGAGGGTCAGCAGGCCCGCGGCGACGGCGGTGGCGCGCAAGCGGTTCCGGACGGTGGTCATGGTCGGTGGTGCTCCGGGTCGGTTGTGTCGGGTCGGTCGATCTCGGCGAAAGTGAGACGCGCTGGTCTCTGTTTGTAATCAGACTCTAATATGGCCTGGACCTCGGACGACCGCTTTTCGGAAACTTCGGGTGGCAGACTTCAGGCATGACGACTTCCGACTGGGCCGACGTGGACGCCTACCTCGTGGACAATCTGGTGCGAGATCCCGATACCACCGCCGCGCTGGCGGCGAACGCGGCGGCGGGACTGCCCGCGATCGATGTGTCTGCGGCGCAAGGGAAATTCCTGTCGTTGCTGGCCCGGTCGACGGGAGCGCAGCGGGTGCTCGAGATCGGCACGCTCGGCGGGTTCAGCACGATCTGGCTGGCCAGGGCGGTGGGGAAGTCGGGCCGCGTGATCACCCTCGAATACGAGCCGCGGCATGCGGAGGTGGCGCGCGCGAACGTCGACGAGGCGGGCGTGGGCGACCGGGTGGACATCCGGGTGGGCGCGGCGCTGGACAGCCTGCCGGTGCTCGAGGCCGAGGAGTCCGAGCCGTTCGATCTGGTGTTCATCGACGCCGACAAGGTGAACAACTCGAACTATGTGCGCTGGGCGCTGCGGTTGACCCGGCCCGGATCGGTGATCATTGTCGACAATGTGGTCCGCAGGGGTGCGGTGGCGGACGTCGCCTCGGACGATCCGGCGGTGCGGGCGAGTCGCGAACTGGTCGAAATGCTCGCGGCCGAACCGCGTCTGGATGCGACGGTGCTGCAAACGGTCGGCGCGAAAGGCTGGGACGGTTTTGCCTACGCGATCGTGAACGAGTAGCCGCTCAGTAGTCCGTTGACGTGAGGCGCCATGCCTCGCGCCCGGCAATGTCGAGCACCAGCGCGGCGATGTTCCACGCGTCGTCCTCGCCGCGGTGGTGGCGGCCCTCCAGCGGCAGTCCAGCGATCCGCAACGCTCCCGCCATGCCCTGGCGCCGCTGGAGCTCGTAGGCCTCCGAGAACACCAGCTTGGCGTTGGTGTGCCGTTGCCCGAAGGGATACGCGACACCTGTCATGGCGCACTGGCTCGCGAACTGCTTGCGGTCGTAATCGCCCCAACTGGCCCACGCTCGCGCCCCGGCATTGTGCTGGGCGGCGAGTATTCGACAGGCCTCGGCGAACGAGACGCCGGTATCGACCTCTGTCTGGGTGAGGCCGGTGAGTTCGGTGCAGAATTCGCTGACCGAGGAGCGCTCGGGCCGAACCAGGATGCGGTGCTTGCCGATTCGCTCCCCCGCCGCCAGATCGACCACGGTCAGGCCGATCTCGATGATCTCGCTCACCGCACCCGCCGGAGCGGGACCCGACCAGCACGTCGCCTCGATGTCGACGACGTTGAGCAGCCCCGCGTTTTCACCCATTCCGCGACAGTAGGCCGCCCGGCCGAACGGCTCCACCGAATTTCCGGGTGGCTCCGTAGTCGGTGCCTCATTGGGGTAGTGGTGTTGCCGGAGAATGGATTTCGAGGTCACCGGGTCTCGGCGGCGTCGACGAACCGCTCCAAACCGTCGAGCAGACGGTCCAGCCCGAATTCGAAGGCGCGGTCGGGATCGTAGGCGGCGCCGTACTCGGCGCCCGCCGCGCTGCCCACGCGGACGGCGGTGGGGAATCGGGCGGGATCGAGCACCTGGGCGAGCGCGGGCTCGTAGGCGTCCCACCACTGCCGGTCGGTGCGGCCTGTCTCGGATTCGGCCCGTGCGGCGTCGACGGCGGTGCGAGCCGCGCCGCGCACGTAGTCGTTGACGAGGGTGACGACGAGATCCATCTCGGTATCGGACAGGCCGAGGTCGTCGATGGAGCGGAGCTCGTAGTCGTATTTGGCGGTCAGCTGCGGCCCGGGGATGGGCCTGCTCGCCGCGATCTGCAGCAGCCAGGGGTGGGCCAGGTACATCGTCCGATTCGCGCGGGCGATGGTCTCGAGCCGCGCTCGCCAGCCGGAGGGCGAGCCGTCGGGCATCGGGTAGTCGCGGTAGACGCGGTCGGCGATGAGGTCGAGCAGTTCAGCCTTGCTCGGGACGTACCCGTACAGCGACATCGCCGTGACGCCGAGGTCGTCGGCGACGCGGCGCAGCGTGACCGCGGCCAGTCCCTCCAGATCGGCGATCCGGATCGCCGTCTTCGCGATGTCGTCGACGGTCAGCTTGGGTTTCGGGCCACGCTTCGGGCGCGGCGTGAGCCCCCACAGCAGCTCGATCGTGCGCTGAGGATCCCCGCTTCCGCTGTAGTCCATGCCGACATCATCTCCGATCGGGCCGGAGGTCCACGTCTCGACCCTTGCAAACTCTCTACAACGTATCCCATTCTTCAAGCGGTATCAGGCTGATCGGCCAGCGGGCGGTGGCGGACGAGATTGTTGTCGGGGCCGCAGAACCTCGAAATGTTCGGCCCGCTGTGTTGGTCGCGGTCTTTCCGTCCTTGTCCATCCATCGTTGGCGCACCTGGGTAGATGAGCGTGCCGATCAGGGGATCAGCACGACTTTGCCCATGGTGGCGCGGGTTTCGATGGCGCGGTGGGCGCCTGCGGCGTCGGCCAGCTCGAAGCGGTGCACCGCGGGGTGTAGCCGTCCGGAGGCCGCCTCCGCCATGGCGCGGTCCTCCAGGACGCGGATGTCGCCGCCGACCGGCCGCAGCATCGGCGGCCCGAGCACGACCTGTGAGGTGATGCCCCGTTCGGCGAGCTCGTCGTCGGTGAAGGTCAGGGCCGCACCGTCGTTCGGTCCCGTCCCGGCGAAACCGTAGACCAGGTGGCTGCCGCCTTTGGCGAGGAGATCGACGGCGGCCCTTGCGGTTTCGCCGCCGACGGCGTCGAAGACCAGGGTCGCGCCGCGATCGCCGAGACGGGCGCGCACCCGGTCGGGCCAGTCGGGCAGCAGGTAGTCGACGGCGACGTCGGCGCCGTTGGCGGTCACCCTGGCCACCTTCTTCGGTCCGCCTGCGAGTCCGATCACCGTGGCGCCGTGGGTTTTCAGATACTGCACCAGCAGGGTTCCGATACCGCCCGCGGCGGCCGTCACCACCGCGACGGTCTCCGGCCCGACGTCGGCGAACTGCAGAATGCCCATCGTCGTGCGCCCCGTGCCGACCATCGCGACCGCCTCGGCCGGATCCAGATTCGCCGGGATCTCGTGCAGCCGAGCGACATCCGCGACCGCCAGTTCGGCGTAGCCGCCGGGCGCCGTGCCGAGATGGGCGACCACCCGCTTCCCGATCCAGCCCGGGTCGACGTCCGCGCCGACGAGATCCACCACGCCCGCGACCTCCCGGCCGGGCACGGTCGGCAACTCCGGCAGCGGATACGGTCCCGGCATGCCGCCGCGCAGCGCGGTGTCGACGACGTGGACCCCGGCCGCGGCGACCGCGATGCGGACCTGACCCTGCCCGGGCTCTGGATCGGAAACGGTGTCGTAGCAGAGGTTTTCGGCGGGCCCGAAGGCGTGCAGTCGGATCGCGTGCATGGTGATCACCCTGCAACCTCGAGTGGGGTTGGGGTCAAGTCGTGCGGTGGCGAACCCGGACGGCGAACCCGTCGCACAGGGCCTCGAGTCCGAGGAAGAGCAGGTCCTCGGACGTCAGATCGCTGACCCCGGCGCCCTGTAATTCGGCGAGTGCGGCGGGGACGGGCGTGCTCGGGGCGCCCTCCAGTAGCGCGCGCAGTCCGTTGTCGCCGTCGGTGTCGATGCCCTTGCGCGTCATCAGCGCCGAGCTGATCTGCGGCAGCGTAGCGCCCGAGATGTAGTTCCACACCGAGAACGCCATCTGCAGCCCCTCGCGCGCGGAGACGTCCAGTTCACGGAAGCCCTCGACCAGCCAGGCCAGGCACGCCATGCTGTGCGGGCCGAAGCTGTAGCGGGGCATGGCGAAGGTGAGGATGACCCACGGGTGCCGCTGGTAGAGGTCCCAGTCGATCTCGGCGGCGATGCGGACCCGGTCGCGCCAGGTCCAGCCCTGCCCCTCCGCGGTCGGGTAGGGATGCCGGCGGGTCACCTCGTCGGTCATCGCCGCGAGGAGCTCGTCCTTGTTCGCGATGTGCCGGTACAGCGACATCGCGCCGACGCCCATCCGGTCGGCGATGCGGCGCATGGACAGCGCGTCGAGCCCCTCGTCGTCGGCGAGCGCGATCGCGGTGTCGACGATGGCGGCGCGGTGCAGCTTCGGCTCGGTCATCCCATGACTCACTTTCGGTTCCGGGCCCGGGTGCGTACACTGTACCCGGACTCATGCGTACGGTGTACGCGACACGGGAGAGGAAATCGGGATGACAGACGTGGAGACAGTGCGGCCTGCCGAAGGGCCGGGGTCCGTCGCTGTCGGCTCACGGCGCGCCTGGCTGGGGCTCGGGGTGCTGTTGTTGCCGGTGCTGCTGGTGTCGATGGACATCTCGGTGCTGTTCCTGGCCATGCCGACGCTCACCGTCGACCTCGACCCGTCGGCTGCCCAGCAGCTGTGGATTCTCGACATCTACGGCTTCCTCATCGCGGGCCTGCTGATCACCATGGGCAACCTCGGCGACCGGATCGGGCGGCGCAACATCCTGCTGGCAGGCGCCACCGTGTTCGGCATCGCCTCGGTGCTCGCCGCGTTCGCGCCCACCGCGGGCGTGCTGATCGCGGCCAGGGCGCTGATGGGCGTCGGCGGCGCGACGCTGCTGCCGTCCAGCCTCGCGCTGATCTCCAGTCTCTTCCCCGACGCGCGCGAGCGGGCTGCCGCGATCGGCGTGTGGACGGCGTTCTTCGCGGGCGGGTCCGCGGTCGGTCC
Source organism: Nocardia sp. bgisy118 (assembly GCF_057708605.1). Lineage (NCBI taxonomy): Bacteria > Bacillati > Actinomycetota > Actinomycetes > Mycobacteriales > Nocardiaceae > Nocardia > Nocardia sp. bgisy118. Next base: position 75,506 of record NZ_JBYISM010000011.1, on the reverse strand, counting down.
GATCATCGGCGGGCTGCTGCTGCACCACTTCTGGTGGGGATCGGTCTTCCTGATCAACCTGCCGGTGCTGCTGATCCTGTTGGCGTTCGGGCCGTTCCTCCTGCCGGAGCATCGCGCGGGGGTGCTCGGCCCGCTGGATCTGCCGAGCGTGGCGCTGTCCATCGGCGGCATCCTTCCGGTGGTCTACGCGATCAAGCACGCCGCCGCGGAGGGGATCGACCCGGAGGCGATCGTCATCGGCCTGATCGGCGTCGCGGTGCTGTTCGTCTTCGTGCGCAGGCAGCGCACACTGGCCGAGCCGCTGCTCGACCTGCGGCTGTTCGGCCGCGCGCAGTTCTCCGTCGCCATCGGCTCCAGCATGGTCGGCATGATGTCGCTGGCCGCGCTGAGCTATCTGACCAGCATCTACCTGCAATCGGTCACCGGTCGCGACCCGCTCGCCGCGGCGCTGCTCGGCATTCCGATGGCGGTCGCGGTGTTCATCTGCTCGATGAGCGGCGCGCGCGTCGGGCAGTGGATCGGCGTGCGCGCCACCTTCGTGCTAGCCCTGCTCGCTTCCGCGCTGGGCAACCTGATGCTGCTCGGGGTCGGCGTGGACGGCGGGATCGGCTGGTACCTGGCGGGTTCGACCATCGCGGGCATCGGGTACGGCATGGCGTTCACCCTGGTGTCGGATGTCGCGGTGTCGTCGGTGCCGCCGGAGCGCGCGGGCTCGGCGGTCGGGATCTCGGAGACCAGCTTCGAACTCGGCAACGCGCTCGGGCTGGCGCTGCTCGGCTCGCTCGCCGCGCTGGTCTTCCGTTCCGGCGGCGACTACGCCTCGACGCTGGGCGAGACGATCCAGGACGCCGACGACGCCGTGACGCACAGCGCGCAGGCGTCGTTCGTCGACGGCATGCACGTCGCGACCACCGTCGGCGCCGGTCTGCTCGTGCTGATGGCGATCGTCGCCTGGGTGGCGACCCGGCGCCCCGCCCGCGCCGGATAGGTCAGCGGCCGAACACGGTGGTCAGTATCTCTGCTGCCCATCGGTTGACGGGCGTGACGACGTTGTCGTGCACCCAGCGCAGCGGTCGCACGACCGTCGCCACCCACACGGCGACCGCCACGTGCAGAACAGGCCGCAACACGGTGCGGTAGACGTAACGGCACGGCGCCACGACCAGCACCCCGACGAGCACGGTGGCCACCATCCAGGCGTAGGTCAGCACCGCCCGCAGCAGCAGCCACAGGGGACGCAGCACCCAGCGCCACAGCTGCACCAGCGGCCAGACCACGAACCACTTGCCCAGCCAGTAGACCGCCGCGAGCAGCAGGGCGAGCAGCGGCTCCAGCACCGCGCGCCACAACCAGGCCAGCGTGGGTCGCAGCACGGTGCGCCAGAGCCAGCGCTCGACGGCCTGGCGCAGCGGTCGCAGGACGTAGTCGAGCAGCAGCGCGAGGACGGGCGTCAGCACCAAGCTCCACAGCACGTGCTGGAGCAGCCAGCCCCACAGAAAGTCCTTGACGAACAACCAGATCGGACGAATCACCCAATACCAGACGAACCGGGCGATGGGCGCGAGCAGCCGGGTGGCGAAGTACCAGAGTGCGGCCGCGAGCACGCGTCCGAGCAGACGCAGGCCCTCCCAGATCAGCCGAACGGGGACGAGCACCACGATGGCGATGATCCGGGCGATCCAGGCCCCGAGGCCGACCGGACGGGAAGGTTGCGACGACATCGTCGAATCCTCTCGTATCGGCCGCCCGCCGCGCCGCCGTGTTTCTACGCCAGGAACCGGGTAGAAACCCCCAGCGCGCCATACATTGGTGGGGTGTCCGAGACTCAGCCCACCGGAACCGGGCGTCCGCTCGCCGAGCGGGTGGCCGTCAAGCTCCTGTACCCGACCTCGCGACCCTCCGAAAAAGACCTGCGCGCCGCGGTGTCCGGACGGAACGTGCTGGTGACAGGCGCGTCGCACGGGATAGGCAAGGCCAGCGCGCGCAAACTCGCCGCGGCGGGCGCGACGGTGCTGCTGGTCGCCCGGTCCGCGGGCGAACTCGAGCGGCTGACCGCCGAGATCGCCGCCGCGGGCGGCGTCGCCCACGCCTATCCGACCGACATGACCGATATGGACGCGGTAGATCGTCTGGCGAGCGAGCTGCTCGCCGCGCACGGCCACATCGATGTTCTGATCAACAACGCGGGCAAGTCGATTCGCCGGCCGATCGCCGAATCCTACGACCGCTTCCACGATTTCACCCGGACCATCGACGTGAACTACCTCGGTCCGGTCCGCCTGCTGCTGACCCTGTTGCCCGCCATGCGATCGCGCGGCAGCGGGCACATCGTCAACATGTCCACCTGGGGCGTGCTCATGCCGCCCGCCCCGCGGTGGGCCGCCTACGGCGCGTCGAAGGCGGCCTTCGACGTGTGGCTGCGCAGTGTCGCCGCCGAGATCGCCGTCGACGGCCTGACCACCACGTCGATCTATATGCCGCTCGTGCACACCAGGATGAGCGCGCCCACCGACTTCAGCCGGGTGCCCGGCCTCACCGTCGACGAGGCCTCCGATCTCGTCTGTCACGCCGTCACCGCCAAACCGGCCGATATCGCCCCCTGGTGGTCGGCGCCCATCCAGGCCTGGACCGACCTCACCCGACGGCAGGCCCGGCGTTTCTGGGCCCGTGCCTACCGCCGCGGCGAGGCCTGAAATGCTCGGCCGGACGTAGCCGGAATCCCGCGCACGGCGGGAACGAAGGCGAAGGTACGCCTAGGATCGAGCGATGGTGGAAGCGGGTGCGACGAGTCCGGCGACACTGTTCGCGCTGGCGGACTCGCGCCTGCCGATCGGTGGGCACGTGCACTCCGGCGGTGTGGAGGAGGCCGTCGCCTCGGGATTGGTGCGCGATGTCGCGTCCGTCGAGGCGTACCTGCGACGTCGTGTGCGTACCTCGGGTCTGGTCGCGGCCTCGCTGGCCGCGGCCGTGTGCGCGGGGGATCTCGACCCGCACCGCGCGGACGCCGAGGCCGACGCGCGAACGCCCGCACCGGCGGCACGGGCGGCCTCGCGCGCACAGGGCCGCGGACTGCTGCGCTTGGCAAAAAATGTTTGGCCACACCATGATTGGGCAGAGCTAGCGGCTCGCCCGCACTTGTCGACGGTGTTCGGTGCGGTGGGACGCGCCTGCGCGATCACCCCGCGCGAGACGGCCGACGTCGTCGTGTACACCACCCTCACCGGCGCCGCCACCGCCGCCCAGCGGTTGCTGGCGCTGGATCCCGCCGCCGTCGCCGCGTGCACCGTCCGGCTGGCCGAGCTCTGCGACCGCACCGCGGCCGAAGCCGCAGGCGGTCTCGCCGCGCTGTCGGATCCGCTGCAAGACGTGCTTGCCGAGCGGCACCGGCGCCGCGACATGCCGCTGTTCGCCAGCTGACACGTTTTCGAGAGAGGAGAGGCCGCATGCCACCGCACCTGATCGATGGTGAACCGCACGATCATTCGCACGATCGGCCGAAACGGGAGCGCACACCGGGGGAGCCGCTGCGCATCGGCATCGGCGGTCCGGTGGGCTCGGGCAAGACCGCGCTGGTCGCGGCGCTGTGCAGGCAACTGCGCGAGGAACTGTCGCTGGCCGTGCTGACCAACGACATCTACACCACCGAGGACGCGGACTTCCTGCGCCGCCACGCGGTGCTGCCGGACGAGCGGATCAGCGCCGTGCAGACCGGCGGCTGCCCGCACACCGCGATCCGCGACGACATCACCGCCAACCTGGACGCGATCGACGACCTGATCGCGGCCAACCCGCCGCTGGATCTGATCCTGGTGGAATCCGGCGGTGACAACCTCACCGCGACGTTCTCCTCCGGCCTGATCGACGTGCAGATCTTCGTCGTCGACGTGGCGGGCGGCGACAAGGTGCCGCGTAAGGGCGGCCCCGGCGTCACCTTCTCGGATCTGCTGGTGGTCAACAAGACCGACCTGGCCCCGCTGGTCGGCGCCGATCTCGGGGTGATGGAGCGTGACGCGGCCAAGGTGCGCGAGGGCAGGCCGACGGCGATGCTCTCGCTGATGGAAGACCCCGCGGCCGCTCCGGTGCTGGCGTGGGTGCGCGAACAGCTCGCCGCGGCCGCCGTAGTCCACTGAACCGTTGCGCACCGAACTGAGCATCGTCGCCAGGGCGGGCACGCTCCCGGAGATCCACGCGTCGGGCGGCTTGGCCGCCCGCCGGACCGGTCCGCACACCGTGCACCTGATCGGAACAGCCGCCACCCCCCTCGGCGGCGACGAAATCGACATCTCGGTCGCGGTCGGTCCTGGCGCCCGGCTCGCGCTGCGGTCGGTGGCGGCGACCATCGCGCTGCCCGGCGCCGCCACGCGAGTGTCGGTCGCGCGCTGGCGTTTCGAGATCGCGGACGGCGGTGAACTGGACGCGGAGACCGAGCCGACGATCGTGGCGGGCGGCGCCGACCACCGCGCGGTCACCACCGTGCTGCTCGCGGCGGGCGCCCGCCTGCGGCTGCGCGAACGCGTGCAGATCGGGCGTGCGGACGAGGATCGAGGCGCGTGGCGCGGTGATCTGATCGCCGATCTCGCGGATCTGCCGCTGCTGCGCCATCGTCTGGAACTCGGGGCGCACACCGCCGGCGACGACGCGCTCGCGGCACCGCGTGCACTCGACAGCGAGCTCGTCTACCCCGACGATCGGCCCGTCGAAACCTTCGGGCTGACCGCGGCGCGACTGCCGCTCGCCGCGGGCGGAAGTCTGTTCACCGCCGTGGGGCCGCGGCTGAGCGCGAGCCCGCGAACACCCGGCGGCACAGCGGTTTCGGTGCCGGCCGGTGGTCAGCCGCCCGGCTGAGGTGCGGCAGCCGCGACTTCCCGTCGACGTCGAAAGGGCGGGGCCTCGACACAAGTGTCGAAACCCCGCCCTGCGCTCTGCCTTCCGGCACAACCTTTCCCGCCGGAAGCGCGTACCGCGCGTTCAGTCGCCCAGAACCCGTGCGGGGGCGATGAAGCCGCTGGCCGCGCCGACCGCCGCACCGGCGGCCGCACCCACGATGGCCGCGGGGACGGTGACCGCAGCGGCCCCTGCCGCGGCGCCCAGCATCGGTCCCGCGACGAGGCCGATCGGCAGGAAAATCAGACCGGCTACCAGACCCACCGTCGCGCCCATCATCCCCGAACTGATCGCAATCGGCACCGCCGAGGCGGCGCCCGACACGGCGCCCATGGCCGCGGTGCCGAGGGTCTGCGCGGCTATGCGGTCGGACCGGCTGCGCTCCATGCCGACCGAGTCGAGGAACGTCGCGATATTGGCCTCGGCCACGGCGGCATTGTCGTTGATCTGGATCGCCTGGTCGTGGGTGATCCAGTCGGGGGTAGGCACCGTGACGTCACCGAAGCGGAACTGCCCCGGCGGCGGCGCGATCGGCGGTACCGGGTCCACCGCGACCGGCGGGTGCAGGACACCGACCGGCGCGAGGTAGCTCTGGTCCGGCGCGGGCCGCGCCCACTGCAGCGAACTGTGGACATCGTCCGGAATGTCGAGGCCCTCGTACGGAACGATGTTGGGCGCGTCGGCCGCGGGCCACTGCTTCGCCTGCTCGGGCTGGGCGACCGTATTCGACTGTGCGGGCTCGGCATTGGCGACCCCGGTGCCGACGAGCGCCAGCACCAGCGGAACCGCGCCCGCCGCGACCATCGAGCCCACCTTCTGCCGCTGCGGGTTGAGAGCTCTGTGCTTGCCTGTGCCCATACTCACCTTTCGTCGTGGATGAGATTGCTCGACGTCCCACATTCGGACCAGAGCGCCACACGGATTGGTGGAAATCCGCAGCACGACAAGTGAGTCGCGGCCGGTCGACTTCGCCGACGCGCGCGAAAGCTTGCCACCCGATCGAGCGGGTGGCGCGGAGAGGCGTTGCGGAAAGTCAGGAGACCGCGCGGTCGGTCACCGTTTTCCCCGGCGCGCGACCGTCGCTCGCGGGCGGCGCGCCGAGGGCGGCCGCGAGCTCGTCGGCCTCCTCCTGATCCTCGTTGACCTGTTCCAAGGCGAGCCGCGCGAACACCCACTGCTCGGTGGCGGCCATCTGTCCGCGGGTGCGCCCGAGGAAGGTGACGAACCACTGGATCACTGTGATGATCCGGCTGCGGTAGCCGACCAGGTAGTACAGGTGCAGCGCCAGCCAGGCCAGCCAGGCGATGAACCCGCCGAACTCCAGCTTGCCGACCTGGCAGACGGCACTGAACCGCGACACGGTGGCCATGCTGCCCTTGTTGAAGTACTTGAACGGCTTACGTTCCTCGGGCGACTCGCCCTCGAGTCCGGCCTTGATCTGCTTGGCGGCGTAGGTCGCGCCCTGGATCGCGCCCTGCGCTTGGCCGGGCACGCCGGGCACGGACATCAGGTCGCCGACGACGAAGACGTTGGGGTGGCCCTTGATGGTGAGGTCGGGCTCCACGATGACGCGCCCGGCCCGGTCCACCTCGGTGCCCTCGGAGCGCTCGGCGAGCATCTTGCCCAGCGGGCTCGCCTGCACGCCCGCCGACCAGACCTTGCACGAGGATTCGATCCTGCGGATCGTGCCGTCGGAGTCCTTGACCGTGACGCCGTGCGCGTCGATGTCGGTGACCATGGCGTTGAGCTGGATCTCCACGCCCATCTTCTCGAGTCTGCGCTGGGCCTTGCCGCCCAGCTTGGGACCCATCGGGCCGAGCACCGAGCCCGCGCCCTCGATCAGGATGACTCTGGCGTCGCGCGGATCGATGTTGTGGAAGGTGCCCTCGAGCGTGCGATCGGCGAGTTCGGCGATCTGCCCGGCCAATTCGACGCCCGTCGGTCCCGCGCCGATCACGACGAAGGTGAGCAGCCGGTCGCGCAGTTCCTGGGTGGTCGCCAGCTCCGCGCCCTCGAACGCGCCGAGGATGCGGCCGCGCAGCTCCAGCGCGTCGTCGATGGTCTTCATGCCGGGGGCGTAGGTGGCGAACCGGTCGTTGCCGAAGTACGACTGCTGCGCGCCGGTGGCGACGATCAGGCTGTCGAAGGGGGTGACCGTGTCCTGGTTCAGCAGCCGCGAGGTGACGGTCTTCTCGGCTAGGTCGATGTCGGTCACATCGCCGAGTAGCACCTGGGCGTTGCGCTGCTTGCGCAGCACCAGCCGGGTGGCGGGCGCGATCTCGCCGACCGAGAGGATGCCGGTGGCGACCTGGTAGAGCAGGGGCTGGAACAGATGGGTCGAGGTCTTGGAGATCAGGGTGATGTCCACGTCGGCGCGCTTGAGGTGCTTGGTGCCGAACAGGCCGCCGAAGCCCGAGCCGATCACCACCACCCTGTGGCGACGGTTCTCCACAGACTGAGTGCTCATCGTCCTGCTCCTCGACAATCGGGGGGCTGATTCCCCCGCGAACGGTTATCGACAAGCTCCAACCGTAGTCGGCCCGTCCTGGACCGTCACGACGAGATCCCCGTTCCGGGCGTGTTGAAGTGCGGAACCTCACGGTCGGCGGGGTGGAGTAGTGAAAACCACCGCCGCGGATCCACCTGAACGATTGTGAAGAAGAGAATACGATAGATGCTGTCGTTCAGGGAGGTGTGCGATGGTCGCCGAAGACCGGGTCGCAGTCCGAAAGCGCAGCGTGCACGCCGTATCGGAGAACGCCTATCTCATCGATGTCCCGCAGACGAGCGTCATCGATCGAATGCTGCGCAGGCTGCCCGAACGTCACCGCGTGCTGGCCGCTCCGCCGCGCGGCAGCGCGACCGTCCCGGTGCGCGGCGATATCGGGCTGCCCTATCTCGGTCGCGCCCTGCACTACATGCGCTGGGGTCCGGCCGAGATGATGGAGCGGCACCGCCGCTACGGACCGGTTGCGCTGAACACCTCGCTGGGCATCGACCGCGTGCTGGTGTCCGGACCGGAGGCGCTCGACGAGGTGCTCGGCAAGCGACGCCGGGACTTCGGCCAGGGCTGGGACTATTTCATCGGTCCGTTCTTCCGGCGCGGGCTGCTGCTGCTCGAATTCGACGAGCACATGTTCCACCGCCGGATCATGCAGCAGGCTTTCACCAGGGACCGCCTCGCGGCGCACCTGGCCACGCTGACACCGATCGCGCGAGCCGCCGTCGCGCGCTGGGTGCCGCAGGGACGGAACGGCGCGACGGTACGGCTGTACCCGACGATCAAGGAGCTGACCCTCGAGATCGCGGGGGAGACCTTCATGGCGGTCGACGTCGGGCCGCGGCGGCGCGAACTCGTCGACGCCTTCGTCGACTGCACACACGCCGGCCTGTCGATCGTGCGCCATCCGATCCCGGGCGGGCACTGGCGCGCGGGTCTGCGCGGCAGGCAGGTGCTGGAGCGGTACTTCACCGAGATGCTGCCCGCCAAACGCCGCTCACAGGACCCCGACTTCTTCTCCGGTCTGTGCCACGCGCGCAGCGAGGACGGCGAGGTGTTCACCGACGCCGACGTGGTGAACCACATGATCTTCCTGATCATGGCCGCCCACGACACCACGACGACCACCGCCACCGCGGTCGCCTACTACCTGGGCAAACATCCGGAATGGCAGCGCAGGGTGCGCGACGAGGTGCTCGCGGCCGACGCCGAAACCGGCGACGCCGCAACGACCATCGCGGATCTGGACCGCCTTGCCGAGCTCGACCTCGTGGTCAGGGAGTCGCTGCGGCTGATGCCGCCGGTGCCCGGCCTGGTGCGCCGTGCCGTGCGCGACACGGAGATCCTCGGTCACTACATTCCGGCGGGCACCGCCGTCGACCTGGCCTACCAGGTCAACCACCTGCTGCCCGAGCTGTGGACGCGGCCGGAGGTGTTCGATCCGCTGCGATTCGCCGAACCGCGCCGCGAGGACCACTCGCACCGGCTGGCCTGGCTGCCCTTCGGCGCGGGCGCGCACAAGTGCATCGGCATGCACTTCGGCACCTTCGAGGTGAAGACCCTGATCGCGGCCATGGTGCGCGAATACGAGTGGGAGATCCCCGGCGACTATCGAATGCCGTGGGGATTCACCACGATTCCGTTCCCGCGCGACGGCGCCCCCATGCTGCTGCGCCGTCGGCGGTAGGACCGGTCAGCGACCGGCGAGCAGCATCTCCGCGACCTTGGTGTCGGTCTCGGCGCCCTCGGTGTACCCGCCCGCGTCGCCCAGCGAGCTCATGATCGCCAGGGTGTACCGCTCGTTGGGGCCCGCGAAGCCGACCGAGTTGACCACCCAGCCGCCCTGCTCGGCCGACCAGCCGTTCTTGAGTCCGGGCCGCATGCGGGCGCCCGCTCCCCAGACGCCCCAGTGCTGGTTGTAGTCGACCGAGCGCATCCGGTCGAGCAGGTAGTTGCGGTCGTCGGGGTGCATCGCGGTGAGCACGTTGTCCATCAGCCGGTCCAGGTCGGCGGCGGTGCACTTCTGGAACGACCAGTCGGGGAAGAGCGCGGTGTTGGTGGGCTGGGGGACGAGCGAGACCATGCCGTTGGCGCGGAATGCGTTGTTGTAGGCCATCCGGTCGACGCCCGCGTACTTGTTCCAGAGCAGGTCGGCGGCGGCGTCGTTGGAGGTGGCGAGCATCGCCTCGAGCAGGCCGCGGTCTTCCGGCGGGAGCGCGATGGCGCCGACGCGGGCCCGGTTCAGCAGGTCGGCGGCGATCGCGAGCTTGATGGTGGAGGCGGTCCACACGGAGTTCTCCGCGTGCTCGTTGGCGTACACCCCGCCGGTCACCCGGTCGCGGACGACATAACCCGTGACGCCGGGCCGCGTCTTCAGGTAGGCGTCGACCGCGGCGATCCGGCTGCTCATATCGCAGTCGAAGCCGGCGAGGCAACCGGGCGCGGCGTAGGCGCTCGGCGCCGCGGCGCCAGGGAGGAAAGTGGGCGCGGTCGGGATCAGGATCGCCGCTGCGGCCAGGACACAGGCGGATGCGGCCACGCGGGGAACTGTCCGGGTGGGGGCCATGGGGTAACGCACGAGGGACCACGATCGCACATCCGCGCCGAGGACGCACGTCTTGAGCTCGGCAGCCCGGTGTGTTACAGCGACCGTTGTGCGCTTGTACCGCAGCGGGTTTCGCTGAACCGCGAGTCAGCGGAAGGTGGCGCGAAGTTCTTCGACGGTGCGTCCGTTGAGCCGGTAGCAGTGCTCGAACGCCTCGGCGTGGCGGTCGCGAGGCCAGCTGTGCAGGACGACGGTGCGGCCGAAGTGGCGCGAGTTGACCAGTTCCCATCGGTCACCGACACGGCGGACCGTGAACCCGCCTCTCGGCAGCAGGGGAATCACCATCGCATTCATGAATGCGAACCAGCCTTTCGATGCAGCTCTCCCGTTCCTCCCCGGCTGAGAACTGTTGCACACGGGTCCGACCGGTTCGCCGTGACATGGCCGAGTATTCCGTTCCCGTGTGGCTCAATTCACTCTCGACCGGGCGGGGCGGCGCGGTTGCGCGCAGGTCGCTGGCGTATAAACGTGCAATGCCGCTGCACATCCACCGGGCCGAGCGCGCCGACGCCCTGGCGGACGCGCTCGCCGAGCTGTTGGCGACGCCGCAGCCGGACCCGTTCGCGGCGGAGATCGTCGCCGTGCCCGCCAAAGGCGTGGAGCGCTGGCTGACCCAGCGGCTGTCCGCGGTGCTCGGCGTCTCGGCGGGCGGCCGGGACGGCGTCGCGGCGAACATCCGATTCCCGTCCCCTTCGGCGCTGGTCGCCGAGGCGCTCGGGGCGAGCACCGGGATCGCGCAGGACGACGATCCGTGGTCGCCGCAGCGCACCGTGTGGACGCTGCTGCGGGTGATCGACGCCGCGCTCGGCGAGCCGTGGTGCGTGGTGCTCGCGCGTCATCTCGGCGGCGCCGACCCCGCGGGCCGCGATCACCGGGTCGGCAGGCGCTACGCCACCGCGGCGCACCTGTCCGGGCTGTTCGACGGGTACGGCGCACAGCGTCCCGCCCTGATCACCGAGTGGGCGGCGGGCGCCGACACCGATGGTGCCGGCCGCCAGGTGCCCGACGATCTGCTGTGGCAGCCGACGCTGTGGCGGCGGCTGCGCGCCGAGATCGGCGCGCCGAGCCCCGCCGAACGGCTGGACGCGGCCTGCGCGCTGCTGCGCGCCGAACCCGATCTCGTCGAACTGCCGCAACGACTTTCACTGTTCGGGGTGACCCGGTTGCCCGCCGATCAGCTGGCCGTCCTCGACGCGTTGGGTCACGCCAGGGACGTGCACCTGTGGCTGGCGCACCCGAGCCCGGTCATGTGGTCGGAGATCGCGCGGTTGTCGCCCACGGTCTCGCGTGCGGACGACGCGTCAGGGCGGTCGGTGCGTCATCCGCTGCTCGCGGGTCTGGCGCGGGATGTGCGCGAGTTGCAGCAGCGATTGTCCGGGCCTGCCGCGGCCGGGTCGGATACGCATCTCTCGGCGCCGCCGCGTGGTGCGCGGGTGGTCGCGGCCGGAGCGGAGCCGGTGCCCGAGTCCGAACGGGCGGGTCGGTCGAACGACGTTGCGCCGGTGAGTGGCTCGGCGCCATGGGAGCGCGGAGCGCCGCGGGCGGCGACCTCGCTGCTGGCCGCGGTGCAGGCGGGCATTCGCGACGACGCGTGGCCGCCCGCCGAACTCGTCCCGGCCGACGACAGCGTGCGGGTACACGCCTGCCACGGACCGGCCAGGCAGGTGGAGGTCCTGCGCGAATGCCTGCTCGGCCTGTTCGCGGCCGATCCCACGCTGGAACCGCGCGACGTGCTGATCATGTGCCCCGAGGTGGAGGCGTACGCGCCGCTGGTGCGCGCCGCCTTCGGCTCCCGCGCGGGGTCGGGGGAGACCACGCAGGAAGCGGCGCATCCCGCGCACCTGCTGCGGGTCCGGCTCGCCGACCGCGGCCGCGGCGTGACCAATCCGCTGCTCGCGGTGATCGAGGTGCTGCTGGAGATGGCCGACGGGCGCGTCACCGTCACCCAGGTGCTCGATCTCGCCGCGTCCGAAACCGTCCGTCGCCGTTGCGGATTCGATGACGACGCGATCGAACGGCTGCGTGGGTGGGCGGCGGAATCCGGCGCACGATGGGCCATCGGGCAGCGGCAGCGCCAGGCGTTCGGGCTGGCCGATTTCGCGCAGAACACGCTGAACGGCGCGGTCGACCGGATCCTGCTCGGAGTCACCGCCGACGAATCCGCCGACGACTGGCTCGATCTCGCGCTGCCGCTGGACGACGTGGACAGCAACGACGTCGATCTGGCAGGACGCTTCGCGGAGTTCGTCGATCGGCTCGCGGTGTGCCTGCGCGATCTGCGTGGGCCGCGCCCCGCGCGTGAATGGGCCGCCGTGCTCGGCCGCTCGCTCGACCTGCTCACCGACGTCCCCGACAGTCAGGCGTGGGTGCGCACCGAGGCGCGCAGAGAGATCGCCGCGGCCACCGACCACGCGGGTGAGGTGCCGCTGCGCCTGGCCGATCTGGCGGTGCTGCTGTCGAGCAGGCTCGCCGCCCAGCCCACCCGCGCCAACTTCCGCACCGGAGAGCTCACCGTCTGCACCATGGTTCCGATGCGGTCGGTGCCGCACCGCGTCGTGGTGCTGCTCGGCCTCGACGACGACGTGTTCCCGCGCGCGGCCGGAGTGGACGGCGACGACGTGCTCGCCCGCAATCCGGTGCTCGGCGAACGAGATCCGCGCAGCGAGGACCGGCAGCTGCTGCTGGACGCCGTACTGGCGGCGGGTGAGAAGCTGCTGCTGTTCCACACCGGCGCCGACCCGGTCAGCGGCGCGCACCGGCCGCCCGCGATTCCGGTCGCCGAACTGCTCGACGCGCTGCGCGCCCATGTCGGCGCGGCGGGAATGGACGCGGTGCTCACCCGGCACCCGCTGCAAGGCTTCGACCGCCGCAACTTCCACGCCGAGCGCCCGTTCAGCTTCGACACGGTCGCGCTGGCGGGTGCGCTGGCGGCCGGGCGCCCGCCCGCGCCGCGCCCCGCGTTCCTGCCGCAACCGCTGCCCACGCCGGAACCGTCGGACGTCGCGCTGGCCGATCTGATGTCCTTCGCCGAACACCCGGTGCGCGCCTTCCTGTGGCAGCGGCTCGGTCTGCGGGTCCCCGAGCACGAGGAGGACATCGCCGACCGGCTGCCCATCGAACTCGACGGCCTCGCCAAATGGGAACTGGGCGAACGGATGCTCACCGCGCGGCTCACCGGCGCGGACGCGAACGCGCTGCGCGCCGCGGAATGGCGGCGCGGCACCCTGCCGCCGTTCGGGCTCGGCGGCGCGGTGCTCGACGAGGTCGAGCACACCGTCGACAAGCTGGTGCGCGCCTCGCTGCCGGACTACGAGGGCCAGGCCAGGGCCGTCGACGTGGCCATCGATCTCGGCAACGGTCGCAGACTCACCGGCACGGTGCCCGAGGTGCGGGGAGAAACGTTGGTGCGTACCACGTTTTCGCGCCTCGCGCCGAAACACCGCATCGCCGCGTGGGTCGCGCTGCTCGCGCTGGCGGCGACCGAGGACCGTTCCTGGCGTGCGGTGACCACCGGACGCGGTCAATTCGGCCGTCCCGCATGGCGATCCGTGCTCACCGCGCCGGATGCCCCTGCCGCCGTGGCGATCCTGCGCGAACTGGTGCGGCTGCAAGACGCGGGCCTGTGCGAACCGCTCCCGATCGCGCCGACCGCGACCGCGGCCTACGCCGAGCGACGGTTCCGCGGAGCCTCCGCGGACGAAGCCTTCGCCGCGGCCGAACGCGAATTCAACGGCGGACCCAACGGCCCCGGCGCATTCGGGGATCACACCGATCGTCACCTGCGCTACGTGTGGGGCTCGGCGCCGCGGCTGGAACACCTGATGGACACGCCCGCTCCGGCGGGAGAGCCGGGGGAGACCACCCGGTTCGGCGTGCTGGCGCGTCGCCTGTGGGCGCCGCTGCTCGGCGCGGAAGGCCAGGGGCAGCCGTGATCACGGTGTCGTCCCACGGTTTTCGCGTGCGTCCCGGCGTGTCTGCCGGGCTTCCGGCGCAGGCGTGGTGCGATTTCCCCGGGCGACCGTGCGACGCCCGGATCGACGATGCGCGGAGTCAGGGCGAAAGGCGGTGCGTGGCATGACAGTTCAAGACACCGTCCGGGCCCCGGCGACGGAGGCGATCGCGTCGTTCGACCCGTACGGTCCGCTGCCCACCGGCACGACGGTGCTGGAAGCCAGTGCGGGCACCGGGAAGACTCACGCCATCGTCGGGCTCGCGGTGCGCTACGTGGCCGAAGCGGGCGTCGACATCGCCCAGCTGCTGCTGGTGACCTTCAGCCGGGCCGCGACGCAAGAGCTGCGCGAACGCGCCCGCGATCGGTTCGTGGCGGTGGCGGCGGCGCTGGCCGATCCGGCGGCGGCGCAGGCGCATTCGGACGACCTGGTCCGGCACCTGGCCGACGCCGACGCCGCGGAGGTCGGGCGAAGGCGGGCCAGACTGCTCGCCGCGCTGTCGGATTTCGACGCGGGCACCATCGCCACCACGCACAGCTTCTGCCAGCGCATGCTCGACGAACTCGGGCTGGCCGGCGAACACGATCCGGGCGCCCGCCTGGTCGAATCGGTCGACGAGCTGGTCGGCACGGTCGCCGACGATCTCTATCTGCACCGCTACGCGCGCGACACGCCACCGTTCTCGCTGAAGGAGGCGCACACCCTCGCGCTGGCGGCGGTCCGCGACCGGCACGCCCGCCTCGTCCCCCGCGCGGACGGGCCCGCGGGCGAGCGGGTGGCCTTCGCCGAGGCCGTGCGCGCCGAGACCGAGCGCCGCAAACGCCTTGCGGGACTGCGTGATTTCGACGACCTGCTGGTGCTGCTGCACGACGTGCTCGCCGATCCCGACCACGGCCCCCTCGCCTGCGCGCGCATCCGCGAGCGCTACCGGGTGGCGCTCGTAGACGAATTCCAGGACACCGACCCGCTCCAGTGGGACATCCTGCGCCGCTGCTTCCATGACGGCGAGACGACACTCGTGCTGGTCGGGGATCCCAAGCAAGCCATCTACGCCTTCCGTGGCGCGGAGGTGCTCAGTTACCTGGACGCCGCCGGGCACGCCGACCGCCGCAGCGAGCTCACCACCAACTGGCGCAGCGACGCGGGACTGCTGGCCGCGCTGGAACGCGTCCAGGGCGGCGCGGCGCTCGGGCATCCCGAGATCGCGGTCTATCCGGTCGCCGCGACGCGCCCGTGGTCGCGGCTGACCGGGCCCGCCGAACTCGTCACCCCGATGCGGGTGCGGTGCCTGCCGCGCACCGGTGCGGGCCCGCTGAACAAGTCGGGGTTCCCGTCCGTCGGCCGCCAGCGCGCGAAGGTCGCCGCCGACCTCGCCGCCGACATCGTGGGTCTGCTCGAATCCGGTGTGCGGGTGACCGTTCCGGCGCCGAAGGCGCGAACGGAACGCGATCGGGCGCGAGAAGACGCGCCGGACGACGAGATCGACGGTGTCGTCCGTCGTCCGGTCGGTCCCGGCGATATCGCCGTGCTCGTCCGCACGCGCTCCCAGATCGACGTGGTGCGCGCGGCGCTGGACCGGGCGGGCGTCGCCTCCGTGCTGGCGGGTGGCACCAGTGTCTTCGGCACGCCGAGCGCCACCGACTGGTTGTGGGTGCTGCGGGCGCTGGAACAGCCGCATCGCTCCGACCGCGTCCGCCTTGCCGCGTGCACGCCGATCCTGGGCTGCACCGCCGCCGACATCGACAGCGACGGAGCCGATCTCGTCGGACGGGTGAGCGCGCAGCTGCGTGAGGCGGCACGGCTGTTCGCCCGCGCCGGTTTCGCGGCCGTCTTCGAAAAGCTCTCCGCCGAGGCGAGTCTCGCGCCGCGGCTGCTCTCGATCGAGAACGGCGAACGCAGGCTCACCGACCTGCGGCACATCGCCCAGCTGCTGGACCAGGTCGCGCTGACCGAGGGGCTCGGCCTGACCGCGTTGACCCGCTGGCTGGCCGACCAGGTGCGCGATCCCGCCGCGAGCGTCGTCGCCGACCGCTCCCGCAGGCTCGACCGCGACGCGGCGGCCGTGCAGATCGCCACCGTGCACGCCAGCAAGGGACTCGAATTCCCCATCGTGTACCTGCCTTTCGCGTGGGACAGCGCCAAGAACCCGTACCCGGCCACGCTGTTGTTCCACGACGACGACGACGGCGCGCGCGTGCTCGACGTGGGCGGACAGGACGCCGGGGGCTACGCCGAGCGCAAGCTGCGCAGCGAAGCCGAGGAGGCAGGCGAGGAGCTGCGGCTGCTCTACGTCGCGCTGACCCGCGCCATGTGCCAGATCGTGGCCTGGTGGGCGCCCGCCATCACCACCGCGGCGGCGCCGCTGCACCGCATGATCCTCGGCAGGCCCGACGGCGGCGAGACGGTGCCAGGGCGGGCCGCGGTGCCCGCCGACCAGCAGGCGGTGCCGATGCTGGCGGCATGGGCGGCCGCGGCGCCCGAGGCGATTTCGGTGACCGCGGTCGCATCGGCCGAGGACATCGAGCCGCGCCGGGCGCGCACCGAACCGGTCACCGGCGACCTCGCGGTGGCCCGCTTCGACCGGGCCATGGACCAGCACTGGCGGCGCACCTCCTACTCCGCGCTCACCGCGGGCGCGCACGAGACGGTGGTGGACGCCGAGCCGGAGGACGAACGCGGGCCGGAGGACGAGCCGTCCGCGCCGCCGCCCGCCGCCGAAGAACCGGTCACCGCGGCCGCGCCGTCGCTGATGAACGCCCTGCCCTACGGCGCCGAGTTCGGCACGCTAGTGCACGGCGTGCTCGAGCAGATCGACACCGACGCCGCGGATCTCGACACCGAAGTGCACGCCCGCTGCCGCGCCGCGGTCGAGGAGTCGATGGCCGAGATCGATCCCGCCGTGCTCGGCGCCGCGCTGCTCGCGGTGCTCCGTACTCCGCTCGGAATCGGTTGTCTGGCAGAGATTTCCCGTCGCGACCAACTCGCCGAACTGGAATTCGAACTGCCGCTGGCGGGTGGCGACGCTCCGGCCGCGGGCGCGGCGACTCTGCGCGGCATCGCGGTACTGCTGCGCGCGCACCTGCCGGCCGATGACGACGTGGCCTCCTACGCCGACCTGCTCGCGGGGTTGGACGACGTCCAGCTGCGCGGCTACCTCACCGGCAGCATCGACGCCGTGCTCCGCGTCACCGATCCCTCCGGCACACCGCGTTTCGTCGTGGTCGACTACAAGACCAACCGTCTCGGCGCGGGCGACCTCACCGTCGATCACTACACCAGGGAGCGCATGACCGCCGAGATGCTGCGCTCGCACTATCCGTTGCAGGCGTTGCTGTATTCCGTCGCGCTGCACCGCTACCTGCGCTGGCGGCTGCCCGGCTACGACCCGGCCCGGCACCTCGGCGGCTGCCGGTATCTGTTCGTGCGCGGCATGGTCGGCCCCGAAACACCGCCCGGCCGAGGTGTTTTCGAGTGGACGCCACCGGCAGGACTCGTCACCGCGCTGTCGGATCTGCTCGCGGGCGACACGGATCTGCTCGCCGGTGAAACGGGGGAGGCCCGATGACGTCGATTCAGTTGGCGCAGCGCGGCACCGGCCTGCTGCGGGTCTTCAACGAGGCCGGGGTGTTGTCGGCGGCGGACGTGCACGTCGCGGTGCGGCTCGGCAGGCTCGGGCGCGAGGATTCGGAGGAGGTGCTGTTCGCGGCGGCACTGGCTGTGCGGGCGGTGCGCTCGGGCTCGGTCTGTCTGGAGCTGAACCGGATGCGCGAGATCGGCGTCGACGCGGACGAGGACTGGGACGCGGGGGCAGGCGTCGATCCGGCGACCCTGCCGTGGCCGGACATCGACGCGGTGACGGCGGCGCTGCGGGTCAGCCCGCTGGTCTGCGGCGGATCGGCCGGACCACTGCGCCCGCTGCGGCTCGTACCGCCCGAGCGCGGCGACGACTCCGGCCCCCTGCTCTACCTGGACCGCTACTACCAGCAGGAACAGACCATCCGGCGGGTGCTCACCGAACGCGCGGCCACCCACCCCAAGATCGATGTCGCGGTGGTGCGCCGGGAACTGGACCGGCTCTTCGACAGCCCGCTCGGCGAGGGACCCGACCGCCAGCGCCTCGCCGCCGCGCTGGCCGCCACGCACTGGACCACCGTGGTGGCAGGCGGCCCCGGCACCGGCAAGACGCACACCATCGCCCGGGTGCTCGCGCTGCTCGAGGCGCACCGCAAGGCGAATCCCAAAGCGGCCGCCCTGCGCATCGCCCTCGCCGCGCCGACGGGCAAGGCGGCCGCGCGACTACAGGAGGCGGTGCGCGAGCAGGCGGCCGATCTCGGTCTTCCCGAGCTGACGGCCGCTACCCTGCACCGGCTGCTCGGCTGGCAGCGCGGCCGCCGGACCCGGTTCAAGTACCACGAGTTCAACCGTCTGCCCTACGACGTGATCGTGGTCGACGAGACCTCCATGGTGTCGCTCACCATGATGAGCAGCCTGCTTGCCGCGTTGCGTCCCGACACGCGCCTGGTCCTGGTGGGCGACCCGGACCAGCTCGCCTCGGTGGACGCGGGCGCCGTGCTCGCCGATCTGGTCGCCGGACCTGTTGCCGGCGAACCAAATCCGGTGCTGGACGAGATCATCGGCGCGGGTTCGGCTGCGCCGGAACACGATACGGAGGCGCTTACGCCCTTGGAGCGAACGAGGCTGCGCGGCGGCATCGTCCGGCTCACCAGGGGGCGGCGTTTCGGCGGGCGGATCGCCGACCTGGCCGTCGCGGTGCGGGCGGGGGACGCCGACGCGGCCTTGGAGCTGCTGCGCGCGGGCGGGCAGGAGCTGTCGCTGTGCGCGCCGGAGGACACGGCCCCGGTGCGCGGGGATGTGGTTCGGGCGGCGCGCGCCGTCACCGATTCGGCGCTGGACGGCGATGCGGCAGGCGCCCTGCTCGCGTTGGAGTCGCACCGGCTGCTCTGCGCGCACCGGCAGGGTCCGTTCGGCGTGGAGCGCTGGGATCGGATGGCCGCGGACTGGGCGGCTGCCTCCGGCGCGGGGCCCGACACGCATTACGCGGCCTGGTATCCGGGGCAGCCGCTGCTGGTCACCGCCAACGATCACGAGGCCCGTATCTACAACGGCGACACCGGCGTCATCGTCCGGTTGCCGGACGGGTCGCTGCGCGCCGCGCTCCAGCGCGGCAGCGAACCGTATCTGGTGCATCCCACCCAGTTCCCCGCGGTGGTCACGGTGTTCGCCATGACCATCCACCGCAGCCAGGGCAGTCAGTACGACACCGTCTCGGTGGTGTTGCCCGAACCCGAATCCACGCTGCTCACCAGGGAATTGCTCTACACCGCCATCACCAGGGCGCGCAAGCACGTGCGCATCATCGGCACCGACGAGGCCATCCGCGCGGCCGTGGCGCGCCGGGTGCTGCGCGCCAGCGGGCTCTCCCGGCGCGAGACTCGCTGACCGGCGCTGTGCCCCGAAAGGCACTGTCTGGCAACGGCTGGGGTCAGCTGATCGTGAAGAGCTCGGCGGCGTTGCGGTAGCAGACCTTCCGCAGCCAGTCCGCGCCGAGGTCGAGGCGCTCCAAGGCATGGATGGCGTGGCCGTAGCTGTAGGGGATGTTCGGGAAGTCGCTGCCGAACAGGATGCGCTCGCCGAACTCGCGCAACCGTCCGTGCTCGGTGACGGGGAACGGCGAGTCGGCCTCGCTGAAATCGGTCCACACCATGGTGGTGTCGAGGTAGACGCCCGGGTGCCGCTGCGCGAGGTCGAGGAATTCCGAGTACTCCGGCGTGCCCATGTGGGCGACGATCAGCCGTAGTCGCGGAAACCGTTGCAGGAGTTCGGCGATCGGCTCGGGCCCGGTGAATCGACCCGGAGCGGGACCGGAGCCGCAGTGAATCAGCGCCGGGACCCCGGCGTCCTCGAGCAGTCCCCAGACCGGGGTGAGCAGCGGGTCGCCGGGCGGGAAATCGCCGACCTGGATGTGCACCTTGAAGACGCGCGCGCCGCGGTCGAGTGCGGTCGCGACGTAGTCGGCCGCACCGGGTTCGGGGTAGAAGGTGGCGGTGTGCAGGCAGTCGGGGGTGCGGGCGGCGAACTCGGCGGTCCAGTCGTTCAACCACGCGGCCATCTCCGGCTTGTGCGGGTACACCAGCGCGGTGAACGCGCGGACACCGAAGTCGCGCAACGTCTTCAGTCGCACCTGCTCGTCCTCGCGGTACGCGATCGGCCAGCTGCGGCCGGTCAGCGGGCCCACCGAGTCGAAGTACGACCACACCTTGCTCAGCACCTTTTCCGGCATGAAATGGGTGTGCACGTCGACGATTCCGGGCAGGTCGAGCCGCGCGCGGAAATCGGCCAGGTAAGCGTTGTCGTCGTCGATCACCGTGAGTCCTTCGTCGGCCGGAGCGGAGCGAGCGTGCGTCATGCGCTGCTGTCACCGGGATAGAGGTTCCTCGCGAAATCGCCGACGCGAGCGACGAGCCGTTCGAAGAACAGCTCGGGATCGGTGCCGACGACGATGTCCGCGTTGGGTTCGCGCCCCCACATGCCCGCCCAGTCGGCCACCGTCGTCGCGCGCGTCAGCGTGCCGGTCAGCTCCACGTCGACCGTCGCGGGCCTGGTCCTGGCCAGGGCCGGGTCGAGGGCGACGGCGGCGGCGAAGGGGTCGTGCATGTGCGCGAGATAGCCCTGGTCGTAGGCGCGGTGGAACTCGAAGTAGAACCGCACGGCGTCGGATACATGGCGCACAACGGGATTCGAGGCCGCGGACCGCGCGCCGGGAGCGTCGTCCTCGGATACCGCCTCGGCGGGGTGGCTGAGCGCGCGCTCGGCCAGCAGCGCCAGGTGTTTCGGATGCATCTCGATGGTCTCGGTGATGTCGAGCGCGCACACCAGCGGACGGCGATCCGGCGGTGCGGCGGAGAAGGCGTCGAACACCTCCTTGGCGGACTCGGGATCGACGTGCACGTTCCACTCGTTGGTAGGCGTGGTGTTGCCGGGATGGTTGAACGCGCCGCCCATGATCACCAACCGGCGCAGCAGCCGTGGCAGCTCGGGTTCGACGCGCAGCGCCAGCGCGAGGTTGGTCAGCGGACCGGTGCACAGGCCGACGATCTCGCCGGGATGTTCGCGCGCCAGCGCCACCCACATCTGCGCGGCCGTCCGGTCCGAACACGTGCGCCTGCTTTCGGGCAGGTCGGCGTAGCCGATGCCCTGCGGGCCGTGCGTGTCCTCGGTGGTGCGCAACGGGACGGCGAGCGGTTCGGCCGCACCGAGGGCGACCTCGATCTCCGGCGCCCGGCACACATCCAGCCACGCGAGATTGTTGGCGGCGACCTGGGCGGCGGGCACATTGCCCGCGGTGGCCGCGATACCGAGGATCTGGGCCTCGGGGGAGGCGAGCAGGTACAGCAGTGCCAGCGAATCGTCGATTCCGGTGTCGACGTCCACGATCATTTTCTGCGGCACGACTCGACACTAATCGACGCTGTGGGACGCGGTCCGGCGGAGTCCCGAGCATCGCTGAGCGAAAGCGGAGCTACGTCTGGTGGAAGCTTCCGGACATGTCCTTCTGGAGTCCCGCACGGGGCTGGAGCGAAGGCGGAGTTACGCCGAATGGGCGAGGCCGGGGCGTCCAGAGTTCTCGCATGCCGGAACGACGCGCGGAGGTACGGTGCGGACCGCTGAAGTGTTAGTACATACGTCTTGGACAAACGTCTGAGACGTGCGGTAGCCTGAAGCGCATGGGAAACCGTGAAGACCTCTTGGCCGGAGCGCGCAAGGCGATCATGGAACGCGGCGTCGCCAAGACCACCGCGCGCGACATCGCGAACGCGGCGGGGGTCAGCCTGGCCGCCATCGGCTACCACTTCGGTTCGAAGGACAGGTTGATCACCGAGGCGTTGGCCGAAGCGCTCGGCACCGGCATCGGCGACAGCATGGCCGAGCTGATCGAGGAGACCGAGGGGCGTCCGATGCCGGAAGCCTTCGCGTCGATGATCGACGGCCTGCCCGCCGTCTTCGCCGCCAACCGCGAAGGCATGCTGGCCAGCATGGAGAACCTGCTGCGCGTGGCCCGCTCGCCGGAGTCGCAGCGGTACATGGCCGACAGCATCCGGCACGCGACCACCGACCTCGCCACGAACCTGCGCACAACCCACCCCCGGTTGACCCAGCAGCAGGCCGAAGCGATCGCCGGACTCTATTTCGCGCTGACGCAGGGCTTCTCGGTGCTCTGGATGATCAGCGCGGAGGGCGCCCTCCCGAATGGGGACACCCTCTCGACCGCGTTCGCGGCGCTCGCCGGTTCGCCCGAGACCACCGGCTGACGACGGGGTCAGTCCTCGTGGGTCAGCGGGCCCGCCGGGATCTCGCGCAGCTTGCGCACCGAGACCAGCGCGATGGCGAGTGCGGCGACACCGGCGATGCCCGCGGTGATGTGCACGCCGTGCAGGAATGCCTCGCGTGCCGCCGCGAGCACGGATTCGCCCAGGGCCGTTGGCACTTGGGTCGAGACCTGCACCGCCGCGCCCAAGGTGTCGCGGACCGACCCCGCGTCGGCGTCGGAGAGCCCGGCGGGCAGCGACGACGACAGATCGCCGCGGTAGATCGCGATGCTGATGCTGCCCAGGATCGAGATGCCCAGCGCCCCGCCGAATTCCGCGCCGGTCTCGGACACGCCGGAGGCCGCGCCCGCCTGTTCGGGCGGTGCGGCGCCGACGATGAGCTCGGTGGTGATGCCGAACACCGGAGCCAGCCCGAGCGAGGAGATCACCGAGGCGGCCAGCGCCAGACCGTAGCCTCCGGAGGCGCTGAGCTGAGTCATCATCAGCAGTCCGATACCGGCCGCGGCGAGCCCGCCGCCGATCAGGTAGGCGGGCCGCACCACCTGGACCAGCCGCGGCGCCAGCTGCGATCCGACGATGAAACCGACGCCGGACGGCACCATCACCAGACCGGTCCGCAGCGGCGACATCCCGAGCACCAGCTGGAAGTACTGCGCGACGAACAGGAAATACCCGAAGGCGACGAAGATGCCGACCATGTTGATCAGCAAGGCGATACGGAACCTGCTCAACCGGAACAGCCGCAGGTCGAGCATCGGGTCGGCGCCGGTGAGCTGACGCCGCACGAACAGCACGCCGAGCGCAGCTCCGCCGACGAGGCCGGCGAGCGCCGCCACCCCGACACCGTCCTGGGCGATCTTCTTCATGCCGAACACGACGGCGATCATGGTCGCCACGCAGAGCGCCGCGCTGAGCGGATCGAGGCGGCCCGCCTCGGGATCGCGAAACTCGGGCAGCACCTTCGGGCCGAGCGCCAGTAGCAGCACCATGACGGGAACGGCGAGCAAGAACACCGATCCCCACCAGAAGTTCTCCAGCAGCACGCCGCCGAAGATCGGCCCGACCGCGCCGCCCGCCGAGAACGCGCCGACCCACACGCCCACCGCGACCGAACGCTGCCGGGGATCGCGGAACATGTTGAAGATCAACGACAGCGTCGACGGCGCCAGCGTGGCGCCCGCGATGCCGAGCAGGGCGCGACAGACGATCAGCGCTTCCGCGGTCGGCGCGAACGCCGCCGCCACGGACACCACCGTGAACAGCGCCGCGCCGATCATCAGCATGCGCCGCCGACCGATCCGGTCGCCGAGGGTGCCCATGGTGATCAGCAGACCGGCCACCATGAAGCCGTAGACGTCGATGATCCAGAGCAGCTGAGAGCTGGTCGGGTGCAGGTCGGCGCTGATCATCGGCACCGCGAGGTGTAGCACCGTGAGGTCCATCGCGTAGACCAGGCAGGCGAGCGCGAGGACCCCGAGGCCGACCCATTCGGTCCGTCCGGCGAGCGCCGCGACGTCTCTGTGCACGCTCTGGTCGACGGTGTCCACGGTGCGGGTTCCTTCCGGCGTGCCGATGTCGATTGCTGTCATGTGAGTGCAGACGACCTGCGAATACACATTTCATCGCCCCCGCGCCGACGAGCGCAACGGATTTTCCGGTGGCCGCCGGAGCGCGAATAATTCGGTGGCGCCGGATCGCGACCGCGCCCTACAGTTCTCCGCGTTGGGCAATCCGAAGGGGCGGGCCGGAGTCGGTCGGTTATCCACTTCGAATGGAGCGGTTGCGGGTTCGAATCCCGCCGGCAGCGCATGTTGCCGTAGCTCAATCCGGTAGAGCGCTTACGTCGGTCGGCACACCACGACCGCCCCGCTGGATTGCCAGGACGCGAAGAACGGGCCGGAGTCGGTCGGTTATCGGTTCCCAGGTTCGACTCCTGCCACGCTCCCCACGGAGCGTTGGTCCGGTCGGCACACCACGACCGTTCTTCGCGTTCCGTCGAACGGGGGACGCGGGCCGAAAGCCCGTCGGTTATCCTTCGGGTAGATCATCCCGGTGGGCGTTCGCCACGTCCGCTTCCCCCGTTCCCGACAAGCCCCGACCGGGGCCGGAAACGAGGAAGACATGGACGTGCTGGCTGGGATCACCACCCGCGCCACGCCGCAGGCGGAGCGGGCGGACGCGCGACAGGCGCGCAACAACGCGGGCGGCTTCGCCTTCGAGGTCACCCCCGAGGTACGGCTGCGCCGGTTCCTGACACTGGGCACCGAGGGCGGCACCTACTACGTGCGCGCCGAAGACCTGACCAAGGACAACGCCGAGGTCGTCCTGGATTTCGCGCGGCATCGCACCGCCGAGCTCGTCGCCGAGATCGTCGCGATCTCCACGGCGGGCCGCGCGCCCAAGCAGAATCCCGCGCTGTTCGCGCTCGCCGCCGCGGCCTCCCTCGGCGATGCCGACGGTCGCCGGACCGCGCTGGACGCGCTGCCGCTGGTGGCGCGCACCGGCACGCACCTGTTCCTGTTCGCGCGCTACGTCGAGCAGTTCCGTGGCTGGGGCCGCGGTCTGCGCCGCGCCGTCGCGCACTGGTATGTCGAGAAGTCCGTCGACGATCTCGCCTTCCAGGTGGTGAAGTACCGCCAGCGGGAGGGGTGGACGCACCGCGACCTGCTGCGTCTCGCGCACCCGGACACCGCCGAGCCGGACCGCAAGAACCTGTTCGACTGGATCTGCGGTCGCGAGGCGTCGCTGGACGGGTTGCGGCTGATCGAGGGCTACCACCGAGCGCAGGCCGCGCCGGTGCGCGAGCTCCCCGATCTGGTGCGCGCGTACCGGCTGTCCTGGGAGATGCTGCCCGATGCCGCGCTCGACGCGCCCGCGGTGTGGGAGGCGCTGCTGGACAACGGGATTCCGCA
Source organism: Nocardia sp. bgisy118 (assembly GCF_057708605.1). Lineage (NCBI taxonomy): Bacteria > Bacillati > Actinomycetota > Actinomycetes > Mycobacteriales > Nocardiaceae > Nocardia > Nocardia sp. bgisy118. The sequence goes on along the minus strand of NZ_JBYISM010000011.1, from coordinate 50,307 downwards.
GACGGCACTGATGCGCCAGCTGCCGCGGCTGACCCGGCTCGGGTTGCTCGCCCCGCTGGGTGAGCGAACCGCGGCGGTGGCGCGCCAGCTCGCCGACCCGGCGCGACTGCGGAAGTCTCGGGTGCATCCGGTCAACGTCCTCGTCGCGTTGCGCACCTACGCCGCGGGTCGATCCGCACGCGGCGACGGCCGGTGGGAGCCCGCCGCGCCGATCGTGGACGCGCTGGACTCCGCGTTCTACGCGGCGTTCGAGGCGGTGCCGCCGACCGGCAAGCGCCACCTGCTCGCCCTCGACGTGTCCGGCTCCATGGCCGTGACGATCGGTGGCACGCCGCTGTCGGCGCGGGAGGCGAGCGCCGCCTTGGCGCTGGTGACCGCGAGTACCGAGACGGCGCATTCGATCGTCGGTTTCACCGCCAGGAGCGGCGCGTGGTCGAGCGACGCGGAGCTGACGCCGTTGGCGATCGGTCCGCGCCAGCGGCTGGACGACGCGGTGCGCGCCGTGTCCGGCCTGCCGTTCGGCGGCACCGACTGCTCGCTGCCCATGACGTACGCGCTGCGGCACGGTCTCGAGGTGGACGTGTTCTCGGTGTACACCGATTCCGAGACCTGGGCGGGCCGCATCCACCCGCACCAGGCCCTGCAGCGGTACCGCCGTGAAGTCAACCCGCACGCGAAGCTGGTCGTGGTCGGCATGACGGCGACGAAGTTCAGCATCGCGGACCCGTCCGACGCCGGGATGCTCGACATCGCCGGCTTCGATTCCGCGGTCCCGGCGCTGCTGGCCGACTTCGCCCGCGACGCCTGACGCGACCCCTACCGGGTACGCACCGGCCAGGCGGGCGCACTGGCCCCGTATTGCGGTGCGGGCCAGGCGTAATCCGGGTACTCGGCCAGGGCGGGCGTGGCCGTCACCAGGCCGCCGTGGTGGACGGTCATCTCCGGGTTGGGGGCCGCGGCGGGGCCGTGGCTCAGGCCGCGGTCGGGGTTGACGAGCAGCCAGGACGCCGTGCGCGCCAACGAGACCCGCACGTCACGGCCGATTCCGTCGTAGGTGCGCGCGGCGAGGGCGTCGATCACGCCCGCCGCGAGCAGATAGCCCGAGGCGTGGTCGAGTGCCTGGGCGGGCAGCGCGCCGGGCACCGACGGCGCGCCCTCCAGGATGGAGATGCCGGTGGCGGACTGCACGATGCTGTCGAAGCCCCGGCGGCTGCCCCAGGGACCGGACTCGCCCCAGGCGCTGACCCGGCCGTGCACCAGGCCGGGACGCACGGCGGTGGTCAGCCCGGCGTGCTCCAGCGCGCCGGGGCGGTATCCCGTGACGAGCACGTCGGCGGAGGCGAGCAGGTCGTGGAAGACGGCCGAGTGAGTGCGCAGGTCGACCATCGCGGAGTGCTTGCCCTGGCAGGTGTCGGCGTACTGCCACGGAATCTCGGGCAGCCACGGCGGGTCCACCCGCAGCACCTCCGCGCCGAGCAGCGCCAGCGTCCTGGTCGCGACCGGGCCCGCGATCACCCGGGTCATGTCGAGCACACGCACCCCGCGCAACGGCTGGAACGGGGTCGCCTCGGAACGGAAAGGCGCGCCCGCGCGGTCTTGCCGCGGATCCATGGCGACCAGCGGGCCGGACGCGGCGGCCGCCGCCTGCGGCGTGGCGGCCCACTCCTCCTCGGTGCGCACCTGGACCGCGATCGCGCCCGCCAGGGCGGCGTTGTCCTCGATATCGGACGCGCGGCTCATAGCGATGTGGGCGACCGCCAGGTCGAGTGGCGCGTCCTCCGGTAGGCCGAGCGCGGCGAGCAGACGGGTTCGGTGATGCGGATAGTTGGCGTGAGTGCGCACCCAACCGTCGAAAGTGGGGAAGAATCCGGAGAGATCGGCGAACACAGGCACCTGACGGCCGTCCGCGCGCAGCAGGCGGTCGCTCGAGAACGCGGCGGTGATCCGTTCCGGGTCGATCCGATGCGGCACGGGAGCGAGTCCGTGCGCGTCGCGCAACCGGTTGGCCGCGGCCGCCACCGTGGCCACCGAACCCGCCGCAAGCGCCCAGACCGGCAGTGTCGCAGCAAGATTGCTGCCAGGATCGGGGGAGTGGGTAATGCCGGAAACGGGGACACCGATTCCGGCTTCGTACTCGTGGACCAGCCGTGTGTGCGCGTTCACCAGATCGAGACTAGCCGCACCGGCGGAGAAGGAGACCGACGTGGACGAGACGATCACCGCCACCGATTGGCTGCGGGTCCTGCGGACCGACCCGGCGCCGCGCCACTACCTGGTGTGTTTCCCGCCCGGCGGCGGTTCGGCGGCGGCCTACCGTGAGCTTGCCCTCGAATTCGGTTCCGGCGTGGCGGTACTGGCCGTCCAGTATCCGGGACGGCAGGACCGGCTCGGCGAAGCGGCGGTCCCGGATCTGCACGCACTCGCCGAGCTGATCGCCGGAGAATTGCTGGGACGCGGTCCTCGGTCCGGTCTCGCGCTGTTCGGGCACAGCATGGGCGCCACTCTGGCCTACGAGACGGCCCGCAGGCTGGAGGCCCGCGGGCAGGAGCTCGCCGCCCTGTTCGTCTCGGGCCGTCCCGCACCGTCTTTCGTCGAACACCGTCGCCTGCACCTGGAATCCGACGAGGCGCTCATCGCGGATCTGGAGCGCCTCGCCGCCGATCCCGCGCCGATCGCACTGCTGCGCACCGAGCCCGGCCTCGCCGATCTGGTGCTGCCCGCGGTGCGCAGCGACTACCAAGCCGTGGAAACCTATCGGCACCGGCACGGCGAGCCGCTCGCGTGCGACCTCGCCGCGCTGGTCAGCACCGACGACCCGACCACCACACCCGAGCAGGCCGACGGATGGCGGGCGTTCACCTCGGGCGCGTTCGCCCGCGAGACGTTTCCCGGCGGCCACTTCTACCTCGACGAACACGTCGGCGCGGTATCGGATTTCGTAGCTCGGCAGCTGGACGATCCCGCACGTCGCGCCGAATAGAGCGCGGTGGCGGGTGCGCTCAGCCCAGGTACTCCGACTCGAGGACGAGATCGCGCAGCAGGGACTGGTATTCGACGTGGGTGCGATGCTCCACGGTGCGCCAGGTCCTGCCCTCCTGCGCACGCATGTAGCGCAGGTAGCGCGGCGCTCCCGGCATCTTCACGTTGTCGGCGACCACGAGGGAGCCCGGGTGTAGCCAGTTCACGGTGAGCAGCGCGAGCAGGTCGGGCAGATACGCGGTCTTCAAGTGATCCAGGAAGACGAAATCGACCGCGCTCGCGGCGAATCCGTGGTCGACGGCGAGCCTGCGCATGGTCGTCCCGCCGTCGCCGATCTTGCCGACCACCACCTCGACCCGGTCGGCGAGCCCGGCGTGCGCGATCACGTCGGTCGCGATCGCGGCGTTGGCGGCGCTGACCTCCACCGACACCAGCCGTCCCCGCTGCGGCAGCAGGCGTCCCGTTCGCACCGCGCTGTATCCGCAGTAGGCGCCCAGTTCCAGCGCGAGCAGTGGCCTCGCGCGCCGAACCGCGGCGTCGAGGAGCAGACCCTTCTCGTCGCCGACGTTCATCAGGAAGCTGCGGGTGCGCGCGAAGTCATCGATGGCGGCGAGCACACTGTCGGGATCGCCCGGTGTCGCGGTGCTCAGCACGTGCTGTCGCACGGCTTCCTCGCGGCCGTCGCCCACCTGTCCGGTGCGCAGCACGGATTGGCCGCCGAGCGCGAAGCGGATCATCGACCAGCGCAGGAACGGCGCTTTGTCGCGCAGCAGCACGCTGATTCCGGTTCGACGCGATCCAGTCTCGTCCGCCATGCGCCCTCCAGATCGTGGTAGCTGTGTCACCACCGATTCTGCTCGCCAGGCAGCGCGCGCGGCGGAGGCTCACCAGGGCGAGGGCTGATAGTCCTTGAGGAAGCAGCCGTAGAGGTCGACGCCGTCCTCGCCCTGCACGATCGGGTCGTAGACGCGGGCGGCGCCATCGACCAGGTCGAGCGGGGCGTGGAAGCCTTCCTCGGCGAGGCGGATCTTGGTGTAGTGCGGGCGCTCGTCGGTGATCCAGCCGGTGTCGACGGCGCTCATCAGGATCGAGTCGGACTCGAACATCTCCTTGGCGCTGGTGCGGGTCAGCATGTTCAGCGCCGCCTTGGCCATATTGGTGTGCGGGTGTCCCGGTCCCTTGTACCCGCGGCCGAACTGACCCTCCATGGCGGAGACGTTCACGATGTACTTGCGGCGGGCGGGCGCGGCGGCCATAGCCGGACGCAGCCGCGACACCAGGATGAACGGCGCCACCGAATTGCACAGCTGGACTTCGAGCAGTTCGGTCGGATCGACCTCGGCGACCGTCTGCACCCAGCTGTTTGTGTGCGCGAGATCTGGCACCAGCCCGCCCGCGTCGATCGCCACGCCGCGCGAAATCCGTTCGGGGGTGGCCGATCCCGCGACCAGCGCGAGCTCCGCGACATCTGCTGCGGTGAGCGTCGGCGCGAGCGAGGCGGTCAGCGCGGTCGGATGCGCCTGCATGGTCTTGCCGAAGGTCACCACGTCGGGCAGTGCGCCGGCGGGCAGCGGACCGGACTCGGCCTCCACCAGCGCGCTGTACGCGCCGGGGGAGCGGCGCACGGTCTGCGCCGCGTTGTTGATCAGGATGTCCAGCGGGCCCTGCGCGGCGATGTCGTCGGCGAGGGCCACCACCTGCGCGGGGTCGCGCAGGTCGATGCCGACGATGCGCAGCCGGTGCAGCCAATCGGCGCTGTCGTCCATGGCGGCGAAACGGCGAATGGCGTCGTTGGGGAAGCGGGTCGTGATGGTGGTGTGCGCGCCGTCGCGCAGCAGCCGCAGCGCGATGTACATGCCGATCTTGGCGCGGCCGCCGGTGAGCAGCGCGCGACGGCCCGAGAGATCGGCGCGCGCGTCGCGCTTGGCGTGGCTGCTCGCGGCGCAGTCCGGGCACAGCTGGTGGTAGAAGGCGTCGACGCGGGTGTAGCGCTGCTTGCAGATGTAACAGGGTCGCGGGCGGAGCAGGGTGCCCGCGCTGGCGCCCTTGGTCGTCGAGGTCAGCGGAATGCCCGCGGTCTCGTCATCGATGCGATTCGGTGAGCCCGTGGCGGTGGCCGCGACGACCGCGCGGTCCGCGGTGGCGATCTTGTCGCGGGCCTCGACGCGGCGGCGCTGCTTGAGCTTCTTGAACATGTGCCCGACCGCGCGCTGCACGAGCAGCGAATCGGGGTGGTCCTTCTCCAGCTGTCCGGCCTGGTCGAGTACCCGAAGACAGGTGGCGAGCTCGTCGGGATCGATACTGCTGTCGGCCATCGGGGGTGTGGAGGTCCTTCGTGAGCTGGGCAATCGAAGTCACCATTGTCGCAAACCCTCGCGTCCGGTCGCGGTCCGGCCGTGTCTTGTTCACCCGCGTCGGTCGTGGCCGCGGCGAAACAGACGCTCGACCGAGTGCTGTTTGCCGGTGAGGACAGGGGGTAGTTGCCTGTGTGATCGATTGATCATGCAGGTCCGCGGTGTCTTGCCGATCGCTCTTTCGGCCGGTCGCCGCAATCGTCCCGCAGTGAGGATCGAGGAGGAGACCATGAGCAGTCTGCTGGATTCGGTACTCGGCAACATCGTCTACGACCGTGACGGGGACAAGGTCGGCAAGGTCAAGCGGATCTACGTGGACAACGCCAGCGGCTTCCCGACCTGGGTGGCCATCTCCACGGGGTTGTTCGGTCACGACGCGCTGGTGCCGCTGGCAGGCGCCGAGCACCGGCGCGAGCGCGCGACGCTACAGGTGCGGGTCGGCAAGGAGCAGGTCAAGTCCGCGCCGTACCTCGACGACGACGGCAATATCAGCCAGCGCAGCGAACGAGAGTTGTTCGAGCACTACGACATCGACCCGGCCCTCTCGGCGTGGAAGACCTACGGCAGGCCCTATGGCGAGCACCCGGTGAACGCCCGGGCGACGACCGCCGAGTGGGCCGCCGACAGCGGCGGCCGGACCGACGACGAGCTGATTCGTTCCGAGGAACGGTTGACCATCGGCGCCGATCCCGACGCGGCGGGCGCCGCGCGCGGCCGCAGATACGTCGACGACGAGCCGACGGTGGCGATGGCGACCGGGCGCGACGCATCGGTGCCCGCGGAACCGATGCAGCTGAAGATCGATGACATCGTCGAAGAACGGACCGGGTCCGACAGGGTGCGGACGGAACGGGTCGACGGTATCGACGAGACCCGCGGACCGGATCGCTGGTGACCGGCTCGCCGGTGTCGTCGAGGGGCGAAGCGCATCCTTGGCGGCGCCGGCGGCCGCCGCTCACGAAAGGGACAGCCGATGGAGAACGCCCCCGATCAGGCCTGCACCGCTTTCGACGCGGTGCTCGCCGCGGCGGACTATCCCGTCTGGGTGGTCACCACGGCGGCGGGCGGAACCCGCGCGGGGTGCCTGCGCATCGACGCGGTCGCCGATCTTCCCCCGGACCACGAGGCCTGAAGCCCTCGCGGGTGTCGTGTCAGCCTCGAGGCAGGCTGCTGTCGGCCGCGGCCAGGTCTTCGACGAAATTGCCGAGCGCCTCGGCGACCAGCAGCGGATCGGTGCTCGGGAGCCAGTGGTCGGCGGGGACCGAGCAGCGCCACAGCCGGTCCACCCAGCGGGCACTGCCGTAGTAGAGGAACGGCGGGACCAGCACGTCGGTGGTGTCGACCACCATTTGCACCGGCACCGCGGTCGACCGAGGACGCGGACACAGCAGCCGGGGCGCCAGGTTGGCGTGCGCGATGCGCGCGCCGGCGAGCAGATCCGTGCGCCAGGTCGGCGCGATGGGCGCGTGCGCCGCGGGGATGCCGCCGAGCCGTTCGATGAGCCAGGTGCGGACGCGGGGCGGATAGGCGATCCGCAGCGCGGCCGTGCGCGCCGAGCCCGCGCCGTGCCGCCAGAACTTGCGATCGGCCGCCAGTCGCCCCATCCGGTGCGGCCGCACGGCGAGCTCGCGCAGCTGGACGCCGAGGTGATCGAGATTCGGTCCGGAGATGGCGGTGAAGGAGGCGATCCTGCTGTTGGCGCGCGGGTCACACACGGCCTCCCAGCCCTGGATCGCGCCCCACCCGTGCCCGCAGACGTGCGCGGGCCGGTTCGGGCTGACCGCGTCCAGCACGGCGAAGAGATCGTCGGCCAACTTGTCCAGCCGGAAAGCGCTCGCGCTGGAGCATGTTTCGCTGTCGCCGTGGCCGCGGGCATCGTACGCGATCACCCGGAAATCGTCGGCGAGCAGCGCGGCGACCTCGCGCCACACCCGATGGGTGTCGCTGAGTCCGTGCACCAGGACCAGCGGGACGCCGCGGGGGTGGCCCCATTCGAAGACCGCGAGGTCACCGTCGGCGCCGCGGACCCGGCGCTCTCGTCGCGGGAGATGGGTCCCGCGCGGTCCGATGCTGTCGAACGATTCGGTCATGTGCTCGCCTCGGTCACTGTCCATCGCTTCCAGGGGTACGGAGCCCTGAACGTACTGCCGGTACGTTCCACGATACTGACAGCGCGGAGACCCCCAATCAATGGTGAGCGACGTGACGGCGGTATGAGCTGGGTCACCGCTTGGCGGCGAGAAGGGCTGAGCGAACGGCAGGCGTACCGACGGTACGAGTAGGCTGCGCACGTGGCCCGCACACACGGCAGAACCGTGAGGACGACGATCACCCGCGAGGAGATCGTCGACGCGGCCGTGCGCGTCATCGATCGCGACGGGCCCCGGCCGAGCATGGACGACATCGCCAAGGAAGCGGGCATCACCAAGCCGCGCCTGTACCGCCGGTTCGCCGACAAATCCGATCTGTACACCGAGATCGGTGACCGGATGGCCAGATCCGCCGCGGCCGCCGCGGGCAACGACGTCACCCTGGTGCTGCAACCGCCGCGCGTCGCGCTGCGCCGCGTGCTCACCGGATACGCCGACAGTATTCTCCAGCACCCCAACGTGTTTCGGTTTCTCGGTCAGGCGCAGGTGAGTCAGCGCGCCGACGGATCGGTGCTGCAGTTCGACCTCGGTCGCGCAGCGGCGGATCGCTTCACCCGGCAGGCCCGCGAGATCGCCGAATCCGTCTCGATCGACCCCGCCGGAGTCGACTACCTGGCCCGCGCCGTCGTCGGCTCGGTCGTCGCCGTCACCGACCTGTGGCTGGGCGAATCCGGACGCCCCGATCCGTCCGGCACCACCGAATTCGTCGACCGAACCGCCGAATTCGTCTGGGGCCTGATCGACCGATTCCTCCGCACCCAAGGCATAGTCGCCGACCCGGACGCCCCGATCTTCACGACCCTGGCCACCGTGAACTCCGCACGCCCCGCGAGCTGACCCCGGCCAAGCTCTTCTCCTTACCCGGGGCGAACTCGCGCCCATGTTGTTGACAAGCCGCCAATAGTGCTGGAATCTGGTGGCGGTGGATCGGCATCGGGGCCGGTCCGTGGTGAGCAAAGGATCGGGACCATGGCACGGGCCGCGTGGAGTGACGACGAGGTGGAGGCCGTTCGCGACCTCGCACGGACGTTCTTCGAGAAGGAAGTCGTTCCGCACGAGGAGAAGTTCGTCGCGCAGGGGCACCCCGACCGGAATCTGTACAACCGGGCGGGTGATCTCGGTCTGCTGTGCACTGCGATCCCGGCCGAATACGGCGGTGGCGGTGGCACATTCGCGCACGAGGCGGCGATCATCGAGGAGCAGGCCTTCGCGGGCGACGGCTCGCTCGGCATGGCGGTGCACAGCTCGATCATCGCGCCGTACCTCATGGAATTCGGGTCCGAGGAGCTCAAGCGGCGGGTGCTGCCCAAGGCGGCCGGCGGCGAGATGGTGCTGTCCATCGGCATGACCGAACCGAGCACCGGCTCGGACCTGCAGAACATCAAGACCCGCGCAGTGCGCGAAGGCGACGAGTACGTCATCACCGGCTCGAAGATCTTCATCACCAACGGCTGGCTCTGCGACGGCATCATCATCGCCGCGAAGACCGATCCGTCGAAGGGCGCGGCGGGCGTCTCGCTGATCTTCGCCGAGGTCGGCGACGACACCCCCGGATTCACTCGGGGCCGCATCCTGAACAAGATCGGCGGCAAGGCCCAGGACACGGCCGAACTGTTCTTCGACGGCCTGCGGGTGCCCGCGTCCAACCTGCTCGGCGAAGCCGAGGGGCAGGGCTTCTACCAGATGATGCAGCTGCTGGCCCAGGAGCGACTGGTCACCGCCATCCTCGCGACCGCCATGATGGAGAAGGCCGTCGAACTGACCGTCGACTACACCAAGGGGCGCGAGGCGTTCGGCAAGCCGCTGTTCGCGATGCAGAACACCAAGTTCGAGCTCGCCGAATGCGCGACGCTGGCCAAGGTCTGCCGCACCTTCCTCGACGACGCGATCGTCAAGCATCTGCGTGGCGAGCTCGACATACCGACCGCGGCCATGTCGAAATACTGGATCACCGACCAACTCGGTATCGTTGTCGATCGCTGCCTGCAACTGTTCGGCGGCTACGGCTACATGACGGAGTATCCGATTTCCCAGCTCTACACCGGCGCCCGCGTCCTGCGCATCCTCGCGGGCAGCAACGAAGTGATGAAGGATCTCATTGCGCGGTCTCTCTGAAACCCGAAGCGGTGAGGCCTCCGCGGCGGTGTCGAACGGCGCCGCCGACGGGTCGCCGCGCCGACGCAGGCTCGAACCCGACGAGCGGCGCGCACAGATCCTCGCCTGCGCGATCGACATGTTCGGCGAGCGGCCCTATGCCGCGGTGTCCACCGCGGAGCTCGCGCAGCGCGCCGGGGTGGCCCGCGGACTGATCAACCACTACTTCGGCAACAAGCGGGATTTGTATCTCGCCGTGGTGCGCCGGATGGTGACCCTGCCCAAGCTCGAAACCATGGTCGTGCCCGCGGGCACCGATCGCGAGCGCGTCGAGGCCAGTGTGCGCTGGCTGCTGGACACCATCGGCGAGCATGGCAGCACCTGGGTCAAGGTCACCAGCCACGAAGGCGTCGGCGACGACCCCGAGGTGCAGCAGATACTCGACGAGGCCGACGACGCCGCCGCCGAGCGCACGCTGGTGATGGTCGGGCTGGCCGATTCGGCGCACAGTACGGAACTGCGGGCGATAGTGCGGGCCTACGGCGGGCTGGTGAAGGTCGCGGGACGCGAGTGGATCACCCGCGGCAATCTCACCCGCGAACAGGTGCACGAACTGCTCGCCGACATGCTGTTCACCCTGGTCACCGAGACGATGCCGAAGGTCGACAACTGGCGCTGAGCGCGGCCGAAGCGGTCGGCATAAGCGGCACGGACGATGTCCGATCTGCCTGAATTCCTCGTTCAGGCCGGGCATTTGGCCGGAGGAAAATTATTGAAAATTTCCTGTTCCTGTTTTCACATTTGGTAGCCGGAAGTAAGCTGATCTAGACGCCTTCCCCGCGGTGAACCAGGGTGGGCCGTCGCGACCATCGTCGCGGCGTCTCCATTCGTTTGCTCGATGCCGCGGCGGGCTGTTACCTGATGATTCGGCACCGGCCAGTTGCCGGTCGGCGTGCCGACCTGGCCGCTGGGGCATCTAGCCGCCCCGTCCGCCATCGGCAGACCTGGATTACCGGAGACGGTCGTCAGCGACAACGACCCAGCGACTCCTCGGCATGCGCTCACGGGGACATCCCCCGGCGACCGGCAGATCACGCCTGCCCACCAGGGCTCGGCACGATAACCCGTCGGCAGAACTGCTCCGGGCTATCGGCGAGGCGCCCCCGGCCCACTACCCAGCGGCTGTCCGGGCGTTCGTGAACTATTCGATCGAATCAAGGGATTGCACAATGTCCAGCACAATCATCAAAACCGCGGCTGCTACCGCGTTAGCTCTCCCGCTGTGCTTCCTCGCAGCTCCCGCGGCCTCGGCGAATCCGGCTCCCGCGCAAGCGACCCCGGTCTCCGCCGCTGCCACGCCCGCCGGGTCCGTCATCCTCTGTGTGCCCCTCGGCAGCGTCGTTTTCTGCATCTGAGATCTTCGAACTCGCCGTGTGTCGGGGAGCCTGGGCCGGCTGACGCGGTCGGCTCAGGCGTCGGGCCTGCGCGCGGCACTGTAGTGCACCGGGCGGAGGCCGCCGGGTGCGTGGCCGCGCCTGCCGTAGCGCAGTTCGATCACTTCCTGCCTCCGGTGCTCGACCAGCAGCGCGCCGACCCCTAGACACCACAGCAGCGCCGTGGCGATCGCGCCGAGTTGCGTCCAGCCGGGATAGCCGTAACCGGCCGCGGTCAACGTGCACGCCATCGCGACGACGCCCAGGGCGCACAGCACAATTCCGGGCATGTTGTAGTTATCGCCGAGCATGTCGCCCGCTTGGGCGTGCCAGAGTCGCTTGTCCTTGCTCGGTGAATCGGTAGGTCCTGGCATCGGTCCCTCCTGAAGTGAACCAGCGCATTATCAGCGATATCACCGCTAGCTCAGCATGAACCTCCTGCGCCGCGGGTGCGAGCGTTGTGCCGAGTTCGTTATTCCGAATCGATCGGACAATTCGGTCTTATTACGGCAATTCGTCCGTATTCTGTCTGCGTATCGGGCGGGGCCGGACAGCCCGGGTTCCTGCGCGAGAGTTTTGACGCGAGAGGGAGCTGGATGGCACGCACGCAACAGTGGCAGGAACGCGAGCGCTGGCCGGAGGCTTGGCCGGACGAGCGGGATCCGGAGGATCCGTTCCCGCACGAGTCCCGGCCGATCGTCAATCCCTACGCGGTTGTCGCGCTGGTGGCCGCATTGCTCGCGCTGTTCCCCGTCGCGATCGTCTTCGGGTTCATCGCCTTCAGTCATCCGCGCGGCCGCGTGATGGCCTGTTTCGCGTTGTTGCTCGGCGCCGCCGAGGTGGCGGCGGTGGCGGGGTTCTTCGTGCTGTCGGGAAACATGTTGCCCGACACCATGTCCCGGGCCACTCAGGCGACCACGACGACCACCGCCCAGGTGACCACGGTGGCCACGGTGGCCACCACGTCGGCGTCGACCGCGGTTGCCCCACCTCCGCCGCCACCTGCGACCACCACCCAGCCGGCGGCGCGCAAGGGCGGGGCCTGCACCGCAACCCAAGCCGGTCTGATCGGGGCCGCGGCCGACGGCGGAACGCTGCTATGCCTAGCCAACGCCGCAGCGGAAAGCGGCTACCAGTGGTCGGGCCCCTACAACGTCGGCACCGGCATCTACGAAGTGGGCTCGAAATGCGACTCCTCGGTCGCCAAGACCGGGCGCACGTCGGAGGGCCGCGCCCTGGTATGCGAGACCCAGGGGCGCGGCGGGGCCTGGGTGCTCTGGACGGAATAGCCGCGCCGGGCCCTCAGTCCGGTTTCTTCGCCCGGCTGGGTTGGACGCGCGGCGGCTCGTTGGGCATCTTCGGATACTGCGGCGGCCACGGTGCGTCCATCAGGCCTGCGGCCATGTCGCGGTCGGACATCTCGAGCAGCGGTTCGATGGACTGCGGCGCTCGGTCGGCCCAGGGATCGCCGCGCTCGGCGAGCCGGGCGGGCACGGTCGCGATGGTCAGCTCGTCCGGCGCGACGGTGGCCAGATCGTCCCAGGAGATCGGCGTCGACACCTGCGCGCCCACCTTCGGGCGCACGCACCACGCGCCGAACACCGTTTTGTGCGGTGCGTTCTGGTTGAAGTCGACGAACACCCGGTGGCCGCGTTCCTCTTTCCACCACTGCGCGGTGATCAGATCGGGGTGTCTGCGCTCGAGCTCTCTGGCCAGTGCGACCGAGGCCGCGCGCACCTGGTAGCCGTCCCATTTCTCCTGGAGCGCGACGTAGATGTGCAGGCCGCGCGATCCGGAGGTCTTGATCCGGCACTCGATGCCGAGTTCGGTGAACAGGTCCCTGGTGAGCACCGCGGCATGCTTCAGGTCGTCGAAGGTGATGCCGGGGGAGGGATCGAGGTCGATGCGCAGTTCGTCGGCGATGCGCAGATCGGCGACGTGATTGGGCCAGACGTGGAAGCCGAGGCAGCCCTGGTTCACCGCCCACAGCACGTGTGCGAGATCGTGGGCGACCAGCGCGTCGCTGGTGGTGCCGTTGGGAGTGGACACCTCGACGGTGTGCAGCCAGTCGGGCGCGGATTTGGGCACCCGCTTCTGGAACCACGACTTGCCCGACGCTCCGTCCGGGTAGCGCTCCAGCAGCAGCGGCCGGTCCCGCACCACGCCGAGGAACGGCTCGGCCACCGCCTGGTAGTAGCGCACCAGGTCGAGCTTGGTCTCGCCGCGCTTGGTGAAGTAGACCTTGTCGGGATTGCTGATGGTGACGGTTCTGCCGTCGACCTCGATGTCCACCGACGCGCTCATCGGGACGCCTCGGCCTCGGCGAAGATGGCGCCGAGCTCGGCGGGCGCCACCTCGTCCAGCTGGGCGTAGGTACACGAATCCGGTGTGCGATCCGATCGGAACCGCACCAGCCTGCCGCCGTGGCGCAGCCGGCCGGACTGCACGTGCTCGTAGCGGACCTCGGCGACCAGCTCCGGCCGCAGCGCCTCCCAAGACAGGTCCTTGCCCCCGGTCCAGCGGCTCACCCCGCCCGGCATCTTGCCCTCCGCCTTGGCCTGCGCGGCGGCATCGGCCCACTCCCGCCACGGATGGTTCGCCAAGGCGTTGTCTCGCAACGGTTTCAGCTCCTCGACGAGGGCTTTGCGCTTGGCCGCGGTGAAACTGCTCGCCACCCCGACGTGGTGCAGCTGGCCTTCGTCGTCGAACAGCCCGAGCAGCAGCGAGCCGACGCCCTCGCCGTCCTTGTGCCAGCGGAATCCCGCGACCACGCAGTCGGCGGTGCGTTCGTGTTTGACCTTCAGCATCACCCGCTTGTCCTGCTGGTAGGGCTGGGCGTCGGCTTTGACCATGACCCCGTCGAAACCGGCGCCCTCGAACCGGGTGAACCAGTCCTCGGCCACGTCCGGATCGCGGGTGAGCGGGGTCAGGTGGACGCGGGCGAGCGCGGTGTCGAGGATCGTCTCCAGCAGCCGCCTGCGTTCGGCGAACGGTTCGCCGGTGAGATCCTTGTCGCCGAGGGCGAGCAGGTCGAAGGCGACGAAACTGGCCGGGGTCTCCACGGCCAGCTTGTTCACCCGGGACGCGGCCGGGTGCAGCCGGTTCTGCAAGGTGTCGAAATCCAGGCCGTGCTCGGTGACCACCACGATCTCGCCGTCCACCACGCACTTGTCGGGCAGCGCCTGCTTCAGCAGTTCGGCGACCTCGGGAAAATACCTGGTCAACGGGCGGTCGTTGCGGGAACCGAGCTCGACCTCGTCGCCGTCGCGGAACACCACGCAACGGAATCCGTCCCATTTGGGCTCGTAGCTCAGCCCCGGCTCGCGCGGTACGGACGGCGCGGTCTTGGCCAGCATCGGCCGGACGGGTGGCATCACCGGTAGGTCCACACGTTCCTCCTCGGGTCTGGTCCTTCACCCGTGTCGACGTCGTGGCCGACGCGAATTCATCGGTGCGGAGCGGGTCGTCCCGGTCGATCGTAGAGCTCGGGTACGACAAGGAGGCGGACTTCGCGGTCCGGGCGTGCGCTGTTCACCGGCAATTCCCCGGCTGGGACCGCCAGCTGGGCGTTGTCGGCGCGGAGGAGCGTGTGGTTACCGCCGGGCGCCGGGTCAGTCCAACCAGCCGTGCTGATCGGCGAAGGCGGTGAGGCGGTCGCGGATGGTGAGGATCTCGCCCGCGGTGAGCGCGGGGCTGGCGTCCAGCAATAGTTCGGTGATCAGGCGCTTGTGCTCGGCGGCGGTGAGCTGGCCGGTCGACGACCTGTCCTTCTTGTGGCGGGGCGCTGCGGCGGACGCTCCGCCGACCGCGCTGAGGTTGACCGCCTTGGGACCCCGGTCGCCCTCGGTGACATCGAATTCGAAGACCCGGCCCTGGCGCAGTTCGTCCTCGTCCAGTCCGATGTCGTTCACGTGCACGAACACATCCGGTCCACCGTCTTCCGGTCGAATGAACCCGAACCCCCGAGAGCTGTCGAACGACACCAATTTCCCGATGGACACCAACACCCGCTCCTCGCCGCCGTCGCTACCCGGCCACTTTAGCTCCCATTATCCGCTTCGTTGTTCGAAAGCGCCTTTTGCAGAGAGTTGAACACGGTGAGTCCCTGGCCGACCATTCCATTCACCAATTCGCCGACGCCGTCCGGTCCGTTGAGCACGGTGAGATTGGCGTTGGCCAGCCCGTTCGAGGCCTGTTTGACGATTTCCGGCAGCTGTTCGATGAGCAGCTGATCGAGCGCGATCCGGTTGTTGGAGGCCGCCGCCTCGGCCTGGATCCTGGTGCGATCGGCTTCCGCCTCGGCCAGGATGCGCACCCGATCCGCCTCGGCCTGAGCGGGTTTCACCACCTCGGCCTGCAACTGCTGCTCGCGCAGGTGTGCCTCCTTGCGCGCCTGCTCGGCCTGTGCGGTGAGCACCTCCTGCATCGCGATGGCCTCCGCCAGCGGACCCGCCTGCGCGGCCTCGGCGTTGGCCTTGTCGATATCGCGCTGGTACTGGGCCTTCAGGATGGCGGTCTCGCGCTGGTATTCGGCCTGCCTGCGCAGCGATTCCTGTTCGGCCTCCGCGGCCCGTTGCGCGGCCTGCGCCTGGGCGATCTGCGCGTCGCGCTGCACCGCGGCATTGTGCGGCGCGGCCAGCGCGTTGATGTAGCCCAGATTGCCGTCGTCGATGGACTGGATCTGGAAGGAATCCACCCACAGCCCGATATTGCTCATCTCCACCTTCGAGGCGACCAGTACCTCGTCGGCCAGCTTCTGGCGTTCCCTGATGATCTCCTCGACCGTCATGGAGCCGACGATCGAGCGCAGGTGACCGGAGAAGATCCGGCCGGTCAGGACCGACATCTCCCGTTCCTGCTCGGAAAGGAAGCGCTGCGCGGCGTTCACGATCGACTGGGTGTCGTTGGCGACCTTGAACGCGATCACCGCCCGCACATCCAGCTGGATGGCCTGCTTGGTGACGCAGCGTTCCTTGATCTCCGCCTCGAACATGGCCAGCGACAAATAGCTGACCTTGCGGAACATAGGAACCACCCAGGCGCCGCGGCCGATGATCACCTTGAACGGCGCGTTGTCCTTGCTCGTGGCGCCGCTGACCAGCATCGCCTCGTCCGGGTCTGGTACGTGGTAGCCCAGCACGTCTGTCTCCCTTGCTCTTTCAGTGTTCCTGCTGCTCCGATATCAGCGGGATCCAGGGAACGACGTCGACGATGCGTCCGGGATGCGCCTCGACGATCAGCACGGTAGCGCCCGTCCCGATCGGCTCCGCGGCCCGCGCGATATACAACTCCGTCCCCCCGCGTATCGCGACCAGCACCTCTCCCAATGTCCCGGCGCCGCGGATCGGCGTGGTGATCGTTCCCGTCAATCCACGCACGGGATCGGTCATGCCTCCACTCCTGCCCTCGACACCAGAACACGTCAGCCTACGTGTGCCAGGCCACTTTTCGGTAGCGACTTTCGAAACGCCGGGTGCGTCGCGAGTGACGACGAACGAATAATTCGCTGGAACGACCTTGTGTCGAATACAGGCCCGTTCGACAATGGAGTATGGCCACTAGCACGCGGCGATATCGCTCCACCCTGCGTCAGGCCAAGGCAGGCGAGACCAGGGCGGCGGTGCTCGCCGCCGCCGCCGAATTGTTCGTGGCCCGCGGGTGGGCGGGCACATCGATGCGCGACATCGCCGCACGCGCGGGCTGCGCCGTGGAGACGGTGTACAGCAGCGTCGGCAACAAGCGCGAGATCCTGAAAGTGGTGCTCGACGTGGCCGTTGTCGGGGACGACGAGCCGGTGCCCCTGCTGGAGCGGCCGGAATTCCACGCCATCGCGGCCGGTCTCGTCCGCGAGCGCGCCGCCAAGCTGGCCAACCTGCTCGAGACCGTGAACCGGAGATCGGCCGCACTGCACCGCGTGCTGGTGCAGGCCGCGGCCGTCGACGCGGAATTGGCGGCACTCGCGGCCCGCGACCGCGCGGATCGCTCGACGTCGATGCGGGCGGGGCTCGAGGCGGTGACGGGCAGGCCCGTCACCGACGCCGAGGCAGCCTCGCTGCACGCCGTCCTCGGCGGCGAGGTCTACCTCGCGCTCACCGAGGAGTCCGCGTGGACACCCGCCACATACCGAAACTGGGCGGCCGACACCGTGATTCGGCTGCTCGACCTCGCCGAGGAGTAATCCATATGACCAACTCCGCAGACCTGGAACGACCCGCCGACACCCGCGCGATGGGAGTCGCGCACTCGGCGCTGCGCCGTGACCTGCTCCGGGCCAGGAACGCGCTGAGCGCCTGGCCCTACCCGTTCGACGAACAACGCGTCGCGATCGCGGAGCATCTGCTCTGGATCATGCGCTTCCTGCGCCATCTCCACGAATCCGAGGACGAACACCTCTACCCGCTGGTCCGCGACCACGACCCGGCGGCGGTGCAGCTGCTCGATCGGATGAACGCCGACCACCGCGCCCTCGTGCCCGCCATGGATCGGCTGGTCGACGCCGCGGTGGCCTACCGGGCCGCCGGTGAGGCTCGCGCACATGTTCTCGCGGCGCTCGACGAGCTGGAGGCCGTACTGCTCCCGCACCTGGAACGCGAAGAGCGCCAGATGATGCCGGTGGTCTCGACCGCGATCACCGAGGGCGAATGGCGGCACTGGGCCGACGAGCACAACCTCAAACCGCTCGGCCCGATCGAGCGGTTCGACGAGGGGCTGTTCCTCGTGGACGGCGCCTCGCCCGACGACACCGCCGCGATCGGCGAGATGGTTCCCGCGGTGCCGCGCTGGCTGATGCTGCACGTCATGATCAGGCGGTATCGCAGGGCCGCGTTCCGGCGCTGGCACACCGCCGAATTCTCCCCGCTGCGCGTGCCGTTGGGCGGCAGGAACGAAGTGTTCTGCGCCGCGCCGCCGGACGCGGTGTGGGCGGTGCTCGCCGACGTCACCCGCGTCGGCGAATGGAGCCACGAATGCCGCGGCGCCGAGTGGCTCGGCGGCAGCACCCGCGCCGAGGTCGGCGCTCGCTTCCGCGGCAGCAGCAAGTCGGGTCTCTGGCGCTGGCGGCGGCTGTGCACCTGCACGGTCGCCGACAAGCCGCGGGAGCTGGTGTGGGTCACCGACGGCGCCTTGGGCGACAACTCCGAATGGCGCTTCCGGCTGCGCCCTACTCCCGACGGGACGTGTATCGAGCAGACGTTCCGAGTGCTCTCGCTCCCGGTCTGGCTCGATCGGGTGATCTACCGGTTCGTCCCCGCCCACCGCGACCGTTCCCGCGCGCTTCGAGGCGATCTCGAGCGGCTCGCCCAGCTCGTCGAGCGCGAGTCGTCCTGACCGGTCGGGCTCGCGCGTCGCCCGGCGGGCAGCCACGGACGTGCGCGAGTTACGGGTTCATCCGGTACGCGCCCGCATGACCGAGCACCTCCGCGTACACGCGGTCGGCGCGCCCGGCGTCGGAGATCGGCTTGCGCAACGAGCCGAGGGCCCATTCCTGTTGCGCCACAGTGGAAGATGCCTTGGCAAAGACCCCGAGGGCGTAGGCCGAGAAGTCGCGGACCAACAACTCGAAGATGGCGTCGACGAGGTCGTCGGGCGTGCCCGCGATCGCGGCCTGCTCCAGGATCAGCTGGCCGTAGGGCAGCAACGTGAACAACTCACCGACGGCCAGCTGATAGTCCAGGTCCGTCAGCTGCGCGTCGGTCGCGGGGGCCTGTACCGGGAATTGGACGAACCGCTCGGCCTGCTCCAGGAACAGCGCGACATTCGGGAGGTGGCGATAGCCGGCGAACGCGGGCCGCCAGTCCGCGAAACGCACCTTGCCGAGCCCGGCCGCGCCGGGCTGGCGGAACAGCGCCTCGTCGTCGCCCGCGTCGCGGCGCACCGGCACCGGCGGCAAGTCGGCGGCGTTGTAGAGGAAACTCGGCAGGAATTTCAGTGTGAGCGCCATGTTCACGTGCGCGGTGCCCTCCAGGCGGGGCATGGAGTCGATGGTGCCGCGCGCCACCGCGAAGTAGGTGTTCTTCTCGAAACCCTTGGCGGAGATGACATCCGAGAGTTCGCGGAAGACGCGCTCGCCCTCGCGCGTCACCTTCATCTTGCCGATCGAGTTGAACATGACGAAACGCCGGTCCTCCGGGGTCGATTCGCGCATGTAGTCGATGGCTCGTTCGTGATAGAGCTTCATGGCGGTGATGCGAATGTAGTTGTCGGACAGTATCTGTCGCACCTGACCGAAGTCGGTGACCGGATGTCCGAACAAGATCTTCCCCGCGGCCTGGTCGACGGTCTCGTAGAAGCAGTGCTGCACGATGCCGAGGGTGACCATGCCGATGTTGAACTTGCCGCAGTTCACCGCGGCCAGCGCGACGTCGAAGGCCTTGCGGCCGGTGTGCAGTACGTCGTCGGCGGTGACCGGGTAATCCGCCAGATCGTAGGCGCTGACGTAGTTCTGGCCGTGAATGACGTTCTTGACCAGGGTGTAGCGGGGGTGGCTGCTGTCGGCGAGGAACCAGACGTACGCGTCCGGGCCCTCGATGTCGGTGCGGCGGCCGATGGTCGGCACCAGTCGCGCGACGTTGCCGTTGCCGATGTAGTACTTGCCGCCGTTGGCGGTGAATCCGCCCGCGCCGTCGGGGGTGAGCAGCATGTCGGTGGAGTAGATGTCGGCGCCGTGGTCCTTTTCGGACAGGCCGAAGGCGACGATGCCGCCGCGATCGAGTTCCTCGGCGGCGCGGGCGTGCGCCTTGTCGTTGCCGCTCTGCCAGATGGTGGCCAGGCCGAGGGTCGACACGCCCCACGCGTACCAGTACTGCGCGCCGTAGAAGCCGGTGATCTCGTTGAACTTGGAGATGAAGGCGGTGTCCCAGCGCTTGTCCGGATCGCCGCCCGCGTGCGCCTTCGGGGTGGCCATGTAGGCGAGGATTCTCGACTTCCGCAAGAAGACCATCCAGTCGTCGTACCACTCGCCGCGGTGCGCGTCGGCGGTGAGCGCCTGTTTGCCCTTGCTCTCGAAGAAGCCGACGAGCGAGGTCAGCAATCGCTGGGTCATCGGGTCGAACTCCGCGAAGGTGTCGGTCTTCGGATTGAACAGGGTCATGGCGACGGTGCCTTTCATCTGATGGCAGGTGCCATCAATTTAGAAGTGATGGCACCTGCCGTCAAATGCTCGTCCCGAAACGAGGTCGCGGACGACAACGGCCCGCGCGCCTCGGGGAGGCGGCGGGCCGTGGGGATTCCGGGATCAGGCGGGGTAGATCGAGCGGTACGCCGTGAGGGTCGCGACGCAGTGCTCCACGATCTGCTCGCGGGTCGCGCGCAGCGAACCGTTCAGCCACGCGGAGAACATGCCCGCATTGCCGCTGGCCATGCTGACCGCGGCCAGTCTGCGCCGGACCGGGTCCGCGATGTGGGCGAACAGGTGGTCCTGGATCAGCCGGGTGAAGGCGGGCATCACGGCGATGGTGGTCTGGCCGAGGCCGGTGCTGGAGTACGGCTCGACCAGGAACAGGCGCGACTTGCGGGGATCTTCCAGCACCTTGTCGACGAGGATCTCCGAGAGCGCCCGGTCCCTGGACGCGTCGTCGGCCGAGGTGAACGCGGTCATCGGCTCCAGGAACTCGTCGGCGATCTGCCGGTAGAGCACGTCGAGCAGTTCGTCGCGGCTGCTGAAACTCTCGTAGAAGTACCGGTCGGTGAGGTTGGCGCGGCGGCACACCGCGCGCATGGTGACGCCCGCGGCCCCCGCCTCGCCGATCAGATCCAGGGCGGCCTCCAGCAGCGCGGAGCGCCGCGCCTCCCGGCGTTCGGTGAGCGTCGTCCCGCCCCAGATGCGGGGACCGGCGTCCTCTGATTCCTGGCCTGTCTGCACCGATTCACAGTAATGCCTGCCGGGCATCGGCCGTTCAGGCCCCGCTTTCCAGCGCCATCCCGGCGTCGCGCCAGGACACGATGCCGCCGTCCAAGCTCACCGCGTCGTATCCCGCGCGCCGTGCGAGCGCGGCGAAACGCAGCGAGATCTCACCGACCGGGCACACGAACACCACCGGTCGCGAGCGCGGGAACGGGACGCCGTGGGTGAGCATGTCCTCGAGTTGATCGTCGCGGATGTTCACCGCGCCGGGCACGTGGCCGATCCGGTAGGCCATCGCGCCGCGGGTGTCGACGATGGTGGGCCGTCCGGTGCGATCCAGTTCCGCGACCTCGGCGGGCGTCAGCCGGGGCGTCGCGGCGAGTTCGGCGGCGGTCGGCTCGCTTCGGCGATCCGGCCTGCCGAACAACTCGGGCCTGCGCTTCTGCAGATACGAGAGATAGGGTTCGAGGCGATCGCAGACGATGATCACCGCGACCACAGGGTCGTTCGCGTCGCGCTCCGAAAGATCCAGCGCGCCCAAAGTTTCCAACGCGGCGGCGTAGGCGGCGCCGCTGGTCGGCCCCGCCAGCACGCCGTATCCGGTGGCCAGTCGCAGCGTCGCGTCGACGGCGTCGCCCGAGGCGACGCTGACGATGCGGTCGTAGAAATCGGGCTGGAACAGCCCCACGTCCCACATCTCCGTCTCCGAGCGGATACCGGGGATGAAGTCCGAGCGCTCGGAAACCACCGCGACCGTGCGCAATTCGGGATTGTGCTTGCGCAGATAGGTCGCGGCGCCGCGGGTGGACCCGGTGGTGCCGAGCCCGCCGACCAGATAGTCCACCCGGTCGATGCCCTCGGCCGCCAGGTCCTCGTGGATCTCCCGTCCGGTCCCGAGGCAGTGCGCCTCGACGTTCTTCTCGTTGGTGTACTGCGAGGGATGGTGATAGACGCCGGGCTCTTTCGCCATGGTCGACTCGATCACGGAGTACACGTCGTTCGGCGTGGTCGGGTCCGGACACTCGGAAAGCCCGGGTAGCTCGACGATGTCGGTGCCGAGCAGCCGCAGCAGATCGCGGACCTCGGCCACCTTGATCCGGTTGGTCACCGCCCGCAGTCCGACGCCCGAGAGCGCCCCCAGCACGCGCAGCGCCTTGGCGGTGTTGCCACTGGACGCCTCGATCAAGGTCTGTCCCGCGGCGGTGATGCCATTGAGTTCGTCGCGGATCATGCCCCAGGCGACGCGGTCCTTGACCGAGCCGAAGGGGTTGTGCGACTCCAGTTTCGCGTACAGCTCGACGTGCGCGAGCCCGTGCACCGCGGGGTCGAGGCGCAGCAGCGGCGTGTTGCCGATCAGTTCGGTGATGTGGCCGTAGAGCATCAGGGCGCCTCGGTTTCGCGCGGCACCGGCGTCCGGCGCGGTGCTCGGGGCGGAGTCCGCCGGGCGGGCGCCGGACCCACCGGGATATGGGGCTCGTAGTCGACGTCGCGGCTCACCTGGAAACTGCCCGCGCGGTGGGCCACGGCCAGTTTCGGGGGCGGCGCCTGCATCGAGGCGGAGGCCGCCGACAGGTCCATGTGGTAGGCGGCGGTGTTCGGGAACACGACCAGATCCCCGGACCTGGGACGCTGCGGAAGCCAGACCTTGTGATTGGTGACGAGGTCGCGCTCGAGGCACAGCCGTCCGGCGAAATACACACCCACCGGCCCGGTTTCGCGCACCGGCCGCAGCGCGGGCGCGGTGTCGGCCGCCGAACGCAACGGGGTGAGCGCGCCCTCGTCGTACCGCTCGCTCATCGGGCCCGAGTCGTGCGCGGCGCTCGGCAGGACGATCGGGTCGACCATCACCTCCTGGTCGGCCGGGGTCACCGCGTCGCGGCTGAGGTCGACGTGCACCAGCAGGGTGCCGTCGCCGAGTTCCTTGACGAACTCGACCCGCGCCACCGTCACGCCCGCATGGTCGACGAGGGCCTTGCCCGGCTCGAGCCAGAGCTCGAGCAGATTGTCCGCGGCGACCTGGGCGACCGTGCGCCCGCCGTGCCGCTCCAGGGGTGCGGTGAGCAGGTCGCCGAGCATCCGGGTGGCCGGAATCGTGTTGGCGTACTTGTGGAACACCGGCGTGCCGTGCACCGCCGCGTCATCGATGTGATAGCCGAAGGTATTGTCGCCCCAGCTCATCGGATCGCCACGGCCGAGCAGCGCCTCGCGCAACGCGCGAACGTAGCCGTCGAACCGATCGGCGTCGGCGGTGAAGACCTGGCGCAGACCGCCGCCGAGGTCGAGCACGCGGGGTGAAAGCCCGCGCGCGTACGCCCGTTCGATCAAGGTCAGGCAGGCGTCGAACGCGCGCACCCGTTCGGCGTTCTCGCCGGAATCGATGTGAAAGGCGAAGCCGAGGAAGGAAATCCGGCCGCGATGGGCGCTGAGCAGATCCAACGCGTGGTCGACGTGCTCGAGCGGAACCCCGAAACGGCTCAGCGGCGAGCCGGGGAAGCCGGAGACACGCAGCAGCACCGGCACGGTGGCGCGCTCACCGGCGAGCTCGGCGATGCGGCGCAACTCCCAGAGGTTGTCCACGTTGATGGTCGCGCCGCACTCGATCAGCGTGCGCAGGAACGCCTCGCCCTTCGGTCCGGTCACCTCGATTCGCATCGGCCCGAACCCGGCGCCGATCGCGCTGGCCAGCTCCTGCGGCGAGGCCACATCGATGGCGATGCCCGCGTGCTCAGCGGTGCGGACGAAGGCACGTGACTGATTGGCCTTGTGGGCGTAGCAGATTCGATACCCGGTCCGCTCCTGATCGAGGACCGCGCGCAACTGCTTCAAGTTCTGGGCGAAGACCTGGGGGAAGACCAGATGCACGGGCGAGCCGAACCGGATCAGTGTCTCGTCCAGGGCGTCGCGGGTGTCGAGGAAGGCGCGAACCAGCGGGTGGATCTTCGCGGGTAGCGCCGGTAGCGGCGCCGTCATACCGCGGATTCCGAAGGCTGGGAGGCGATTTCGGCGTGGGCTGGCTCGGGCCGCTCCGCGACGGGGTTGTAACCGCCGTCGCGGATCGCCTCGAACGCGCGCGCCCGGTTGCGCGGGCTGCGGAACTCGGCGGTCACCCGCTTGGTGATCAGATCGACCTCGGCGACGACCAGGCCCATCGACTCCAGAATGCCGGTGATGGTGCGAACACAGTGCTTGCAGTTCATGTCCGGTACATAGAAGGTCCGGTCGTCGGCCGTCGCGGGATCGTCGGCGGTGCGTTCGTCGAGCGTCGCGGCGACCTCGACAGGGCGGCAACCCCTCACGATCTCGGCGAACACCTCGACGAACCGGTCGACCACCATGGGCAGCAAGCTGTAGTGCACGCCGTCGAGCTGATGCGGCATCGCGGCCAGGCAGGCGGGGCGGGTGCCCGGCGGCAGCAGCGCGTACTGGCGGGAGATGAGGTCGAGATCCTCGTGGTACTTGGCGATGGCATCGGCGACGCTCAGGCCCTCGCCGGTGGTCGCGCGGCGCATCACCGTGTGCGCGTCGGCGATGGTGGCGTCCTTCATGGCACGCAGCGTGGCCACCGCGTCGGCGGTGTAGCGCACGGTGCCGTCGGGCTGGGTGGCCAGGGTCACCGGGATCATTCCGCGCCGGTAGGTGGAGGCCTGCAATTCCCAGAACCAGCGCGTCGCGATCGCCGCGAAGAGCCCGGAATCCCGCATGCCCCTGGCGAATTCGACCGCATCGCGGTAGGGCGTCTGGCGGGCGAGCAGGGCGTGCTGGGCCAGTGCGCGGCCGGTCGCCTCGATGCCGACGCGGAAGATCTCGAGCGGGTCGTGGTCGGTGGTGGTGCCCTCGAGCACGGCGCGGTCGCGGGGGCCGAGTCGCTCCGCGCGGCGCACCAGCCCGGTGTCGGCGCGCAGCGCGTGCCACAGCGCCAGGACGGTCTCGCGCACCGCGATCGGCACCAGGGGCCCCAGGCCGTCGGAGCGGAAGTGCCCGGTGTTGGGGATCCCATCGCTGTCGGTCCACGCGATGCGGTGGGTCGCGCTGGTCACCTGCCGTGGGTGGCACGGCCGCATGAAACGCTCCAGGTACAGCCGCTGCGAATAGGTCAGATGGCTGCCTTCCTCGGGAACCAAAGCGGCACAAGTGAATTCGGAATGGCGGGGACCGGTCGGCACCGGCACGTCGTCGAACAGCCCCGGCTGGGCGAGTCCGGCGATGACCCGGGACGCCGCCCTCCGGTCGTAGCGCGGGGTGTCGGTCTTCACGTGACCTCCTCGGCGATCGTGGTGACGCAGGCGGTGAACCGGTCGATCTCGTCGAGGGTGTTGTAGACGTGCGTGCTGACCCGCACCGAGTCCAGGTCGTCGGCACCGGGGTCGGCCGCGGGGGTGCAGTGCAGGCCGGTGCGCACCAGGAAACCCAGCTGGCCGAGCACGAAACCCACGTCGGCCGCGGTGATTCCGGCGAGACGGAACGAGACGATGCCGTATCCGACGGCGCAGGGCGCGTAGGCGGGACCGGGGAGGAATTCGAGTCCGGGCACCGCGCGCAGCCCGTCGAGGAGCCGCAGGGTGAGCTCGCGATTGTGCGCGGCGATGGCCTCGAGGCCGAAGGATTCGAGCACGTCGAGCGCGCTGCCGAGGGCCAGGATGCCCGGGATGTTATGGGTGCCGCCCTCGAGCAGCTCCGGCATCGCGCCGCCGACCAGCCCCGCTTCGGTGAGCCGCACCCCCGAATTGCCGCCGGGCAGGAAAGGCAGCAGCCGATCGTGAATCCGTCTGCGGCAGTAGAGGATTCCCGTGCCCGGCGCGCCGAACATCTTGTGCGCGGCGAAGACCGCGAAATCGGCGCCGAGCTCGGTCACGTCCACCGGGAGGTGACCGCCGCTCTGACTACAGTCGAAGCACAGCAGCACCGACGGATCGATGCGCCCTCGCAGTTCCTCCAGCGTCGTCACCGCGCCGAAGACGTGGTGCAGGTGACTGGTGACGATCAGCCGGGTGCGCGGCGTGACCTTGGCGAGGATGTCGGCGGGGTCGGCTTCGCCGAGTTCGGTCGTCCGATAGGGGATCAGCTCCACGCGGCGGCCGAACCGAGCCAGCAGGCCGCGCAGATGGTGCCACGGGTGCACCGCGGAGGCGTGATCGCGCGGGTTGTAGAGGATCTCGTCGCCGTCGGCGAGCTCGGCGAGCCCCCAGGACAGTGCGACGGCGTTGAGCGCGGCGGTCGCGCCGCCGGTGAAGACCACCTCGTCGGCATGCCGGGCGCCGAGGAACGCGGCCGTGCGGGCGCGCACATCCGAGATCCGCGCGGTCAGTTCGGTCGCCCACGGGTAGGTGCCGCGACCGGCATTGGCGGTGCGCGAGGAGTGGTAGCGGTGGATGGCCTCGACGACGGGCAGCGGCTTCTGCGTGGTGGCCGCGCTGTCCAGGTAGACCTCGCTCGCTTCGGCGAGCGCGGGGAACAGCGCGCGTACCTTGGCGGAGAGGAGCGGGGGCGAAGCGGGAATCCGGTGGCCGGCGGAGTGTCCGCGCGCGGCAGGGAAGCGGGTGAAATGCGAGCCTGGCGCGGGTGACCGCAACGTGACGCTCCCTTCACGCCGATGCCATGGACACCATTCAACGATACGCACATTTCGTACGGTGATCGAAGGTTTCAGGTGGGCAACGTGTTTCACGCGCTAGCCTGGAGCCCATGCCGTTGAGCCAAGATGAGCGTCAACAGTTTCTCGCGCAGCCGCACATCGCGGCGTTGGCCGTCACGACGGACCAGGATCGCGGTCCGCTGAACGTGCCGATCTGGTACCAGTACTCGCCGGGCGCCGAGGTGTGGGTGCTGACCGGCCCGGAGTCCGAGAAGATGCGGTACATCCGGCAGACCGGCCGCTTCAGCCTGATGGTGCAGCGCCTGGAGCCAACGGTGCGCTACGTCAGTGTGGAGGGGCCGGTCACCCGGATCACGCCGATGACCGACGAGCTGCACCGCGAGATGGTCGCCCGCTACCTGCCGCCGGACAAGGTCGACGGTTATCTGCGGGCGGCAGAGGCGTACGGCGAGCAGGTCGCGGTGTACATGCGACCTGAGCGCTGGTTGTCCGCCGACC
Source organism: Nocardia sp. bgisy118 (assembly GCF_057708605.1). Classification (NCBI taxonomy): domain Bacteria; kingdom Bacillati; phylum Actinomycetota; class Actinomycetes; order Mycobacteriales; family Nocardiaceae; genus Nocardia; species Nocardia sp. bgisy118. The sequence continues at coordinate 23,365 of NZ_JBYISM010000011.1, read as the reverse complement.
TCGGCGACCTCTCGGCGCTGTAGCGCCGTTCGCTCAGTACCGGCCCTGGAGATAGTCGACCAGGTGCTGGCGTTCGGTCGCGAGCTCCGAGATCGCGCTCTTGACCACGTCGCCGATGCTGACGATGCCGATCAACACGTCGTCGCGCACCACCGGCAGGTGCCGGATCCGGTGGTCGGTCATGATCCGGCGCAGGCTGTCGACGTGATCGTCGGGGACACAGGTGCGGACTTCGACGGTCATGATGTCCGCGACCGGCGTGTCGAGCAGGTCCGCGCCGAGCTCGTGCAAGCGACGCACCACATCGCGCTCGGAGACGATGCCCGCGATTCGCATCCCGTCGGGGGAGACGACCACCGCGCCGATATTGTGCTCGGCCAGCGTGGCCAGCAGACTGCGCACCGTCGTGTCGGGCGGCACCGTGGCGACTTCGCTACCTTTCCTGCGCAAGATCTCCGCGATTCGCATACTTTTCACCATCCAGACTCACGGGGTTCCAGGATCGCAAGTTCGGGACCGTGTGACCAGCACGAATCCGCATCGTTGCGCGGTCGTGCCACAACAGGCGTACTGCGGGCCGTCGGCGTCGCGCCGCTGGAGGCGTTTCGCGGCCTGTGCCGAAGCCGCGCGACTACAAGCGCCGCGCCACGCTGCGGTCGAGATCCCTGGCCAGCAGGGCGATGGCCGCCTGCGAGATGCCCGCCGAGGTGGCCAGGTCGATCGTGGTCAGCTGCGCGATGCGGCGCAGCCGGTAGTCGACGGTGTTCGGGTGCACGTACAGCTGGCGCGCGGTGAGCTGCCGGTTCATGTCGTTGCCCAGGTAGGCGCGCATGGTGTCGAACAGTTCGGGGTGCGCGTCGAGCGGGTCGAGGATGGTGGCGATCCGGCGGGCGGCGGGTCCGCCGCGGGTGAGCTGGTACTCCACCGCCAGATCGGACATCTGGTAGAGCCCGGCGGAGCGGCCGCCGACCCGGACCAGATTCAGCAGCTCGTGGGCCTGCTCGGCGGAATCCGGGATCCGATCGGTGTCGCCGACGATCACCGTGGCGGTGAGCGGGACCTCGGCCCCGGCGGAGAGAGTGTCGAGGAGTTCGGGAGTGAGCTCGGGGATGTCCTCGCCCACGGGGATGAGCAGTGTGCCGCCCTTGGTGGAGAGCAGGGCCAGCACGCGCGAGCGGAAGACGGTGGCCAGTTCGGACTGTAGTCGGCGTAGTTTGCGGCGCGCGGCCACCTGCGCGTCGATCCGCGGATCGCGCTCGTCCGGATGCTCCGGCACCGAGAGCGCCACCACCTGATACGACTCCGCGATCGGGATACCCGCCTGCCTGGCCAGCGCGGAACTGCCGCGCCCGCTCAGCAGCGCGGAGGCCAGGGTCTGCGCGGCGGTCTGATGCTCGCGGGCGACGAGATGCTGCTCGTCGACGTAGGCGTCGGAGACCGCGGCCGTGATGACCTCGAGCAGTTCCAGCACCAGATCGGTCGCGACGATCACCTCGTCCACATCGTCGGCCTTGGCGCTCTCGGTGATCAAGCCGAACGCGATGCGCAGGCCTTCGTGATAGGCGCGCAGGATGGTGCCGAGCGGCACCGCTTCGCGCGCCCACTGGGCAGCGGCCTCCCTGACCTCGCCGAGCTGGTCGTCGTCGGGCACGGTCCTGCGATCGAACATCTCGGCGGCCAGGGTGAGGCAGAATCGCGTCACCTTGGTGACGTCGCCGCGCATCTGCTCACCGGGCAGCGTGCGGCACGGGGCGACACAGGTGGCGAAGTAGCCGACCATCCGCGACGCCACCCCGTCGGTGTTCTGCAGCGGTACCGACGCCGGCTGGCCGCCGATTTCGAGCGCCGTGGTGGACGGGTCGGCGGACAGGTCCAGCGCGGTGAAGGTCATTCGTAGTGCTCCAGTGCCACATCGGACGTCATAGAACAGCGCCCGAATTGTTGCATCACTATACGAAACGGTTATCGGCATGGGGAGTGTTCGATGAGATCAATTGCACCGCAGCACCGTTGTGCGAGGCCCCAGATGCAAGGCATCGGCGACGGCATCGAGGCGTGCGCGGTACGGAGTGCCACCGCGCGGCGGTCTCCCGCGCGAAGTGTCCGGGACGGTGGGAGGCGAGTCGCGCATAGCTGAACCCTCTCGCCGAGGATGGTCCGGTCGTGCCCGTCGCCGGTGCCGGTCGTCGATCGACGCGGCGGAAGTCGTTCGGGCCTTCGCGCGCTTGCCGGTGCCCGCGCTCGATCGGAGCCGGACCGAGCGCGGGCCGGAGGCGAGCCGGTCGGAAGGGGCGAGTCGCCCGTTCCGGTCCCCGCCGCGGGAGCAGCGGCCTACCCGGAGCCGTCTTCCATTGCGCTGCCGCGGATCTCGCGTTCTATCGCGACGGCGGCATAGTGCTGTCCACGGGCGCGCAACTGGGCGATGCGTCGGTGCAGTGCGTCGGTGCCGTAGACGGCGGCGATATCGGCGACGCCGAGCCGGCGGGAGCGATGTAGCGGCTGATCCATGTCAAAGACCTTCGGGATGTTGCGAGGAGTCTCGTGGCAACGCTGGCACGGGCTCGGTGAAGCTCCTCTGCTTTCGGGCCGAGTGTAGGTCGGTGTTCGATACAGATGCAAGTACAGATGCGCGAACATCGCTGTGTGATAACGGTTTTGGCAACGCGTCGTGATCTTGGACGGGCTGACTGTCTCGGTCGGTGACCCGTCGGGCCCGCAAACCCGAGGCGACGGAATCCGGTAGCGGTGGTTTCGTCGCGCCCGCGGTCCTGAATCGCCGCTTCGGTCGCCGATGCGCTTGTCGTCGAAACCGTTGTTGGCCGACCAGCACGGTGGTACTGTCCAGACACATGTCCAGCTATCTGTCTCAACGGTTGTATCCGTCGCAGCCGGTCTGGATGAACCTGTTCTCGAAATCGAGGTGTGTGATGACAGCCAGGGTGTCCGGTGCGGGCGAGGGGAGAGCGCCGTGAAGATCTCCGTCGACCTCGATCTGTGCCAGGGTCACGCCGTCTGCCAGTCCGAGGCGCCCGCCGTCTTCGCCGTGCCCAAGCGCGGCCACGTGGAGATCCTCGATCCCAGCCCGGATCCGGCGCAGCGCGACGCGGTCGCGAGCGCGATCCGCTACTGCCCGACCAGGGCGCTCTCCCTCACCGACGACGAGAACGACCACGCCGCGAAAGGTGCACACTGATGGCGACTTACGACCGCGCCGAGCTCGACGAGATGATCCGGCGCTGGGTCCTGGAGAACCAGCGCTGCGAGGAGAAGGGTGACTGGAAGCCCCTCGCCGAGATGTACACCGTGGACGCCACCTACGGCTGGAACTACGGCCCGGCCCAGGAATTCATGGCCGTCGGGCGCGAGGAGATCCGCGATATCGCCCTCGGCCAGGAGATGACGGGTCTGGAGGGCTGGACCTATCCGTATCAGGAGTTCGTGGTCGACGACCGGTCCGGCACGGTGATCGGTTTCTGGAAGCAGGTCGCCGACGCGCAACGCCCCGACGGACGCCCGTACAGCCCGGAAGGCATCGGCGGCAGCTGGTTCCGCTACGGCGGCGACTTCCAATGGTCGTGGCAGCGCGACTTCTTCGACTTCGGCAACGTCTCGGCGTTGTTCCTGGAGATGATCACGAACAACGCGCTGACCCCCGGCATGCAGCAGCGGATCGCCCGCTCGACCTCCGGTACGCCGCTGCCGGGCTGGTACGGCGTCGGCGAAGCGCCCGCCCCGCTCTGGTGACGGTGATGAGCACGACACCGAGCCGCTACGCGCGATTCTCCCGGCAGACGCTGGCGGCGCTGGTGCCCGAACTGCTGCTGTGCGGGCATCTCATCGACCGTTCCGGAATGGCGCACTCCATCGCCGCGTTCGGCAGGACGGGCATGACGGAGGTCGCCATCGAGGAGTGGCAGCTGGCCAGCCCGGTGTACACGCGCAGGATGCAGCGGGCGCTGGGTTTCGCTGGCGACGACGTGCCGACCATCTTCAAGGGGTTGCAGCTCGACATCGGCGCGCCGCCGCAGTTCATGGATTTCCGCTTCCGCGTGGACGATCGCGATCACGGCGAGTTCTGGCTCGATCACTGCGGCGCGCTGGCCGATGTCGAGCCGATGGGCGAGGACTTCGTCGTCTCGATGTGCCACGACATCGAGGACCCGACCTTCGACGCCACCGCACTGGCGACGAATCCGCACGCGCAGGTGCGCCCCATCCACCGCCCGCCCCGCCATCCCGCGGACCGCACGCCGGTCTGCGCCTGGCGGGTCACCATCGATCCGGCGCACGAGCCGCCGCCGATACCGCGCGACGCCGGGCTCGTCGCCGATTCCGCTGCGGCCCGTATGGAGTTGGCGCCCATCGTTCCCGCGGAAGACGGGCTGTCCGACTACGCGGGACCGCTGCTGAGCGACCTGCGCTTCGCGGACTTCTCGCACTCCGCACTGGTGCGCATCGCCGAGGAGGTGTGCCTCCAGCATCATCTGCTCACCCTCGGTTTCGTGCTCGCCGTGCGGGCCAGGGCCGACGCGCCGAGCGCGGCGGCGATCGCGCGCAAGCAGTTCACCGGCATCGCCGGACTCACCGCCGACCGAATCCGCCGCTGTCTGCGGCTCGGCGACGACGCGGAGGCTCTCGCCACGGTGCTCGCGGCGCATCCGGCGCTGAATCCTCTGCCCTACACCGGCATCGCCATCGACTATGCGAACGACGCTGTCCGCCTGCGCATTCCGCGCAAAAGTGGCGCCGAAACCGACGGCGCGTGGCCCGCCATGCTCGCCCCCGACCACCTCGCCCCGCTGGACGCGCTCGCCCGCGCGGTGAACCCGCGCTGGTTCGCCGCGGCAGCCGACGCCGAGGGCGGCGTGCTGACTGTCGATTTCCGGCTCGCCGACACACCGTTTCGCGAGTGCGCCGAGGTGGCGGTGACGCGGTTCAGCACCGGCGCGCGGTTCGAGTTCGCCGACCGTGGAAAACCTTTGCCGCTCACCGTGGTGTGACGGCCGAGAGCGAGACGACACCTGATGGCCAACAATTTCGCCGACCTGTTCGAGCACGCCGTCGACGCCATGCCCGACCGGATCGCGGTACTCCAGGGCGAGCGCCGAGTGAGCTTCGCGGACCTCGACGCCAGGGCCGATCGACTGGCGCACCACCTCGCGGCATCGGGCGTCGAGGCGGGCGCCCACGTCGGTTTCCAGATGCACAACAGCGTGGAGACCATGGAGACGCTGATCGCCTGCTTCAAGCTCGCGGCCGTCCCGATCAACATCAACTACCGATACGGCCCAGCGGAACTCGCCTACATCTACGACAACGCCGATCTCGACGCGCTCGTCTACCACGCCCGCTATTCGGACGCGGTGCGGGCGGCCAGATCTCGAGTCCCGCGCGTGCGGCACGCGCTCCGCGTCGACGACGAGACGGTGCACCAGGCCGACGCCGACGCCGTACCGTACGAGAGCGCGTTGGCGGAGCATCCCGGGACGCGGCCCGCGGCGAAGCGCGGTCCCGACGACCTGTTCATGATGTACACCGGCGGCACCACCGGGCTGCCGAAGGGCGTCATGTGGCGGCAAGAGGACATGTGGCGGGTGCTCGGCGGCGGGATCGATTTCTACACAGGCGAACCCGTGGCCGACGAGTACCAGCAGTCGCGCACCGGCGCGGCAGGCGAGCCGAGCATCTGGTTCGTACTGCCGCCGCTGATCCACGCGGCCGCGATGATGCCGACCTTCACCGCGCTGTGGTCGGGCAACGCGGTGATCTTCGAGCGCCGTTTCGAACCCGCCGCGGTGTGGGCGGGCGTGGCGCGGCATCGGCCGCAGGTGCTGGTGATCACCGGAGATGCCATGGCGCGGCCGCTGATCGACGCCTACCGGCAGCGGCCCGCCGACGCGTCCTCGCTGCTGGCCATCGCCTCCGGCGCGGCGCTGCTCTCGCAGGCGGTGAAGAACACCCTACTGGAGATGTTTCCGTCGGCGATCGTGTCCGACTCCATCGGATCGTCCGAAACAGGCTTCGGTGGAATAGGTTTCGCGCAGAAGGACGACGACCCCGCGCGCGGGCCCCGGGTGCGGACCGGTCGCGGCGCGGTGGTGGTCGACGACGAGGGGCGTCCGGTGCCGCCGGGCGCCGAAGGCCGGCTGGCGAAGACCGGGGCGGTGCCGCTCGGGTACTACAAGGATCCCGAGAGGTCCGCCCGGCTGTTCGAATCCGTGGACGGCGCCCGCATCGTGGTGACCGACGACCGCGCCAGGGCCGAGGCCGACGGCTCGGTGACCCTGCTCGGGCGCGGCGACATGGTGATCAACACCGGCGGCGAGAAGGTGTTCGTCGAAGAGGTCGAAGGCGTGCTGAAGGCGCACGCGCGGATCTACGACGCGGTGGTGGTCGGCGTGCCGCACGAGCGCTGGGGCCATCAGGTCGCGGCGGTCGTCACGGTGCCGGAATCCGGCCCGATCGACTTCGGCTCGCTGGAACTGCACGTGCGGCGCCACCTGGCCGGGTACAAGGTGCCGAAACAGATCTGGGTTGCCGACGCCATCGTGCGCTCGCCCAGCGGCAAACCGGACTACCGCTGGGCCCGGGACCATGTCGCGGGTCGCGAACCCGATCACCGATCCGCGTGAACCGCATCGCCGCAGGACATTTCATCCCAGGAGGTAGACATGACCGCACCGTCGATGCCGACGGGTTTCGACTTCACCGATCCCGCGCTGTGGCAGAACCGTAGTCCCGTCGAGGAATTCGCACTGTTGCGCCGCACCGCGCCGGTGTGGTGGAACGCGCAGTCCGACGACGCCTCGGGCGGCTTCCGCGACGGGGGCTACTGGGTGGTGAGCAAACTCGCGGACGTCAAGGAGATCTCGCGGCACGCGGAGCTCTACTCCTCGCAGCGCAAAGGCGCGATCATCCGGCTGCCGGGCGACATCACTCCGGAGCAGATGGAGCTCACCGGCGCGCTGCTGGTCAACATGGACGCGCCCAAGCATTCCAAGATCCGCCGGATCGTCTCCAAAGGATTCACCCCGCGCGCGGTCGAAAGCCTGCGCGCGGCGTTGACCGAACGGGCCGAGCGCATCGTGCACGCCGCGAAGCGCACGGGCGGAGGTGATTTCGTGCAGCAGGTGGCCTGCGAGCTACCCCTGCAGGCGATCGCCGAACTGCTCGGCGTGCCGCAGGAGGACCGGCGCAAGCTCTTCGACTGGTCGAACCAGATGCTCAACTACGACGACCCCGAGTACGGCGACCCGACCGTGGCCTCGGCCGAAATCCTGGGCTACGCGTGGAACATGGCCGAGCAGCGCCGTGATCGTCCGGCGCACGACATCGTCTCCGAACTGGTGTACGCCGACGTCGACGGCGAGGCGCTGGCCTCCGACGAGTTCGGCTTCTTCGTCATCCTGCTCGCGGTGGCGGGCAACGAGACGACGCGCAACGCGATCACGCACGGCATGAAGGCCTTCGTGGATCACCCCGAGCAGTGGGAGATCTACCGCGCGCGACGCCCGCGCACCGCGCCCGACGAGATCGTCCGGTGGGCCACTCCGGTCACCGCATTCCAGCGCACCGCCACCGCGGACGTCGAGCTCGGCGGGCAGCGGATCCACGCCGGGCAGCGGCTCGGATTGTTCTACAGCTCGGCCAATTTCGACGAGGACGGCTTCGCCGACCCGTTCGTCTTCGACATCCTGCGCGATCCGAATCCGCACGTCGGCTTCGGCGGGACGGGCGCGCACTACTGCGTCGGCGCGAACCTGGCCCGGCTGGAGATCGATCTGATGTTCAACGCGATCGCCGACGCGATGCCCGCGCTGCGGCAGGTCTCGGATCCGGTGCGGTTGCGGTCGGGCTGGATCAACGGGGTCAAGAGCTGGCAGGTTCGATACGAGTGAGCCGGTGACGCTCGGACGGCCGCGGTGTGGTGCCGCGGCCGTCCGAGCATGTCCGCCGAAGTCCCGGCGCTCAATCGCCCCGCCCGCCCGCCGCACCGCGCCTGCGGTAGCGCACCCGGCAGGGCTGCTCCAGCTGCACCACCATCTTCGAATGGTCGTTGCGGTAGCTCTCCGAAGGCTGAGCCATCTCGAACTCCCAGTCCCGCAGCAGGATCGAGAAGATCGCCTTGAGCTGCATGAGCGCGAACGCGGCGCCGACGCAGCGGTGCCGCCCCGCCCCGAACGGAATCCAGGTCCAGCGATTGACGATGTCCTCCTGATTCGGATCGAGGTAGCGGCCGGGGTCGAAGGCGTCGGGGTCGGGAAAGTCCTCGGGCAGCCGGTTCGAGATGGCCGGTGTGGCTGCCACGTGATCGCCCTCGGTGATGTGGTGACCGCAGACCTCGAAATCGCCTCTGGCGACCCGCATCAGGATGATCAGCGGCGGATGCAGCCGCAGCGTCTCCTTCACTACCGCCTCCAGGCGCGGAATCCGGCGCAGCGCACCGAAACTCACCGGCGAGCCGTCGGCGTAGAGTTCGTCCAGCTCGGCGACGACGCCGTCCAGCAGCTCCGGGTGGCGCAGCAGTTCGATCACGGTCCAGGCCGCGGTGCCGGAGGTGGTGTGGTGGCCGGCGAACATCATCGAGATGAAGATGCCGGTGATCTCGCTGGCGCTGAAGCGCGGAGCGCCGTTCTCGTCGGGCACGGAGACGAGCACGTCGAGCATGTCGCGGTCGCCGCGCTCGGCGGGGGGACGGGCGGCCCGCTGGTCCATGATTCCCTGCACCAGATCGACGAGCGCGGCCCGGGCCTCGTCCCTGCGGCGGAAACTCTCGATCGGCGCGTAGGGGTCCACGTAGGCCAACGCGTCGGTGCCGCGTTCGAGTTCGTGGTACAGGTGCGCGAACCTGCCGTCCAGTTCGTTGCGGAATTTCGCGCCGATGAGGCAGGCCGAGGAAGTGTAGATGGTCAGCTCGGCGAAGAAATCGAGCAGATCGATCTCGCCCGCGTCGCCCCAGCGCGCCAGCATCCGCTCCACCTCGGCGGCGATCGTGGCCGCGTGCCCGCGCATGTGCTCGGCCCGCAGCGCCTGGTTGTGCAGCATCTCCTGACGGCGTTCCGGACTGGCGTCGAAGACCACGCCCTCGCCGAAGATCGGCTTCATGAACGGATAGGCGGCGCCCTGGTCGAGATCCTCGTCGCCGGCACGGAAGAAGAACTCGTTGGCTTCCGCCCCGGAGAGCAGGATGACCTGTTTGCCCGCGAGCTCGAAGGCGCCGATGTCGCCGCATTCGGCGCGCACCCGGCGCATCAACGCGATCGGATCGGAGCGGAACTCCTCGAGATGTCCGTGCTCGTGCTCGCCGCCGGAGACGCGCTGTGGTTTCACCAGAGTCATCGGAAATCCTTCCACAGATACCTGTCCAGACATATGCTGGACACGTGTCTGGACAGTACTACTGTCGACCGGACGCGAGCAAGGGATACGCGATCGCGTGATCACGCGCAGGGCCCTGCCGAAGGGGTGAAGAGTTGGACGCACGGCAACAGTCCTTCCGGGGGCGCTACCCGAACCTGTGGGCCACGTGGGTGACGATCCGGCTCAAACTCGCCGGGCTGGCGCTGGTTTCGACGATCGTGGCCGTGCTGTTTGTCGCCTCGGCGCTGTACACGGGTCGCTTCGAGCCGACCGCCACGGTCGTCGTCGATGCGCCGCGCACGGGCTTGGTGCTCGATCCCGACGCCGCGGTGCGCCTGCGCGGTGTCGACATCGGGCGCGTCGCGGCCGTCGAACCGCACGATGGCCGGGTGTGGCTGCGGTTGGCGCTCGACCCCGGCCTGCTGCGGATGGTCCCGGAGAACACCCTGGTCGATATCCGCTCGACGACGGTCTTCGGCGCGAAGTACGTCAACTTCGTGCCGCCCGCCCACCCGTCGTCGCGCCCGCTCGCGCCGGGGGCGCTGATTCGCGGGGAATCGGTGACGGTCGAATTCAACACGCTGTTCCAGCGACTCTCGACGCTGCTGGCGGCAATCGAACCGGCACGGCTGAACGCCACCCTCGCCGCGTTGAGCGCGGCGTTGCAGGGGCGCGGCGACACGCTCGGGGATCTGCTGGCGCGCACCGACGCCGTACTGCGAGAACTGAATCCGAGCCTGCCGCAACTCGGACTCGATATGGCCGCCACAGCCGAGGTCACCGGCCTCTACGCCGACACCGCGGGGGAGTTGCTGCGCACGGTCGGCAACGCGACCGCGACCGGCGTGACCGTCGCGGACCGGGCGGCGGACCTGGACGAGATGCTGCTCAACGTGCTGGGTCTGGCCGAGACCACCCGCGCGGTCTTCACCGAGAACGAGCAGCAGCTGGCGACGGCGGTCCGGCTGCTGCGGCCGGGCGCCGAGTTGCTGCACGACTATCGCCCTGTGCTGCGCTGCGTGATCATGGGCATCACCTCGGTCATGCCGTTGGCGAACGCGATATTCGGCGGGATGAAGCCGGGCGCGGTGTTCAACAGCAACTTCATGCTGGCCTCGGAGCCGTACAAGTACCCGGAGGATCTGCCGAAGGTCAACGCGACCGGCGGTCCGGACTGCTCCGGTATCGAACAGCGCACGCCGGGTTCGCACGCGGACTATGTCGTCACCGACATCAACGAAGGGCCGCCGTTCGTCCCGCCGACCAGCGCCCAGCTGCACACGAATCCACAGACGGTGTTCGAGATCTTCTTCGGTGGACTGCCCGGCGTGGGTCGCCGATGAGGAACGTCAGGCGTCGAGCACATGGGGCAGTCCCGCGCGGTAGCGATCGGCGTCGAGGAGCTTGGCCTGATCGAAGAGCGGCAGCGAGACCAGAGGGAAGATCGGCGTGCGCAGGCCGGGGTCGTCGGCGGCGTCCATGATCGCGTTGGCCGCGGCGCGGCCGGACTCGTTGGCGCCCTCCATGGTCGCGAGGTCGATGTGGCTGCGCACGTGGTCGCCGCCGAAGAACAGATTGGGTATGGCGCAGTGCGCCGACGGCCGATGCTCGTAGGAGCCGGCGGTGTTGACCAGCAACGGTGTCGCGTTGTCGATTTCGCCACCGCGCCAGCTGATTCCGGGATCGAGATGCCAGGAGTGGATGTCCTCGTCGCGCAGCCAGCCCGTCGCGGTGTTGAGCCATTCCTTCAGCTGGGCCCACACTTCCGCCGCGATCTCCGCGCGCGAGCACTCCTTGGCCGGTCGGCCGTACAGCAGACCGGGGGAGTCCCAGTCGGAGATGTCCACCGAGAGACACTCTCGCACCGAGCCGTCGCCGTAGCGTGCGGCGAAATCGCCGACCCACATGGGCGCTTGGCGCAATGCGGTGAGCGCCCACGGCGAACCGAGCGCGGCGATATGGCCCTCCGGCAGCTCGGTCGTCCTGGCGAGGTAGTACTGAATGCCGACCATCCAATCCGTCTGCAGGTGACGCATGCCCGCCAGTCGCGGGTCGGCGTCGAGGATCTGGTCGCTGAGCAGCGGCCGCGCTCGCTCGACCGGCATGGCGCAGACGTACCAGTCCGCCGTGACGGTGTCGGCCGCGCCGTTCGCGCCACGCACGGTCGCCGAGACGACGCGCCCACCGCGCAGTGCCAGCGCGCTCGCGCCCCAGTTCATGACGAAACGGACACCGAGCGAACGCAGGTAGCCGACCCAGGGATCGATCCACGCCTCGTTGGTCGGGCGGTTCAGAATACGGTCGATGCCCGCGGCGTACTGGGGAATCGCTCCGGTCGCGGCCAGCACCAACGCCTCGCCGATGGTGCCGATAGTGCGCGCCGAGCTGAGGTGCGGTTTCGCGGCGACGGTGATCCGGGTGAGCGCGCTGACCAAGTAGTCGCGGTAGGCGGGCGACTTGCCCTCGGCGCGCAGGATCTGCTCCCAGGTGATGTACTCCCACTGCCCGAAACGCCGCTGCTCGCAAGAGGTGAACCAGACCGTCATCTGCTTGGCGAAGAACGCGAGTTCGTGCGGCGGCAGCTCGGGAACGAAACCGAACGCGCTCATCAGAGTGTTCTGTAGTCGTTGCGGCGTCAGCTGGTCGATCGCGCCGAGCTCGACCGGCGTGAAAATCGGTGGGCGCCCGCGGAATCCGGCGACGGTGCCCTCCACCCGCACCAGGTTGCCCGCGACGCCGTCGTGGTTGCCGGGGAACGGAATGCGCCGCATGGTGTCGGGAAGGTTCTGGTAGCAGCCGGGGAAGAAGCGAAAGCCGTGCTCGCCGGGCAGATCGAGCCGGCCCTCCGTGCCGGTGCCCGGGACGCCCATGCTCCTGGCCTTGCCGCCGAGGAAGGCGGGTTCGTAGACGGTGACCTGGTATCCGCGCTCGGCGAGTTCGTGAGCGGCGGAGAGTCCCGCGACGCCGCCGCCGAAGATCGCGACCGTTCGCCCCGGCGCGGGCGCTCGCCGCGCTACGGGCGCGGCGGTGGCCATCGGAGCGCTCGCCAACAGGCCGGCGCCCGCCGCCAGCGCACCGCGTAGGACATCGCGACGGGTCGGGGAAATACCGGAAAACGGTCGCTGATCACGCATGTCGAACTCCTGGGACGGCGGCGGTGGCGGGCGTGATGGCCGGGTGCGCGCGGGACTGCCACCAGTCGGCGGCGGTGTCGCGGGCTTCGTGGAGGAGTTCGGTCAGCACCGGACCGACCGACGGCCAGGCCGCACGCAAGGCGCCAACGGCCAGCGCGGCGGCGAGGCCAGGGGTGAAGACGTCCTTCGGATCCTTTGTCCGGGAGAAGATCTCGGTCACCGCCCCTGCCAGCTCCGGGTCGCCGGTGGCGCGGCGGTACAGCTGAATCTCCAAGGGGCTCATGGGCGTCGCGCGAGACAACCGGTTCGTCCACTGGTAGATGCCGAGACATTCGGTGAGGCGCTGGGACTCCCAGGCGCGCAACGCCGCGTCCAGGCGCTGCGGTTCGTGCAGCACCGGGGCGGCGAGTTCGCCGAGCCGTCTGCCGTAGTGCAGCGCGTCCCGAATGCCCTGCGCCGTCACGGGATCCTTGAAATGACCGGCGTCGCCGGGCAAGGCCCACCCGGGCCCGCTGGATCCCCGGAAGTAGGAGACGAGCCCGGTCGCCGAGCGGACGCGACCCACGCGCTCGCATCCCGCGAGCCGCGCCGTCAACCCCGGAATCCGTTCGATCGCTTCCCGATAGCGTCGTTCGGCCCCGCCGGGTCCCGGACGGTCCTGGCTCGCGGGCGGTTGTACGAGGGCGAGCAGCAGCCCGTCGTCGCAGGGGAAGGCGGTGCCGAGATCGGCGCCGTTGCGCCACTGCGCGGCCACCTCGCGCCATTCGACCGCCGTGTCACGCCAGTAGGCGAAATAGCAGTCCCGCCCGCTCGGCGCGAAGAGCCGAGGGCGGGACGCACCGGCCAGCCGAGCCACCGTGCTGCGCCGTCCGTCGGCGCCGACGACGAGAGCGGCGCGCAATTCGTGCGTGCCGGACGAATCGGTGTACCGCACGCCCGCGCATCGTGTTCCGCGCCAGAGCAATTCGCCGACCCGCGCGCCATCCCGCAGCTGCGCTCCCGCGGCGACCGCGGTGGCCGCGAGCGCGGCGTCCAGGCCCGTGCGGCGCACACACAGCGCGTAGTCGACGCCGTCGACCGGCGCGAACGAGGAGCGAATGGCATGGCCCGCGCCCGCCGCATAGGCCGTCCGCATCGGTGGCGCGCCCAACTCCGCGACACGATCGAGCGCACCGAGACGCCGCAGCTCCGCGACTCCGCCGGGCCACAGCAAGTGCGTGGAGAGCGTGTCGGAGGGAAGCCGAGTCGCTTCGAGCAGCACCACCCGCCGACCGGCCTGCGCGAACGCGGCGGCCGCCGCCGACCCGGCGCAGCGCGCGCCGACCACGACGACCTCGGTGTCCTCGACCGGGATGGCAAAAGCTCCGCTCATCGTCGAACCACCTCGGTCACTGCGTCTCGGACATGGTGTCCGATCGATGGTGCGGCTCGGCGCCTCTCGCTGTCAACGGCCGCACGGCAGAATGGAACTCATGGATCCATCCAGCGGACGACCTCGGCGACGCCGCACCGTCGCGCGACGTGCGGGCGGCGGATGCCTTCGCTGACGAGAGCCCCGAAGAACGCGCGCAAGCAGGTCGACGACCGGCGCGCGGAATTCGAGCGACGCGTCCTGCGCGCCGTCGAAGAGCTGCTCGCCGACGGAACGCCTTACACCGAGATCGCGGTGCAGAAGATCGCCGCGGCGTCGGGTTCCGCGAGATCGACCTTCTACCGCTACTTTCCGGACAAGAGTCGGCTACTGATCCGCATGGCGGAGCTGGCGACCGCGGACCTGTTCGACGCGGCGGAGACGTGGTGGCGGGCCGATCACGGTGACCGCAGGGCGGGAGTGGTCGGTGCGATCGGCAGCATGATCGCGGGGTTCCGTGAACATCGCTATCTGCTGCTGGCGCTGAGTGAAGTCGCCGCCTACGACCGAGATGTGGGGCGGTACTGGAGAGGTCGGGTCGCGTCCTTCGTGGATGTGGTGCGCACTCGGCTCGAGACGGATCGCGCCGCGGGCCGAATAGATTCGTCCGTCGACCCGACCGCGACGGCGGTGGTGCTGACGGCGATGGTCGAGCGATCGATCACGGCCGCCTTCGCGGCGAATTCGGTCGTCACCGACGACGCGCTGGCGGAATCGCTGGGGCGGGCGATCTGGCTCGTCGTCTACGGTGACGCGCCGTGCGCGTGATCGGGACAGAAGAGACTGAGCCGCAACGACATTCGAGGGCAAACTATTCGTCGTCCAGGCCCGCGGACAAGTACGCCGCCGCCGCGAGCCACTGTCTGCACTGCGGGCCGTGCACCTCGTGGAACTGGAGTATCTCGCGGGCGCGGCGATAGGTGAGGCCACCGGGCTCGGCGCCGCAATCGGCGGCGGACACATCGCCCGCGGCGGGTGGTCGCAACGTCTCTACACCGGCGCCTCCGAAGAGCGCGTCCCGGTGGGGAGTTCGAAATGGCTGACTCATGTCGACCGCCCCTCGCGTCTGGCAATGGGGAGGCGAATTGTCTGTCGACGCCGGCGCGAACTCCCTGCGCGCCTCCCCGCGTTACTCTTTGCCCGAGTTTAGGGCCGCGTACCTTACAGATGCAAGTACATCTGCACGAACGACGGCGAGGAATGGAAAACGGCGGCCGTCGACGGATGCCGACGGCCGCCGTTGTGGCGCAGCGGCTTTCCCAGGCGCGTCGCACTATTTCCTGATGCGTCAGTAATTTCGCCGACCCGGCGCGATTATCGATGACACGTCAGGATATTTCGGCGCGCCGGATATTTGCCGACTGGCCGGTATCCGCGGTGTGCGCGTCAGGGTTTGCGCGCGACGGCTCCGTATGCGGAAATGGGCCGGATCTCGCCCACCTCGGCATTCTCGGCGCGCCACTGGGTGATGGAGGTGAATCCGGGGTCGACCAACTCCAAACCGTCGAAGACGGCGCGAATCTGGGCCTGCGGGCGCGGCACGTACGGCACGCCGCCGGTGCCGGTGTAGTTCTCGCAGAGGGTCACGTACTCCTGGCTGTCGTCCGTGCCGTCCCACATCACCAGGTAGCTGCCCGACGGCACGGCGTCGAGCGCCGTGTGAACGATGCGCAGCAATTCGTCGTAGGTCTTGGCGTGGCCGAGCACGCCCATGAACATGACGGCGATCGGCTTGTTGAAATTGAGGACGTTCTGCGCGTCGGCGACGATCTGCTCCGTGTCGTGGAAGTCGCAGTCCACGTAGGTGGTGACGCCTTCCGGGGTGGTGCTGGTGAGCAGCGCCCTCGCGTGGGTCAGCACGAGCGGATCATTGTCGACGTAAACGATTTTCGCGTCGGGCGCCACGCTCTGCGCCACCTCGTGGGTGTTCTGCATGGTCGGCAGGCCGGTGCCGATGTCGAGGAACTGGCGGATGCCGACCTCGCTGGCCAGGTAGCTGACCGCGCGGATCAGGAACTGGCGCGACTGGACGGCCATCGTGGTGATGTCGGGGTCGACCTCGATGCCCGCATCACCTGCGACCCTGTCGATTTCGTAGTAGTCCTTGCCCCCCATCCAGTAGTTCCAGATTCGGGCGGAATGGGGGATGTCGGTCCGGATGAGCGGGCTCTGGTCTTCGGGCATCGCGTGTGACTCCTCGGGAACGTGCGTGCTGGCCGGATGTCCGCCGCCCTTGACCGATGTTCGGCGGCGCGCCGCGCGCGTCTTGCACCGAGGTTGTCGCGAATGGACGGTACATCCGATGTGCTCTGTGACAGTACAAGATTCGGGTGGTGTCAGCGGACTGGATCCGCCAGCTGATCACGGTCTTTCCGCGACTGACGAATCACCGGTCTCAAAGCCGACCGGTAGGTCCGAATTATTCTGCGCCGCATGGTGAACTTCGTGCTATCGTCCGGACGTGGGTGCAAATGCAAGAACGTTTGAGCGTGCATCTGCAAGCACCCAAGCGGATAGGTCCCTCACACTGGCAGTAACCGAGGAGTGGGAAATGTCGGGTACAACCACACACAAGATCACGAGCGCCTGGCGCAAGAGTTCGTACAGCGGGCCGAGCGGCGGCAACTGCGTCGAAGTAGCGGAGGTGTCCAATGGCCTGGTCGCCGTGCGTAACTCGCGCGACCCCGAGGGCGCGGTCCTCTTCTACACACGCCCCGAGATCGACGCGTTCGTTCGCGGAGCAAAGGCCGGGGAATTCGACGATTTGACTAGCTGAAAGGTAACATTGCGGTCGGTGCGGTGTGTCTCGAAACGACAAGTGTGTGACACACTGGTGGGCAACCTCGAGTATCGGAGACGAACTCCATGATCGCAGAACCCAACGACGACGGCCTCGTGCAATCGGTTGTCGCGGAGCATGGTCCGACTGTGCTCCGGATCGCCCTGGGTGGGCAGTTGCGCAAGCTACGCGAGAGTTGCAGCATCACCCGCGAGGCCGCCGGCGACGCGATTCGTGGCTCGCACGCCAAGATCAGTCGTCTCGAGTTGGGCCGCACCGGTTTCAAAGAACGCGACATCCGCGATCTCCTAACCCTTTACGGCGTAACCGATCCCGTCGAACGCGAGCGGTTCCTCGCGCTGGCCAGACAGGCGAACGAGCCCGGCTGGTGGCACCGCTACAGCGACTTGCTGCCTTCGTGGTTCGGCACCTACCTGGGGCTGGAGCAAGCGGCCAACAAGATCCGCACCTATGAGGCGCACCTTGTGCCCGGCCTGCTACAGACGCCCGAATACGCAAGGGCCGTCTTGTCTCTCGGCAACGACGATGCCGACACCGAACGACGCGTCGCCGTGCGCCAGCGCAGGCAGGAGATCCTGCACCGGACGGATCCGCCGATCGTCTGGGCGGTGATCGACGAGGCCGCGCTGCACCGTCCGGTGGGCGGGCCGCAGGTGCACCGCGAGCAGATGCAGCACCTCATCGCGCTGGCCGGCCTACCGAACGTGACCCTTCAGGTCCTGCCGTACTCGGCGGGCGAGCACGCGGCCGCGGGCAGCTCCTTCAGCATCCTGCGCTTCGCTCAGCCCGAGCTACCCGACATCGTGTACCTGGAGCACCTGACCAGCGCCCTGTACCTTGACCGCAGGCAAGATCTGGCGCTGTATCTCTCGGTGATGGACCGCTTGAGCGTGCAGGCCTTGCCGCCGCAGAAGTCGGTCGAGATGTTGGCATCGTACGCGTGACGATCGTCCGGCAGCGCTGAGGAGCGTCGCCGAAGATCATGTGGCGCCGCCGATGGTCTGCCAGTACGGCCGAAGACCTCGCGGTGTATCCGAGAAATCACCGAGTGCCGCTGGATGCGGTGCGGTGCCGTCGATAACTATCTGCCGTCGATAACTACCTAGCGCCGCTGATGCAGCTCGACGCCCTGAAGATCACGAGCGGTCTCTTTTCTGATTTTTGCCGCCTGGCTCGGGCCGAAAACGATTGACGGCGAGAAGATCCCGTTGTGGCTCGAGCGTCGTCGTCGGTCCGGACGACGCGAGAAGCGGCGAGGTCGCGCTGGGTGTCGCGCACACCGGCTCGGCGGACGGAGGTGATGTCCGGCCGTGTCCTGCCGCAGGCGAGATTCGCTGGCGCGCAGCGCTGTTCGGCCGCCGCGCGCGGTGATTAACCGGCTACTGCCTGATGAAGGTGGATGCGATGCGCCAGAACGTCGCCGGCTGCAACGCCTCGAGATCCCAGTCGTCCGCCATGGCGTGCGCCGTGGACACGATCCGATCGATGTCGAAATCGTTCCGGGTGGCCGCTCCGGTGGACTCGACGGCATCGATGACGAACGCGACTGCCGTTTCTCGTGAGTACGCGGTATTTCTGTGGCCGCTCGGGGCCGACGATGTGCTCATAGCTCTACCGTTCGCTGGCTGGTCGGCCAGTGCGGTGTCGGCGAACCCGATCCGGCCGCCTGTAAGTGGTTGGTCCATAAGAACGCCCCTGACTGTAGGCGGCAGCAAACCTCCGGCGACTTTTGCCCTCGGTTCGCCCACACGGCCTCCCCTGGTTGTCCTCTATATAGCTTTGCGGAACTGAGTTTAGGTCCGTGTGCCTTTCAGATGCAAGTACATCTGCACGATCGATTGTATTCGCGCAAAAGGTTTTTCACAGTTGTGACCAGCGCGGCCATGCGTTCCGACCGGGCGGTTCGCTGGATCGGCGCGGCAGCCTCCGGGTTCGCCCTCTTCCCAGTGTTCTTCCTCGTCAGGCCGGGTGTACGGCTGGCCAGGTCGGGCGGCGTTCGCCGCGGCGATGCGTCCCGGACCGTCCGACCGGCGCGTGCGCCTCGGCGGGGGCGCGCGGATGGCCGGACGCTCCGTGTGGCGAAGCGTCGTCATTGCGCCCCCGCGCGGCGAGGTCTCGAATGGTGAATCGGCAGCGTCGGGAAATCGTTTCGGATTCGGTGCGAAATCGCGGGTCGGCGGCGGCCGGATAAGTCGGCCGACGGAACCGTCTTGGGGATCCCGCTGGCCGAATCCGGTGCGTCACACGATAATCAGCAATCTATTGGCTACCAATATTGGCGACCGCATCGGCCGACGGCGTATCCCCGGCGACGAGGTCGAGCGTGGTGCGCACGGTGTTCGGAGCGGACAGCACGGCGGCGAGGACGGCCGCGACGTCGGCGCGGGCAATGCTGTCGCGACCGACCCGGTCCGCGCTCAGGGTGACCCGGCCGGTGCCCTCGGTATCGAGCAGCCGACCCGGGCGCACGATGGTCCAGTCCAGATCGCGGGCTCGAAGATCGTCCTCGGCTTGGGTTTTGGCATCGATGTAGGCGGCCCACACCTCGTCGGTGCCCGGCGCGGGCGGCTGACCGGCACCCATGGTGGAGATCTGCACGAAACGTCGTACTCCGGCCTGCTCCGCGGCCTCGGCGAGCAGCACCGAGCCGCCCTTGTCCACGGTGTATTTGCGGGCCGCGCCGCTGCCCTGCCCCGCGCCCGCCGCGAAGACGACAGCATCGGCCCCGGTCAGCGCCGCGGCGAGTGCGGTGCGGTCGGTTCGTTCCAGATCCAGCACGAGAGGGCGGGCTCCGGTGGCGGCGACATCCGCGGCGTGGACGGGGTTGCGAATCAGGCTGTCGACGGAGTGACCCGCCGCGGCGAGCGATTCGGCGAGCAGCAGGGCGATCTTGCCGTGTCCACCGGCGATCACAATGCGCATGGGTGTCCTTTCCGGTAGCGGGTGGCGGTCGGTCAGCGTTCGGGTCCGCCCGGGTTGCACGACGCCTGCACGGTGGCCGGGTAGCCGACGGCGGGCCGCCACGGTTCGATATTCCAGCTGGGCTTGTTCGGCTGGACCAGACGCGCCCAGTCCCAGTGGCAGATGAACTGGTCGCGCATGCCGGGGGTGTCGGCGTCGGGGGACTCGGCGAGAACCTCCTGCCAGGCCCGCTCGTCCGAACCGGGATAGGTGGTGCGGCGACCGGCTTCCGAGGGGAAGACGAGCAGGCGGGCGCCGTCCACGTTCTCGGTCCACTCCACGTGGTCGACAAGGGGAATGCCCTCGTAGGGGTCGACCGTCGGCTGCGCCGCAAGGGGGGTGGCGGGTGAGGTGATCGCGATCGACGCGGTGGTCGGCGGTGCGGTCAGGCGCGCGGACGGCGTGGGCGAGCCCAGATCGGACGTCGTCGCGGTGGACGTGTTATCGCCGCCGCAACCGGCGACCGCGAGGGACAGCAGCAGAGCGACCGCCGCCCCGTGTACCACGCGCGGTCGGCGGTCGTGTGCTGTCCGCGTCCGCTGTCTCACTGTCGTTCCCTCCCGAGGCGCTGTACTTGTCCGGCGTGGCCGCTGTGGGTATCCAGCGTGGCCGCCGTGGTGTCCGGCGTGGCGCGGACGTCCCGGTCGAGCGTAGTCGTGCGCGGCCGGACGACGTCCGTCGATGGCCCGCATGTGGCGGGGGTAGGTCGCCCTGAGCGGGACACCGAATGTGGTGTCTTGCCCCGCCGGCATCGATACGGCAATCATCGGTCGATGAATCGTGCACTGATCTTGGGGGGCGTGCTCGGGGTCGTGATCTCGGTGCTTGCGCCCGCGGGCACCGGCGCGGCGAACCCTGCCGGACTGCCCGGCTCGGTCACGGAGGTGTCCCCGTTGCCGCAGGTCGTCGAAGTGGCGGACGCGGGCGCCGGGCTACGGCTTGTCTACTGGTCGCGCGGCCCGCGCGGGCCGATGCAGAGCAGCGGCGCGATCTATCTGCCGCCGGGTCCGCCGCCGCCCGGCGGATGGCCGATCGTGGCCTACGCGCACGGCACGGTGGGGATCGCCGACCACTGCGCGTTCACGGTGCAGCCGCGCCGCCTCTATCTCGACACCGTCTATCCGGAGTTGCTGCGCGCCGGCTACGCCGTGGCGCTCTCCGACTACGTCGGCCTCGGCACCCCGGGCACGCACCCGTATCTGGATGGACCGTCGCAGGCGCGCAGCATGATCGACGGGGTGCGCGCCGCGCGGACTGTCGTGCCCGAGCTGAGCGACCGGTGGGCCGTGCTCGGTCAGTCCCAAGGCGGGCAGACCGCCTTGTTCACCGCGCGCATCGCCCCGGAGGACGCGCCCGAGCTACGGTTGCGCGGCGCGGTCGCCACCGGGCCGCCGTCGAATCTGGAGAACATCGCGCCGCTGCTCGGCCCCTGGGTGCCGCGGCTTCCGCTCCGGATGACGACCGCCTACTTCGCCTCGATCCTCGTGGGGCTGCGCGAGACCGCGCCCGAAGTCGACGTGGACAACTATCTGACTCCCGTGGGCCGGGATGTGCTCGCCCTGGTCGAGCGCGAGTGTGTCGCCGAGGCCGACGCCATGGTGCGCGATATCTCGATCGGCGAGATGCTGGCGAAGCCGCTGGCGGATCCGGCGCTGCTGGCCGCGGCGCGCTCGATGCTGCGGATACCGACCGAGGGCCACACGGTGCCACTGTTCATCGGCCAGGGTCTGACCGATCGCGACGTGCCCGCGCCCCTGAGCGCAGCCCTGGTCGCGGAGCTGACGTCGGCAGGCGCGGATCTCCAGGTGGCGGTCTATCCCGGCGACCACCTCGCTACCGCCCGCGACTCGCTGCCGGACACGATGGCCTTCCTCCATCGGGTGCTGGACAGTCCGTGAGGCACGGCGCGTCACCTCGCATTCAGGTCCACAGCGACCGGCACGGCAACCTGCGCAGCTCGGGTCCGACCTTGCCGTCCACGGTGACGGTGAGGCCGGCGTGCAGCGCCGCGCTGGTGAATTCCCACGCCTCGGTGCTGGTCGCGGCGTACGCGAGCACGATCTCGTCCTCGGGGGTCGGGCCGTCGAAGTAGACGGTCACGCGCCGGGTCAGCGCGTCCGCGACACCCGACCAGCGATCCGCGATGCGCTGTGTGCCGTCCATGCCACCGTCTCCTTCCGGTCCGGCGCGGCCGTACGCCGGTTACTCGACGGTAGGTCCGGGACCATAGCAAAGAACATGTTCCATCCCACTGGCTGGACAAGTCACAGGCCGCGCGGCGCTTCGGTGGGGATTCTCACGAGTATGTGTGCGCGGCGGTCACAGCGTGTCGCTGCCCGAACTGT
The DNA here is from genome assembly GCF_057708605.1 of Nocardia sp. bgisy118. Classification (NCBI taxonomy): domain Bacteria; kingdom Bacillati; phylum Actinomycetota; class Actinomycetes; order Mycobacteriales; family Nocardiaceae; genus Nocardia; species Nocardia sp. bgisy118. The sequence continues at coordinate 1,354 of NZ_JBYISM010000011.1, read as the reverse complement.
GAATTGTCAACATGTTGCGCACCGCGTCTGCCATCCCCACCGTCCGTTGATGAGGATGTTCTCCAACGTTGGACCCACTGGGGAGGCACAAGTCCATGAGGAAGGCCCTGCGTTCGATGCGCGCGCTCGGTGTCGCCGCGCTCGGAGCGATGATGGTCGTCGCCGGAGCGGGGGTGACCCACGGCGAACCGCTGTATCCGGCCCCCGATCCGGATCCGTTCTACGCCTCGCCCCCTGACCTGGCCGACAAGAAGCCCGGCGAGGTGCTGGCGGTGCGCCAGATGCCGCCGCTGCCGATCTTCCCGGACACCACCGTCACCGTGGTGCGGTTCCGTTCGACCAGCTCGCAGGGCAAGCCGATCGCGGCCACCACCACGGTGCTCACCCCGACGGCGCACCGCAAGGACGGCCCGCTGCTGTCCTTCCAGCACATCATCAACGGGCTCGGCGCCGAGTGCTCGGTGTCGCGGGTGCTCTACACCGGCGATCCGAATCTGATCGTGCGCGAGGCGCCCGGCTGGAACGTGCTGCTGCAGCGCGGCTGGAGCGTGGCCCTCCCCGATCATCTCGGCCCGCAGTTCGCCTACGGCGCGGCAAAGCTGGGCGGTCAGATCACCCTGGACGGCATCCGCGCGGTGAAGCAGGTGTCCGATCTGCAAGTGGCGCAGAGCCCTACGGCGATGGTCGGCTACTCCGGCGGCGGGATGGCCACCGCGTGGGCGGCGGCGCTGGCGCCGGAGTACGCACCGGAACTCCAGCTCGCGGGTGCCGCGATGGGCGGGGTGCCGATGAACCTGGTCAAGATGATGGAGGGCCTCGGCCTCGGTTCGCACCCGGTGTTCGGTCTGGCCTTGGCCGCGGGCCTCGGCCTGGAGCGTGAGTACCCGGAGCGGTTCCCGCTCAGCGAGCAACTCAACGACCGCGGGCTGGCCGCGCGCGACGCCATGGCCAACAGCTGCACCAACGACATCATCGCCGCGGGCGCGGGACGTGGCGCGATGGACTTCGCCAAGACGACCTCGATGATCGACAATCGCGACGCGCGAGCGGTGGTGGAGGAGAACAGCCTCGAGCTGCACGCCGGTGTGCCGCGCACGCCGGTGTTCGAATGGCATTCTCCGATAGACGGATTGGTGCCGGTCGACGCGATCGTCAACACCGACCGCAGGTGGTGCGCGGCGGGCGTGCGGGTGCAGGCCGAGCAGATCGCGGTGCCCGATCATCTCACCGCCGCCGTTCTCGGCATCCCCGCCGCACTGGGCTGGCTCGACGCCCGCTTCCGCGGCGAGCCCGCGCCGAGCAACTGCTGAGCCCGGTGGGGGGGGGGGGGGGGGGGGGGGGGGGGGGGGGGGGA